>JAMJFU010000068.1 GCA_023544525.1 Anaerolineae bacterium | reverse complement strand
GCCATCTCCGAACGGCTAGGTTCGGATATCGCCGTGTTGGACATGCAGGGCGTGTCCCTGTTGGCCGACTATTTTGTCCTATGCAATGCAGACAGTACGCCCCAGTTTAGGGCCATCCTCGACGAGATAACCAAACAAGCGCGCAGCGCGGGCGCGCGGCCCCTGCACGTGGAGGGCCAGCCCGCCTCTGGTTGGGTGCTGCTCGATTTTGGCTCCGTCGTGGTCCACATCTTTGACCCTGATCTCCGGGAATACTATGACCTGGAAGATCTGTGGAGCTCGGCCCGACTGGTGGTCCGAATCCAATAGCTACACAACGCCGACTATTATACTAGAGCAGTCGGGAACTGGCAAGCGGGCACCCGCGGAGGAGGCGGCGGGCGGCCGGCGGCCGTATGCCGGCTTGTCCAGTACCAGCCATCGAGCGAGGAGACTACCAGCTCAAGATGGTCAACATGGCGTGCCCTGGCCCTGCCTGCTCGTTAGCTCCGGCCTCCTGTGGGCTGCATGCAGTTCACAAGGGGAGTAGCGCAAACGCATTAGCAGGCGCCAAAGGCGAGCGCCCATACAAGGAGAGGGAAAAGGATGTTCAAGAGCTTTGTCGAAGCAAAGCAGTTCGTCCTCGACCAGGATGTCCGCATGGTGGATCTCAAGTACGCTGACCTTTGGGGGCGCTGGCATCACGTGACCGTCCCGGCAAGCCAGTTCACCCCGCTGCTTCTGGAGGAAGGAATTGGTTTTGATGCCTCCAGCGTGGGGCTCAAACCCCTCAAAGCCGGTGATATGGTCATCGTGCCCGACCTGTCCACCGGCTTTCTGGATCCATTCTGGGATGCACCTACGCTCAGCTTCATCTGCTCAGCCAGGGAAGCCGACACACGCGTCGATTTTCCCCGCGACCCGCGCAATATCGCCCGCCGGGCCGAGGACTATTTGCGGGAATTGGGCATAGCCGAGGAGAGCTCCTGGGGACCCGAGTACGAGTTCTATGTCTTTGACTCGGTGGCCTTTGAGAACGAAATCCACCGTGTGGGCTACCGTCTCGAGTCCTCCGAAGGGATGTGGAAGAGCCCCAGTGGCGGCCTGGGGCACTACATCCCGATGCATGGGGGCTACCACGCCCATCCGCCTCGCGATTCGCTCTACAATCTGCGCAGCGAGATGTGCCTACACCTGGAAGCGATGGGTGTGCCCATCAAGTACCATCACCACGAGGTGGGCGGGCCGGGCCAGGTGGAAATCGAGCCACCCCTGATGGGGCTGTTGCAGAGCGCGGATGCAACCATGAAGGTCAAGTACGTGGCCAAGATGACCGCCGCGGCCCACAACCAGACAGCCACCTTCATGCCCAAGCCCCTCTTTGGGGAAGCTGGCAATGGCATGCACTTCCATCAGATGCTGGTCAGGGACGGCCTGTCGCTGTTCTACGATCCTGAGGGCTATGCCGGCTTGAGCCAGATGGCTTTACACTATATCGGTGGCCTCTTGAGCCACGGGCCTGCTTTGCTGGCCTTGACCAATCCCAGCACCAATTCATTCCGGCGCCTGGTGCCCGGCTACGAGGCACCGGTCAACCTCTTTTTCTCGGTGGGTAACCGCAGTGCTGCCGTACGCATCCCGCTCTATGCCAACAATCCCAACGACCAGCGCTTCGAGTTCCGGCCGCCCGACGCTACGTGCAACGTCTACCTGGCGGTGGCGGCCCAACTCATGGCCGGCCTGGACGGCATTCTCAACGAAATCGATCCCACCGAGGCGGGCTTTGGCCCTTTCGACAGCAACATCTTTACCTGGAGCGAGGCCGAGCGCAAAAAGATCAAGGGCTTGCCCACCTCGCTGGGCGAGGCCCTCGAGGCGCTCGAGCAGGACCATGAGTTCTTGCTCGCCGGGGGTGTGATGGACGCCGAGTTCATCCAGGATTGGATCCAGTACAAGATGACGCACGAACACCTGGAGGTGCGCGACCGGCCCCATCCCTACGAGATGGCGCTGTACTTTGATGTATAACCTTCTGAAGCAAGTCGACAGCAGATGATCAATGCAGCTGCCAGTGGTGATGCCGCGTTGACATATCGTCTCAAAGCTGCTAATATATCTCTACCTAGACGGTGAGGACGATCCAGACGATGGGCAAGACAGCCCTGCAGTTGAGCAGAAAGGAATGGCAAGCATACCGGCCGGGCAGCCGAGCTGCAAAGGTGGCAAGCTCGGAACGCCTGAATAGGGCCTGGCAGGTGGCGCAGACGGCGGCTGATCTGCTCCGCGAGCGGTATGGGGCGACCCACATCGTCGTTTTTGGTTCGCTTACGCACGACGAATGGTTCACGCGCTGGTCTGACATCGATCTGGCTGCATGGGGGATACCGCCGGATGTTTTCTTCCGAGCGGTGGCTGCAGTGACGGGTTTGAGTGCAGAGTTCAAGGTCGACTTGGTCGACCCTCAGGACTGCCGGCCCGCCCTGCGCCAGGCCATAGACCAAGAAGGTGTGGCGCTGTGAGCGAGCGTCTGCTCCGCCTGGCGGCTCGGATCCGTAGTGAGTGCGAAGATCTGAACCGTGTCGTGGAGCGAGCACAGGAGGGCTGGCGTCGGGCCAAGAGCTCAACAGATGACCTCTATCTTGACAGCGTCGCTCTAAACCTGCATAGCTTCTACGCAGGACTCGAGCGGATGTTCGAACTCATCGCCACGATCGTGGATCGAGGAATGCCAACAGGCGCACACTGGCATCAACTGCTGCTAGAGCAGATGGCATCCGAGGTCTACGGCATACGACCGGCGGTGATCTCAACAGCCACAGGCCAGCTCCTCGATGAGTACCGCGGTTTTCGCCATATTGTGCGCAATGTCTACACTTTTAGATTCGATCCCGCCAAGATTGAGAAGCTCGTGGAAGATGCGCCTGCCGCTTTTGGTCAAGCGCGGGCAGAGTTGTTGGCCTTTGCCAGCTTTGTCGAACAGCAGGCAGACGTCTAGGTCCTCGCTTCGTTTCTCCCTTCATCCCATGTGGATTGAGCCTGCCATCGTTAGGCTGGGACGCAACTAGCCGGGCAGTGCTGGCCCAGGGAACTTGTGTGTCCGTCAGTGCCGAGATAGGAGGAGGTGTATGACGAGCCGTGTAATCCACCCGCCACGGGGAACAGAGCTGACCTGCAAGAATTGGCTGATCGAAGCACCCTATCGCATGATCCAGCACAACCTGGATCCAGAGGTGGCGGGCGATCCCGATAACCTGATCGTCTATGGCGGGCGGGGTAAGGCCGCCCGGAATTGGGACTGCTTTGACGCTATCCTCGACAGCCTGCGAAACCTGGAACCGGAGGAGACGCTGCTGGTTCAAAGTGGCAAGCCTGTGGGCGTCTTTCCCACCCACGAGGACGCGCCTCGGGTGATCATTGCCAACACGAACATCGTCCCTGCCTGGGCCACCCAGGAGAACTTTGACCGCTGGGAAGCAGCGGGCCTGATCATGTACGGCCAGATGACGGCGGGGAGTTGGATCTACATCGGCACACAGGGCATTCTCCAGGGCACCTACGAGACGCTGGCTGCCGCTGCCCGGAAGCACTTTGGCCCGGGGGCCAGTCTAAAGGGCAAGTTTGTGCTCACAGCCGGACTGGGCGAGATGGGCGGGGCCCAGCCGTTGGCAGTCACGATGAACGAGGGGGTGGCCCTGGTGGTCGAGATCGATCCGTGGCGTGCCCAGCGACGACTGGACCATCGCTACCTGGATGTCGTAGTCGATGACCTGGAAGAAGCGATGACGCTGGTGGATCAGGCCGTGAAGGACGAGCTGCCCAAGAGCATTGGCCTGATCGGCAACGCCGCCGATGTCTTTCCCGAGCTTGTGGTCCGTGGCGTGACGTCCGATATCGTCACCGACCAGACCTGCGCTCACGATCCGCTGATGTACGTCCCGAACGACCTGTCGCTGGAGGAAGCAGAGGCGCTGCGCCGACGGGATCCCAAGGCCTACCAGGAGCGTTCCATGCAGGCCATGGCCCAGCACTGCCAGGCGATGGTTGAGATGCAGGCACAGGGTGCCATTGTCTTTGATTATGGCAATAACCTGCGGCAGATGGCCTTCAATGCTGGATTCACAGGGGCCAAGGCAGGCGGCGACGCTGACGCGGAATGGGTGTATCCGGGCTTTGTGCCGGCCTACATCCGTCCTCTGTTCTGCGAAGGGCAGGGGCCCTTCCGCTGGGTGGCACTCTCTGGCGATCCTCAGGACATCTATGAGACGGACCAGATCATCGTCGATCTCTTTCCCGAGAAGGAGCACCTGGTCCGATGGATCAAGATGGCCCAAGAGCAGGTGGCCTTCCAGGGCCTGCCCAGCCGCATCTGCTGGCTGGGATACGGGGAGCGGGACAGGGCCGGCTTGGCCTTTAACGATGCGGTCGCCAGTGGCCAGATCAGCGCACCCATTGTCATCGGCAGGGACCATCTCGACTGCGGCTCTGTTGCCAGCCCCAACCGGGAGACGGAAGGGATGCTGGATGGCTCAGACGCTATCGCCGACTGGCCCATCCTGAACTTTGCCATGAATGCCATAGGCGGGGCGACGTGGGTCAGTTTTCACCATGGCGGCGGGGTCGGCATCGGTTACAGCCTGCACGCCGGTCAGGTCATCGTCGCCGATGGCACCCCGGAGGCGGCCCGCCGCCTCAAGCGGGTCCTGACCTACGACCCGGGGATGGGCATCTTGCGCCACGTCGATGCCGGCTATCCGGCAGCCGTCCAATTTGCCCGCGACCACGGTGTCAAGGTCCCCATGATGCCGGAGCCGGCTTCGGCTGGCTAGAGGCTACCGGACAGGAGAGCCAGGCAGGGCTGATGCCGGCACTTGGTGCCGGTGCAGCGCCAGGTACCCGTAGGGTTTGCGCCGGGCAGCGGCTGGTTGCCTGCCGCCTCGGTGCTTGCCATTCTGGCCGTTTTCTGCTAATATTCGACGGTGGAGAGAGGGGGAGAGACCGCCTGGCGGCCGGCTGCCCCTTTCTCGTTAGGTCTTGACGTTTACTGTTCCTCTATCAAAGCAGTGGGAGTGGGGTATGGACGCAGAAGAAAGGGTGTGGCTCCTGCGCCACCGTCGCCAACGCCGCGCCAATGGCAAAGGCGGGTTTGGCCGGCTGGCTCTCCGGCTAGGCGCTGGCTTGATCATCCTGGTCCTGTCCGCTACGGTCTTTTCGATCATTGCGGGCATCGCCACCGTGGCAGGCCTGTATAGCTACTATGCCAAGGACCTCCCCGATCCAAACGCGATCGTGACGCGCCAGGAAAAGTTCGAGACGACCAAGATCTATGACCGGACGGGCCAGGTCCTGTTGATGGAGGTTATCGATCCCCGGCGCGGCGATCGCACGTTACTGCCTATGGAGCAGATCCCGGAAGATTTCCGCAATGCGACGATTGCCCTGGAGGACAAGACCTTTTACTCCAACATTGGCATCGATCCCCAGGGTATCGTTCGAGCCTTCATGCTGAACCTGCAGGGTCAAGGTGTTCAAGGTGGCAGCTCGATCACTGTCCAGCTGGTCAAAAATATCCTCATCCCCGAGGAAGAGCGCTACGAGATATCCTACGCCCGCAAGATCAAGGAGGCCATCCTGGCCCTGGAAATCTCGCGGCTCTATTCGAAGGATCAGATCCTGGAATGGTACCTGAATACGAACTACTATGGCAACTGGGCCATCGGCGTGGAGGCGGCTGCCCAGGTCTATTTTGGCAAGCATGCCCCGGAGTTGACGCTGGCCGAATGTGCCATGTTGGCTCCTATCGTCCAGTATCCTGCCATGAACCCCATCGATAACCCCGACGAGGCCAAAAAGCGCCAGCGGATCGCCTTGCAGCGGTTGATGGAGGAGGGTTACATTACCCAGACCGAGGCCGACGGTGCCTATTCCGAACCGTTGCAGATCCATTCGTCGATGCTCAAGCGCTATGACCTGGTGGCGCCCCACTTTGCCATGTATGTGCGCAAACAGCTGGAGGACATGCCAGAGATCGGGCCGGAACTGCTATATCGTGGTGGCCTGAAAGTCTATACCACGGTGGACCTCGAGATCAACCGGCTGGCGGAGGAAGAGGCCCGGAACCATGTCACCAGGCTGCAAGAGGAAAAGTACGATGTATCGAACGCGGCTGTCGTCGTCATTCGCACCCAAACAGGCGAGATCCTGGCCATGGTGGGCAGCATTGACTACTGGAGCGAAGAGATCGACGGTAACGTAAACGTTGCCATCGCGCCGAGGCAGCCCGGTTCGTCCTTCAAGCCCTTCAGCTATGTGACCGCTTTTCACCAGGGCCACACCGCTGCCGAGATGGTCATGGACGTGCATAGTTGTTTTGATGACTATCCCAACCCACCCTACTGCCCTGAGAACTATGACCGGAATTACCTCGGGCCCAAGAGCCTGCGCACGGCTCTGGCCCAATCCCGGAACATCCCCGCGGTTAAGGTCCTGGACATGGTGGGGGTGGGCAATGTAATCCGGACTGCGCATGCCCTGGGTATCAATACCCTGAACCGGGACCTGGATTACTACGGCCTCAGCCTGACGCTCGGCGGCGGGGAGGTCTGGTTGCTGGATCTGGCCTATGCTTACGGCGTCTTTGCCAACGGCGGGATCATGATGGGCCAGCCGGCCAAGTTGCCCCGGTCGGGGTATCGCCAGTTGGATCCGGTCTCTATCCTACGGATAGAGGATGCCAACGGCCAGGTCTTGCACGAGTATCTCCAGCCGGAAGCGCGCAGCGTGGTCCTGGCTGATGGCCGTGAGCTCTCGCAGCAGGAAGCCTTCCTGCTGACCAACGTGCTCGCCGACAATAATGCCCGCGCCCCGGTCTTTGGCTCGAACAGCGCGCTTCGGCTCAGCCGGCCGGCGGCTGCCAAGACCGGGACCACCACCGACTGGCGCGACGTGTGGACGGTCGGCTATACACCTCAGATTGTAACCGGGGTATGGGTGGGCAACAATGAGAATGAGCCTATGGTGGGTCTGTCCAGTTCGCGGGGGGCGGGGCCTATCTGGCACGAAGTCATGGAACGGATCTACAACGAAGGCCATGCCGAGCGGCTCCTGGGTAATCTCGTCGAGAACTTTGCCAGGCCGCCGGGCATGACAAACGTCCAGGTGTGCGCTGTTTCGGGCCTGTTGCCGAATGAGCACTGCCCGAACCGCGTCAATGCCCTGTTCATCGAAGGGACCGAACCGACCGAGTACTGTAACGTGCACCGCGTGGAACGCGTGAACCGGCAGTCGGGCAAACTGGCCACGGCCTGTACGCCGCCCGAGCTGGTCGAGGAGCGGGTGTACGAAGTCTACCCGCCGGAAGCAGCCGACTGGGTGCGCCAGCAAGGCATCCCCCAGCCGCCCACCCAACGCGACGAGATCTATGGCTGCAGCCCAGAAGGCGGCGAGGTGGTCCTCCTTGACCCATCCCTGGGTAACCATGTGAAAGGCATCGTGTCTATCCGGGGTAACGCGCGGTCGGGCGACTTTGCCTTCTACCGCCTGGAGTTCGGCGAAGGCCTCAACCCGTCCGCCTGGAGCCAGATTGGCGGCGATCACTATAATCAGGTGGACAACAACGTATTGGAATTCTGGGACGTGCGTAACCTGCAGGATGGCCTCTACACCCTGCAGTTGACCGTGGTCGACAACAGCCAGAACTTTCGCCGGGCGACCAGCTATGTGACGGTGGACAACACACCCCCGGAGGCAGCCGTCGGCTATCCCTGGCCAGGCCGCGTGTACGAGCTCGAGGCAGCCGACGAATGGGCGAACCTGGCTGCTGAGGTAAGTGATAATGTCCAGATCGACAAGGTCGAATTCTACCTGGACGACGAGCTCGTGGACTTTAGCGTAGTCGAGCCGTACGCTGTCAAGTGGGTGCTGAAGATGCGGGACCGGAGGCCAAATCCCAGCCTGGAGCCCGTCCGCGAAACGCGAGTCATCACCAACCCTGACGGTACCACGACCACAGAAGAGGTCTTGGTCCGCTGGGTGGAGAGAAGCCCCGATGGCAAGACCATTACCGAGACCTGGGAGAGTGGTTTCATGGTCATTGCCAGGGGTGATGTCCTCACCGAATCCCACGCCGTGCACGTGGTAGCGTACGATGCTGCAGGCAACAAGACCGAGAGCGAGAAGGTCCGGTTCTACGTGATCCACGAGCCAAAGGAAGAGAAAGAAGGGGATGGAGACAGTGGTGCCCTGTGGTGGGCAGAGCCTCTGGCCGTCCTCTGGCCAGACCGCCAGATCGCAGTGGTCCCAGGGCCGTTGATCCTCCCTCGAGCCGCTGCCAGCCGCTGGCGGGGATATGGCTGACGCACAAACTTGACCCGGCTTTCCAAACGAGCCGGGTCTTTTTTTCTAGGCCTCTCGCACCGGGACGATCACTGGGATGGCTTGCGGCACGACCTCTACGGTGACGGGGGTCGTGCCCACGTCTTCGCCATCGGCCACGACCGGCTGGGCGGGGTCGCAGTCAATCGTGATCCGGCGAGCCTGCCAGTGGTTGAGATCCGTGGCCTCAGAAGGGAGGTCGGCGATGCTGGCTGCCAGCGATGATAGTGCCTCCAGGTTCAAGTCCTGGACTGCCAGCAAGTCCAGCATCCCGTCGTCGATGCGGATTTTGGATGCCAGCGAGATGCCGGATATGCCTACGCTTCCGGCGTTGGCCACAATGCAGGTCATGCCCTCAAAGCTCTCCTGTTCGTCGTCCAGGGTGAGTCGAAAGTGGATGGGTTTGGCCGCGGGCAGGGCCCGCAAGGCTGCGATCAGGTAGGCCAGCCTGCCGTACTGATCCCTCATCTCCCGGCTGGCCATCCCGATCTGGCGAGCCGAGAAGCCGGTCGACAGTCGCAGTAGGAAATACCTTTCACCGCACTTGCCCAGGTCCAGCCGCCGGATGGCTGGCTCGGCAGCGCAGATCAGCTTTGCAGCCTCCTCCAGCGTCTGTGGGATCTCGAGTTCGACGGACAGGACGTTGCCCGTCCCACCAGGTAGAATGCCGAGTGTGACGTCGCTCCCGATCAGGCCGTTTACCACTTCCATGACCGTGCCGTCGCCCCCGTAGGCTGCTACCACGTCGGCTCCGGCCCTGACCGCTTCCTCTGCCAGACGGGTGCCATCCCCCAGTTCTTGGGTGACGGCCACCTCCCATTCGACGCCGGCTTCCTGAAAGACCGTGTTCAGGACAGGCAGGATCGGTTCGGGCTGCCCCGCAGCGGGATTGATGATAACCTGGATGTGCTTAGCCATAGGAACCCTCAGGAGACATTCATACTTCCATCACGACCGGGAGGATCATCGGCCGGCGTTTCGTCTGCTCATACAGGAATGCAGCCAGGCTGTCCTTGATCTTGCCGCTGAGGGTCGAGCGCGGGCCACCATGTTCCACAGCCTCCAGGACGCACTGTACGGCTTCGTCGATGAGCTCTTCCGATTCGCGGATGTAAATGAACCCGCGGGTGATGATATGGGGGCCCTCGAGGACCTTGCCCGTGTCGGCGTCTACGGCGACTACTACCACGACAAAGCCATCGCGGGAGAGGAGGTGCCGGTCGCGCAGGACAACGTTGCCTATGTCTCCCACCCCCAGGCCATCAACAAGGACATGTCCTTCCGTGACGAGGCCGTTGATGCGGCCCCATTCTGGGCCGAATTCGAGGACCTGGCCGCTCTCGACGATAAAGATGTTCTCCCGCGGAATGCCCACCTCCTCTGCCATGCGCCCATGAAGCACCAGGTGGCGGTATTCGCCGTGGATCGGCACGAAAAAGCGCGGGCGGAGCAGGTTCAGCATGAGCTTGTGTTCTTCCCGGCTGCCATGGCCCGACACGTGGACCTGGGCTCGTTCGTGATAGTAGACCTCGGCGCCGGCGCGAAAGAGGTTGTTGACCGTGCGGTTGACAAATTCCTCGTTGCCCGGGATGGGCGTAGCCGAGACAATGACCGTGTCGCCTGGACGGATGTTGACCTGGCGATGCTCGCCCATGGCCATACGAACCAGGGCAGAGGTCGGTTCGCCCTGGCTGCCGGTGCAGGCAATGGCCACCCGCTCTGGCGGCAGGCCGTTTATCTCCTGGGCCGTCAGGAGCTCGCTGGGCGTGATATCCAGGTAGCCCAGTTCTGCGGCCATGCGGACGTTGTTCACCATCGAGCGCCCCACGATCCCCACCCGTCTACCGTATTTGCGTGCGGCGTCGATGACCTGTTGCACGCGCGAAATATTCGAGGCAAAAGTAGCGACCATGATCCGGCCCGCGGCCCGGGAGAAAATGAGGTCAAAGGTCTCCCCCACGACTCGTTCGCTGGGGGTCTGCCCATCGGTTTCGGCGTTGGTCGAGTCGGAGAGTAGGACACGCACACCCCGCCGGCTCAGCCCGGCCAACGTGCCAAAGTCAGTAAGGCGGCCGTCGACGGGTGTCTGGTCGAACTTGAAGTCGCCGGAGTGTACGACCAGGCCGACAGGGGTCGTGATGGCCAGGCCAACTCCGTCCGGCATCGAGTGGCAGACGCGGAAGAATTCCACCGAGAAGGGATCCAGATCCAACCGGGTGTCCTGCTCGTCTGGGGACACGGTGTTCAGCTCGACTTTGTCCAAAAGATGGTGTTCTTTGAGCTTGACCTCGATCAGGCCCCGGGTCAGCCGGGTGGCATAGAGCGGTGCCCGTACCTGCTGCAGCAGGTACGGCAGGCCGCCGATGTGGTCCTCATGGCCATGAGTGACGATGATGGCCCGGACGTGGTCCTTTCTCTCGAACACATAGCCCATGTCGGGGATGACGATGTCGATGCCCAGCATGTCGCTTTCGGGGAACATCAGGCCAGCATCCACGATGAGTAGTTGGCCGCCGTACTCAAAGACCATCATGTTCTTGCCGATCTGGCCAACACCACCCAAAGGGATGATTCTCAGGATATCTTCAGACAAGTGGGACTCCTTCTCGTTGGAAGTAGCTATGCATTCGAAGGTCACCCGGCAGCATTGAGCGTCAGGCCGCGTGTGTACCCAAACAGCACGCAGGTGCGCTAGAATAGACTCAATTGTTCTGCCTGGGGGATGTCCGGTTCCGCTTCTTCGATCTCGTCAAGCTTGGCTATCAATTCTGGGATCTTAAGTATGTCTTCTTCCACCAGGCTTCGCCAGCGGGGCTGGTGTAGGGCAGCGGCCGGGTGGAACATGGGATAATAGATGACATTGCCCACCCGCTTGGGCTGGCCGTGGATGCGAGAGATCGAGGCTCCGGGGAAATAGCGCTGCATCGAAAAACGCCCCAGGGTGACAATGAGCCGGGGCCGGATCAGCTCAATCTGGCGGTCCAGGTAGGGCCGGCAGGCCTCAATTTCCTCTGCTTCCGGGTCGCGGTTTCCGGGGGGCCGGCACTTGACCACATTGGTGATGTATACTTCCTCGCGGGTCAGGTCGATTTTGGCCAGCAACTCCTCAAGGTATTTGCCGGCTGCTCCCACAAAAGGTCTACCCTGCCGGTCTTCGTGAAAGCCCGGCCCTTCGCCAATGAACATGATCTCGGCGTCTTCGGGCCCTTCGCCCGGCACAGCGTTGGTCCGTCCCTCGCTCAGGATGCATTTCTGGCAGGTTCGAACCTCTTGGTAGAGGACCGTGAGTTCAGACAAGGATCAACTCCTTTCCTCGAATCTAGCGGCGCACTTTTGGTATGCGGCCACTTACCGTCAGCCAGGGCTGGGGAGCCGCGCCAGACGCTGCCCAGCTCAAGTATTCAGGGCATCAGTGAATATAACCACACCACTCATCTGCGGTGAGTGGATTCTACCGCATCTAACGGCTTTTGTCTAGTGCGACTCTTTCTGGATTCGTTGAGGATGGGGCCCTGCGGCCTCCGCTTCCTGGCGGAGGCGGGAGCGCAGCTCTGCCCGGCGTAGCCTGAGCCTGTCGGTGAATCCTGGCGTTTCAAAGGGGGACGTGGCCATGATGTAGGCGTCTTCGTTGTTATCCGCATAGTAGCGCTTGGACCGGGACACCGTCTGGAATCCGTACTTGCGATAGAGCGCCTGGGCGACGGTGTTTGACACACGGACCTCGAGGGTTGCCCTGCGCGCGTCAGACTCCATGGCCTCTTCCAGGAGCGAGAGCAGCAGCAGTTCCCCGAGACCTCGGCCCCGCCACTCAGGATGCACGGCAATGGTGGCGATGTGGGCCTCCTCTGAGAGCAGCCAGAAGCCGGCGTAGCCAAGGACCGGCTCCCGAACGCCAGGTGAGAGGAGCCTCAGCCAGCGGGCTGCTACCACGGGCCGTGAGGCTGCCGGTCGCACCACCAGCATGGTGCTATGCTCGTTCTGGGTGATCTCGAACCGGTAGGCACGTGCAGACCAGGGAGCAGAGAAGGAGAGTTGTTCGATCTCTAGCACACGATCGATGTCGGCCAACGTCATTGGCTGGACGATATAGGGTAATCGTTCAGCCATCGATTTGTGGATGCTGCAGGTAGATGGGGGATAATTGCGCGGGATCGTCAAAGCTGCCCCTGGAGAGGCGCGCCCAGCCCAGCTCGGCGAGGTAGGCCGCGCGGCGCAACGAGGCTGCAGGTGTGGCAACCAGCGACTCGGGTGTGTGCTGCCGCCGGATCTGCTCGGCGTCCTTGGCCTGCAGCTCTCCGCAGAAGAGGGTAGGCTCTGCCATCTCTTCGCAGAGGGATGACAATGTGGCAAGGCGAAACGGGCCGCGCCGTGTCCAGCGGCCCCGCTGCCGGACATAATGGCCCACGCCAAACCGGCCGCGACCTGCCTGGATCAGGGCACAGATGGGGAGGGCCTGAGATTTGTGCGGCTCGGCCACAACATCGAGGGTCGGAATGCCGGCGATCGGCAATTCACTCGCCAGGGCCAGGCCTTTGGCCACACTCAGGCCGATGCGGAGGCCGGTGAAGGAACCGGGCCCCTGGCTGACAGCAATGCCAGTCAAGCCGCCAGGCGTGATCCCCTGTTGCTCCAGGAGCCGGACCAACCGGGGCATGAGCTCGACGGTGTGGTTGTTGGCTGAATGCCAGGTCTCCTCGCCCACGACCCACTCGCGCTTCTCGTCATACAGGGCCAGGCCGGCCATGCGGGTTGCCGTATCGATGGCTAGTAGCATCTGTCGCCCCTAACTCCTAGACTCCAAAGGCACTCTGGCGAAAGGCAGCCAACAGCTCCTGGGAGCGCGGGCCGTTCGCCTGCATCATGATGCCACGCTTGTTGGCATCCAGGTGTCGAAGGGTGATCCACAGCCGCTCGGCAGGCAGGATCGGTTTGATCCGCTCGGCCCATTCGATGACGCACACTCCGTCATCCAGATAATCGTCCAGGCCAAAGGCCATGGCCTCGTGCACCGGGTCGTCCAGGCGGTAGACGTCGATGTGAAACAGCGTCGGCACCGGGCGTGGTGGATGGTACTCACTGATCAGGGTAAAGGTCGGGCTGGTGATGGGCTCGACGACACCCATTCCCAGGCCGATGCCCTGGGCCAGGCGTGTTTTTCCGGTGCCCAGCTCTCCCTCGAGGCAGATGAGGTCACCTGATCTTACCAGGGCACCCAGCCTGGCACCAACCCTTCGCGTCTGAGCAGGGCTGTGACTGATGAAATCGAGCGTGTCTTGATCTAGAACTGGCATGCCTCCGCACCTTCGACCGGCAATTATACTATGATTACGAGTAAACGACAAGCACTTGACCCGAACCGGAGATGTATGGTATGATGGTCGCCAATCTGCGAAAAGGACACGGGATGCGCTACCTGATTCTCTCGGACATCCACAGCAACCTGGAAGCCTTCAATGCCGTGCTCGACGATGCTGGACCGGTGGATCAGGCCTGGTGCCTCGGCGATGTGGTTGGCTACGGGCCCGACCCGAATGGCTGTGTCGAACTGCTACGATCCCAGGATCATCTGGCCATTGCTGGCAACCACGACTGGGCGACGGTGGGGAAGCTGGATCTGAGCGACTTTAACCCCGACGCGCGCGATGCGAACCTGTGGAACCGAAGGCAACTCACCCCCACGAACCTGGCATATCTCGAGGCCTTGCCCGAGACGCGGGTCCAGGGAGACCTTAGCCTCTTCCATGGCAGCCCGCGCCATCCGATCTGGGAGTACATCATCTACGCGTCCACGGCAGAGGTTAATTTTGAGCACTTTGATACCCCTTATTGCCTGGTAGGTCACACGCACACGCCGGTGATCTTTCAACACCACGAGGAGGACGGGCAGGCGGAGACTGAGGCACTGGCGCCTGTGCTGGATGTGCCGCTGGGGCTGGGGCTCGACCGTTTGATCCTCAACCCTGGCAGCGTGGGTCAGCCCCGCGATGGGGATCCCCGGGCCAGTTATGCCATCCTGGACGATGAGGTGATGACGGTTGAGTACCGGCGAGTGGCGTATCCCTTTGAAGAAACCCAGGCCAAGATGATGGCTTACGACCTGCCTATTCGCTTGGTGCTGCGCCTGCAGTACGGATGGTAGGGCAGGCCCAGGGCCAGAGAGCGGGGCCGGAAACACCTCCCTTGGAACAGGACAGAGCAATTCGACTCGGACATCCCAGTTACGTCTGGGGCTTTGGGCAGGAGCGCCGCCTGGAGCTGATCAGGCGCCATGCCACGTTGGAGGGCCGGGCCATTCTGGACGTGGGGTGTGGCTTGGGGACCTATGTCCGTGCCTTCAGGCGCTTCAGCCAGGACGTGCACGGCATCGACGTTGATGCCGACAAGGTCATAGAGGGCAGCCGTGATCTGCCCAACCTCTCTGTGGCATCGGCTGAGGATCTGCCTTTTGTCCAGGGCGTTTTCGACGTCGTCCTCTCACATGAGGTGATCGAGCACGTGCAGGATGATCGGCAGGCCATCGTGGAGGCTGTCCGGGTGTTGCGCAGCCCCCGGCCAGAGGCCGGATCCCGCGGCGGGCGGCTGGTGATCTTTGCCCCGAACCGCCTGTACCCTTTCGAGACACATGGTGCGTACTGGGGTGGGGAGTACCATTTTGGCAATATCCCGCTGGTGAACTATCTGCCGGACCGCTGGCGAACGCGCTTTTGCCCTCACGTGAGGGCCTACACGGTGCGGGATCTGCAGGCGTTGGTTGCTGGGCTTCCGGTGCGGGTTGTTGTTCACACCCAGGTGTTCCCCGGCTATGACAAGATCGTGCGGCGCCACGGCTCGTTGGGCCGGATCTTGAGACGGGTCACGTATTTCCTGGAAGAGACCCCCCTGCGCTACTTTGGCCTTTCTCACTTGCTCGTCCTCGAAAAGACAGCTTGAGGTTTTCCGTCCGGCAATGGCCGGCAAAAGGTTTGCTTGTTCATATCGTCTATGCTATAATCGTCCTTTGCTGGAGGGGTAGCATAGTCCGGCCTAATGCGCGCGTCTCGAAAACGCGTGAGCAGCAATGCTCCGTGGGTTCGAATCCCACCCCCTCCGCCTGTGGGATAGGCCTGCATTGTCGCATAATGGCAGATGCGATTTGACAATTTGATCGATTGTCAGTATACTAAGCCGCCACATGGCCCGGGACACGCTTTGGGGGCATGGGGTGGCGGTTGCGTGGAGTGCTAACTACGAGCCACCCTAGCTCAGCAGGTAGAGCAAGCGCCTTGTAAGCGCTGGGTCGTCGGTTCGAATCCGACGGGTGGCTTCAAGGGACCAAGAGGAACGCCCACGTAGCTCAGTCGGCAGAGCACTCCCTTGGTAAGGGCGAGGTCATGGGTTCAAATCCCATCGTGGGCTCTTTCTGGCGTACACCAGAGACGTGTCAACTTGTAAAGCATCAGGAGGTTCCAGTATGGGTAAGCCGAAATTTGAGCGAACCAAACCACACGTGAACGTGGGGACGATTGGTCACATCGACCATGGCAAGACGACCCTGACGGCCGCCATCACCAAGGTGCTGTCGATGAAGGGCTATGCCAGCTTCCGTCCCTTTGACAGCATCGACAATGCGCCGGAGGAAAAAGCCCGGGGCATCACGATCGCCGTGGCTCACGTGGAATACGAGACCGACAACCGGCACTATGCTCACGTGGACTGCCCGGGACACGTCGACTATATCAAGAACATGATCACCGGTGCGGCCCAGATGGACGGGGCCATCCTGGTGGTGGCGGCGCCGGATGGGCCCATGCCGCAGACGCGGGAGCACGTATTGTTGGCCCGCCAGGTAGAAGTGCCGGCGATGGTGGTCTATTTGAACAAAGTAGACATGATGGACGACCCAGAGTTGTTGGAGCTGGTCGAGCTGGAGTTG
>JAMJFU010000067.1 GCA_023544525.1 Anaerolineae bacterium | reverse complement strand
CTTGTTGGCCAACCTTGCGCCGGAGGGCCGGCAGGGGGCCGTCTACGGGGTTGACGCCAGCGTCGAATCGGCCGCCAACGCGGTGGGACCCCTGCTGGGGGCCAGTGCGGCTGCAGCCTTTGGCCTGCGCACGCCGTTTCTGCTGGCCGCCGTGGCCTTTGCCCTCGCCGTAGTGATGGCCTGGTTCCTGGTGCCGACCGCCCGGCCCGCAGCCGAGTTGGGCCCCTCTGGCTCAGACTGAGTTGGGGGCCAGGCGGCGACCCCTGTCGCCAAGGCCGGGGCCGCGTCCCGCACCGGGGCCGCGTACCGCGCCGGGTTGCCTTCCTTATTGCCTTGACCGGTACACATTGCGCCACCCCTTATTTCAGGGGCGGCGCCATGTCTCTATCGCTGCCAATCTATCCATGGCGCGCGGCGCCACTCGGCGTGGCAGACACCCACCCTCAAGCACCGGCCATCCCGACCACGGGGAGGGATCTCGGCTGGGTAGATGCAGATTCCTCCCCTAGCGCTTGATGTTGTAGAATGCGCTCGTGCCCGCATAGACCGCAGTCTCGCCCAGCTCTTCCTCGATGCGCAGCAACTGGTTGAACTTGGCCACACGGTCGCTGCGTGCCGGGGAGCCGGTCTTGATCTGCCCGGCATTGGTCGCCACCACCAGGTCGGCGATCGTCGTGTCCTCTGTCTCGCCCGAGCGGTGGGAGACGACGGCGGTCCAGCCGGCGCGCTTGGCCATCTCGATGGCTGCCAGCGTTTCGGTCAGGGTACCGATCTGGTTCAGCTTGATCAGGATGCTGTTCGCTGCCCTGCGCTCGATTCCGTCCCTCAGCCGCTCCACGTTGGTTACAAGCAGGTCGTCGCCGACGATCTGGAGTCGATCCCCGAGGCGCCTGGTCATGAGCACCCAATTGTCCCAGTCATCCTCGGCCAGGCCATCCTCGATGGAGATGATGGGATATTTATCCACCCACCCCTCGTAAAAGTCGACCATCTCCTCGCCCGATAGGGTGCGGCCTTCCTTCTTGAGGATGTACTTGCTGCCCTCGAATACCTCGCTGGCGGCAGGATCCAGGGCCACAAAGATGTCCTTGCCTGGCTCATAGCCCGCCTTCTGGATGGCCTCGATGATCAGCTCTATGGCTTCCTCGTTGGATTTGAGGGAAGGGGCGAATCCGCCTTCGTCGCCGATGCCGGTGCTGTAGCCCTTGGCCTTGAGCACCTTCTTGAGCGCCTGGTAGGTTTCGGCCCCCCAGCGCAGGGCTTCGGCGAAGGATGGTGCGCCCACCGGCATGGCCATGAACTCCTGCAAGTCCGGGCCGTCCATGGCATGCTTGCCACCGTTGAGGATGTTCATCATCGGCACGGGTAGCGTCCGGGCCGAGGTGCCCCCGATGTAGCGGTACAGAGGTATGCCCAATGCCTCGGCAGCAGCCTTGGACGCGGCCAGGCTGACGCCCAAGATGGCATTGGCCCCCAGCTTACCCTTGTTTGGGGTGCCGTCTAGCTGGATCAGGTATGCGTCAAGGCCTACCTGGTCCAGGGCATCGAATCCCCACAGCTCTTCAGAGATGACCTGGTTGACGTTGTTCACCGCTTGCAGCACACCCTTGCCCCCGTAGCGAGCAGGGTCCTGGTCCCGCAGCTCGACGGCTTCGTGCACTCCGGTCGATGCACCCGATGGCACAGCGGCCCGCCCGACCGCGCCGCCCTCCAGGTACACTTCTACTTCTACCGTTGGATTTCCTCGTGAGTCCAGGACCTCTCGACCATGGATGTCTTCGATAAGTGTCATTGTTTACCCTCCTGTATCTGTAGGTTCTTGTGTCGCCGGATGCAGAGCGCCCGGCGGGCAGGCCTGCATCTGCCAAGTCCTCTTGCGTCCTTAGCCAAGCTCAAGGGCCTTGTATAACAAGTCAAAGTCGAACCGATCTTGGAGCATTTCCTGGAAGCGATGGATCTTTTTCTCCAGGTGAAAGCGGGTCTTGCCAAAGAAACGCTCGATCACCTCAACGGTCGTCAGGGTGTCCTGGCGGACCAGGATCATGGGCACACCCACCTCCTCGGCGCGCCCGAGGATGATGGGGCTCGGTCTGAGATTGCCGGTGAGGATCAAGCACTTGGTGCTGGTTTCCAGGGCCGCCAGCTGGATGTCAGGCCGGTCGCCGCCAGTGATGACCGCCTTGTTCGGCTTGCGCCGGAAGTAGGTCAGTGCCGAATCCACGCTCATGGCCCCCACCATGAGGTGCTCCACCAATTCGTCCGCCTTGTCGGCGCAGTTCAGGATCTTGCCGTTGAGAAACCCCGCCAGTTCCCCAACGCTGATCGAAAGCAGCAGGCGCTCCTGGGGCAAGACGGCCAGGACAGGCACCCCGCGCGCTTCCAGGCCAGGCTTGACCAGTTCCTGGACGAAGGGCATCTGCTGCCGCGGGATGGCATTCAACACCACGCCGAGGAAGGTGTCACCCAGCCGGACCTTGGCCGTGAGAGCGTCGTCCAGGATCTGGAGGTCGTCCTGGTATTTGATCACGACCAGCTCCCGCGCGTTGAGCAGGTCGGCGACCCTGGGGGTGGGCAGGCCGATCAGGTAGCCCTCGCGCAGGTTAACGCCACCTTCCAGGATGACGATGTCGCGGTCCGCGGAGACCCGCTCATAGGCGGCCTGGAGCCTTCCGACAAAGTCGGTCGTCTCCTCGCCCTTGAGGATGGCCTCGACCGTGCGCGGGGCGATGCCGATGGGGACCATGTCCTCCAGCGAATCTGGTAGCCCGAAGGTCTGCTTGAAGAACTCGGCATCCTCGTCCACGAGGCCAGCGGCCAGCCTGGCACCCGAACTGATGGGTTTCATGTAGCCGGTTCGGTAGCCGGCGGCCTCAAAGTGCTTGGCCAGCCCCACGCACAGAGCACTCTTGCCGGAAAAGGTCTCCGTCGACGTGATGTACAATGTTGCCATCCCTAGCTTCCCCTTTCTATGCTAGCACAAGCCGCATATCGATGCCTATCACTCCCCGCCCTTCCTCGAACACGGTCAGGGGATTGATGTCCAGTTCTACGATCTCGGGAAAATCTGTGGCCAATTGGGCCAGTCGCAGGAGCGCCTCGACGACCGCCTCGAGATCGGAGGGCCGCTCACCACGCACTCCGCGCAACACATTGTGCGCCTGGATCTCGGTGATCATCTCCCAGGCATCGCGCCGGTCCAGTGGCGCGATGCGGAAGGAGACATCCTGCAGGGCTTCGCTATAGATGCCGCCGAGCCCAAACATCATCAGTGGGCCAAAGTGCGGGTCGCGGTTCATGCCGGCGATGATCTCTTTGCCGCCGGACACCATTTCCTGTACGAGGCAGCCCCAGATGTCGGCGTCGGGTACGTAGCGGTTGGCCCGGTAGGTCATCAGCTCAAAGGCGGCCCGCACGTCCTGGGCAGTCATGATGTTCAGCTTGACACCGCCCAGGTCGGTCTTGTGCAGGATGTCCGGCGAGGCGATCTTGAGGGCGACTGGGAAGCCGATCTCGTGGGCATAGTGGACCGCCTCGTCCGGATCCCGGGCCAGGAAGGTACGCGGTGTGGCAAACCCGTAGGCTTCCAGGATCTCCCTGGCCTCGATGTCGCCGATGGCCAGCCGGCCCATCGACCTTACCTGCTCGAGTACTGCCCGGACCCGGTCTCGATCCACCTCAAAGGTCTCGATCTGCAGTGGTGGGCGCTCGCGCCATCGACGGTGCCGCACCATGGCGGCCATGGCCGCCATGGCCCTCTCGGGCACGCGGTAGTTGGGCACTGCGTATTGGTTCAGCACGTCGATGCCTGCCTGTATCCGCTCCTGGCCCATGAAGCAGCCAAAGATCGGTTTTTCGCTTGTCTGCGACAGCTCGCCTACGGCCCGGGCCGTTTCTTCGATCTCGGTCATGATCTGCGGGGTCACGATCACGAGGACGCCGCCGACATTGGGGTCTCTGATCACCGCTTCCAGGGCCAGGCTGTAGCGGCCGGCCAGGGCATCACCCAAGATGTCCACCGGGTTCAGCACGCTGGCGGCCTGGGGCAGGGCCGCACGCAGGGTAGCCAGCGTTTCGGTCTCCATGGCAGCCAACTGCAGGCCTGCCCTTTCACAGGCGTCCGTGGCCATGATGCCCGGCCCGCCAGCGTTGGTCACGATGGCGATCCGGTCGTTGGCCAGCAAGGGCTGGCGGGCGAAAGCGATCGCATAGTCGAACAGCTCTTCCACCGACCGGGCGCGGATGACGCCGCTCTGGCGAAAGGCGGCCTCGTAGGCCCGCTCCGAGCCGGCGAGTGTGCCCGTGTGCAGAGAAACCGCTCGCGAGCCCGCGTCGGTCGTCCCCGATTTGATGGCGATGATCGGTTTCTCACGGGTCACCTGGCGGGCAACCTGCATAAACTCCACCCCACGGTCGATGCCCTCCACGTAGGCCATGATGACAGAACTGGGTAAATCGTGTTCCCAGGCCTTGATGAACGTGATCTCGTCTGCGTCGGCCTTGTTACCCAGGCTCACAAAGCGTGAAAAGCCCACGTTGTCGGCCAAGGCCATGTCCAGTATCGAAGTGCACAGCGCCCCCGACTGGGACATGAAGGCGATGCCGCCCCGTCGTGGCATCCCGGCAGCGAACGAAGCGTTCAGGCTCGAGATGGTGTCAATGATGCCCAGGCAATTTGGCCCGACGAGCCGCAGGCCATACTGCCTGGCAATCGCGACGATCTCTCGTTCTCGCTGCCAACCTTCGCTGCCCACCTCCCGGAAGCCGGCGGAGATGACGATGGCGCCTTGCACGCCTTTCTCACCGCATTCCCTCAGCGCTGCGGCCACGTGGCGGCTTGGGATCGAGACGACGGCCAGGTCGACCGGTCCAGGCACGGCCAGCACGCTGGGATAGCACTTCAGGCCCAGGATCTCGTTTGCCTTGGGGTTGACGGGGTAGATGGTCCCCCGATAGCCGTACCCGACGACGTTGTGCAACACGGCGTGACCCAGCTTGCCTGGCGTGCGCGAGGCGCCGATGACCGCAACGGCCTGTGGGTTGAAGAACATGTCGAGCACGTTAGGTTGCTCCGGAAGCTGCATGTCGGATGGCGCAGATCTGCACTTGGCATATCATACCGCAAAAGTGGCGAAAGTGCAAAGGCGGTTGGCTTACCTGGCCCTGTCAGATGCTGTGGCCTTCCATACTTGACAGGGCCTGGCCCATGTGCTAGAATAATCCCGACCTTTTACTAAGGATTGTTTGATGAGGAGGGTGGGTTCCAGTGCGGGTATCTGCCAAGGAGCTGTACGGATTGCGAGCCATGACCGAGTTTGCCCGCCACTTTGGCCAAGGACCTTTGTCTCTGGCCGAGGTGGCCCGGTCGCAGGCAATCTCCCAACCCTATCTCGAGCAGATCGCCATCGAGTTGCGCCGGGCAGGTCTCTTGCATAGCAGGCGCGGGGCTCTGGGTGGCTACTACCTGAGCCACCCGCCGGAGGCGACGACGGCGGGTGATATCATCCGTGCCCTCGAGGGCTCCATCCTCCCCATCCAGTGTATCGCTGAGGGCGCCTGCGCCCCCTGTGCTCTAGAGGATAACTGCAGCTCCAAAGGGGTTTGGGAGCAGGTTCGGGATCGCCTGGTGGAGACGCTGGACGCCATCACGCTTGCCGACCTCAGCGAGAGTCCGGTGCTTGGCATCGGACCGGAGTGAGAATGTATGGTGAGTGATTCGGCCCTGGCAGAGCTCAAGGAGCGCTCGGATAACGGAAACCTGAGGGGGATCCGTGCCCGGCTGCGCCTCTGGCGTCTTCTGCTCCAGGAGGATGTCGAGACCATCTACCGGAAGGACCCGGCAGCGCGTACTCTGGCCGAAGTCCTGACGAGCTACCCAGGTTTGCACGCCCTCTGGCTGCACCGTGCCGCCCATGGGCTCTGGAAGCGGAACCATACCACGCTGGCGCGATGGGTCTCGCACCTGAACCGTTTTGTGACAGGCATCGAGATCCATCCCGGGGCACAGATTGGGCGGCGGTTTTTTGTGGACCATGGCTCGGGTGTTGTGATTGGGGAGACCGCCGAGGTTGGCGATGATGTGCTCATGTACCAGGGTGCAGTCCTGGGGGGCACCTCCTCCGAGCGGGTAAAGCGACACCCCACGGTCGGGAACGACGTGGTCATTGGCGCGAATGCCGTCGTCCTGGGCAATATCACGGTCGGCGACGGTGCCCAGGTTGGCTCGGGGTCGGTCGTGGTCCAGACGGTGCCGGCGGGAGCCACGGTCGTCGGCGTGCCGGGCCGCGTGGTCCGTATTAACGGCCGCCGGCTCTCGCAGACGCCACGCGATCTATTGGACCATGCCAGCCTGCCGGACCCTGTCGTGGAGACGTTGCGTTGCCTGGTGGACCGGATCGAACTGCTCGAATCGCAGGTCCGGGACCTCAAGCAGGCCTCACCGGTTGACTGGGACCAAAATCCGGCCGTGCAATGCCGCTGGATTATCGGGGAAGACCAGGAGTGAACAGGAGAACTATGGACAGGCCATCAAAGCGGACGGTATATCTGGATCATGCGGCGACGACGCCGGTGGATCCGCGGGTTGTAGAGGCGATGTTGCCCTTCTGGACGGAACGCTATGGCAATGCGTCCAGTGTCTATGCCCTGGGTCGCGACGCACACCATGCCCTGGACAGGGCACGCCAGACGGTAGCGGACATCTTAAACTGTGACCCTAAAGAGGTGATTTTTACCAGTTGTGGTACCGAGAGTGACAACCTGGCATTGCGGGGTGTGGCTTTTGATCGGCAGCGCCGTATCGGGAAAAACCACATCATTACCTCGCCAATCGAGCACCATGCCATCAGCCATACGGTCGAGCAGCTCGTGGACCACTTTGGCTTTGAGGCGACCTACGTACCTGTCGATCGCTATGGGTGGGTAGATCCGGCGGATGTGCTGGAGGCCATCCGTCCCGAGACGGCACTCATCAGCATCATGTATGCCAACAACGAAGTGGGTACCATCGAGCCTATTGCCGAGATTGGGGAGATAGCCCGCGCCCACAAGATCCCCTTTCACACTGACGCTGTGCAGGCAGGAGGCACCTTGAGCCTCGATGTGAAAGCGCTGAACGTGGATCTCTTGTCCCTTTCAGCCCACAAGTTCTACGGGCCCAAGGGCGTCGGCGTCCTCTATGTCCGGCGTGGGGTTTCCTTGCTGCCCATGCAGACGGGCGGGAGCCATGAGCGAAACCGCCGTGCTGGCACCGAGAACGTGGCCTATGCCACTGGCCTGGCGACTGCGCTGCGCCTGGCCTACGAAGAAGCAGATGCGGCCAACGCCAGGATAACCTCCATGCGAGATCGGCTGATCGCTGGTGTCCTGGACCGCATTCCGGATAGCCAGTTGTCTGGTCATCCTCACCAGCGGCTGCCGAATAGCGCCAGCTTTCTGTTCAAGTACATCGAGGGCGAGTCGATCCTGCTCAATCTGGATCAGGCCGGGATAGCGGCCAGCAGTGGCTCGGCCTGCACCAGTGGCTCCTTGGAGCCTTCGCACGTACTGATGGCCATGGGCTTCCCCCACGAGATCGCTCACGGCTCGCTGCGCCTGACGCTGGGCAAGGATAACGTGGCAGAAGACGTCGACTATGTGCTCGGGATCCTGCCAGAGATCGTAGAAAAGCTGCGAAGGATGAGCCCGCTATACAACCCAGCGTGAACCAGGGGCCTGCCCGCTGGGGTAGGTCCCTCCCAAGGTCATAGCCCAGGCGCCGCTATGCTCCAGGCGGCGCTTTTTTGTGGCGCCCGCTTGCGGCGTTTTCGATGGCCGGTTTGCAAGTTATGATGCCTTGAGGTAGAATCAAGGCGCAAGAAACGTCAAAATCACCAGGAACCAGAGTGCCATGTCATTGTCAGATTTGGAAAGAGCAAAGAAGCGCGTATTGATGTTTGGGGGTAAGGGAGGTGTGGGCAAGACGACCACCTCTGCCAGCACGGCCCTTCATTTTGCCCTAGAGGGACGGCGGACGCTCATCATTTCGAGCGATCTGACCCCGTCCCTCTCCGACATTTTTGAAACCCAGATTGGGCCCACAGAGACGCCCATACCGGGCGTGGCCAACCTCTGGGGCCTGGAGATCGATCCTGACGAGGTCATGCGCCGCTGGAAGATCAAGTTCGGCCCACAGATCTATGAGGCGTCTCAGGTCTTTGTCGACATGCCTTACGATGACCTGGTCGACTATGTGGCCATGGCGCCCGGCATCCAGGAAGAGTTCATGCTCGATTTTATCCTGGAGCAGGTGCGCGATCACGGCTACGACCTGGTTGTCTGGGATACGGCACCGGCAGGGGATACCCTCCGGCTGCTGGAACTGCCCTACAAGTTTCTGAACCACCTGCGCACCGCGCCGCGCGTCTATCTCGGCGTGCGCGACAAGCTCCAGCTGAGCAAGATGCCCTTCTTGGAGCTGATCGACAGCTGGCGCGAGCTATCAGAAGAGATCACCGCCTTCTTTCGCGACCCGGCCAACACCGAGTTCATCCTGGTCACCATCCCCGAAGCGCTGGGCGTCTACCAGGCTCGGCGCCTGGTGGGCGAGTTTGCCGAGTTTGGCCTGACCATCGAGCACATGATCGTCAACCACCTGATCACAGATCCTGATTCCGACTTTTTGTGCCGGCGACAGGCCATGCAGCGGCCGTACCTCGAGCTGTTGCAGAACGCGTACGCCGGCCAGATGAACATCACCCGCCTGCCCCTCTTTGCCGAGGAGATCAAGGGCACGGAGCGTTTGGGCATGGTGGAGGAGTTGCTGTTCCCGTCATGACCGGGAGCATAACAGGGAACGCTGGTGGCAGGCACTAGGGAGCGCGTGGTGGTCGCCATGAGCGGCGGCGTGGACAGTTCGGTCGCCGCTGCCCTCCTGGCAGAGCAGGGATACGACGTCATCGGCGTCATGATGCGCCTCTGGGCCGAGGGTGAAAACCGGTGTTGTGCTCCTGATGCGGTGGACGACGCCCGCCGGGTCGCTGCCCGGCTGGGGATCCCGTTCTACCTGGTAAACTATGAGGCTGAATTCAGGCACTGCGTAGTCGACTACTTTGTCGAGGAGTACAGCCGTGGCAGGACGCCGAATCCCTGCCTGGCCTGCAACCGGCACATCCGTTTTGACCGGCTGCTGGGCCGCGCTCGATCTCTGGACACTGCCTACCTGGCGACGGGCCACTATGCGCGGATAGTGCAGAGTGCGGATGGCTTCCGGCTGTGCGCCGGCCTGGATGAGCACAAGGATCAATCGTACGTGCTCTATATGCTGGGCCAGGAGGAGCTGCGGCAGGTGCTGTTTCCCCTGGGCCATTATACCAAGGCCCAAGTGCGGGAGATGGCCCGCCAGTGGGACCTGCCGGTTGCAGAGAAGGACGAGAGCATGGAGCTGTGCTTCGTCGGCGATGACGATTACCGGCGATTTCTGCAGGCACATGCGCCTCACTCGGTACGCCCTGGCCCGATTTTGGACGGGCAAGGCCAGGAGATCGGGCGCCACCAGGGCTTGCCCTTCTATACCGTGGGCCAGAGACGCGGCCTGGGCATCGCGGCGCCAGAAGCGCTGTACGTCATCCGTCTCGACGTGAAGCGCAATGCCCTCATCGTGGGTCCGGCCCGCGAGCTGGGCCGGGACGCCCTGGAGGCCGGCGAGGTCCACTACGTCCGCGGTGAGGCCCCGCCTGGGGCTGTCCGGGTGCAGGCCAAGATCCGCTACAAGGCAAAGCTGGCCAGCGCGACCTGGACGCCTCTGCCGGAGGGCAGGGCCAGGGTCGAGTTCGACGCACCTCTGCGCGACATAACACCTGGGCAGGCCGTCGTGGCCTACCAGGGCGACGTGGTGCTCGGCGGGGGGATTATCAGGGAGTAGCAGACATGGTCCAGATACCGGCTTTGGTGCTGTCCTTCATCCTGGCATCGATCTATGCAGTGCTGTTTCACCTCTGGCTGGGCCGCAACCTGCGCGAGCTGTTAGCCCTCTGGCTGGGCGCCCTGGTCGGTTTCGGCGTGGGCCAGATTGTGGGCCAGGTGTGGGGTTTTGTGCCCTGGACCTTGGGCCAGATACATGTTTTGGAGGCCACGCTCGCCTCCTTCCTGTTCCTGGGCGTGGCCCGCTGGTTGAGACAAGAGAAAAAGACGACATGACGATAGAGCAAGAGAACAACGACGCCGCAAGGATCCGCCAAGCCTATTCGGACCAGATCCATCCGGCTTTACCGCGCGATACCGCCCAGATCTGGCTGGGCGATGGCCGGGTATTTGAGGGACCGGTGGGCACGCCCCTGGAGGCTTTCATTGAGGTGGCTGGTATCGATCCCGATATCCCCACCGTTGCTGCCCTGATCGACAACGAGCTGCGCGAGCTAACCTACCGCGTGGAGGGCGACATCGAGGTCCAGCCTATCACCATGGCCGACAGCGATGGCTTTCGCATCTATCGCCGTTCGCTGGCGTTCCTCATGGTGACCGCAGTCCAGGAGCTCTTTCCCAACACCAACGTGTACATCGACCACTCCCTGACCTTCGGCGGTTACTTCTGCCAGCCCCAGGGCCGCGCTGCCTTCACACCGGAGGAATTGGCCCAGATTGAGCTCCGCATGCGAGAGATCGTCGACAAGGACGAACCGATCTTCAAGACGCGGGTTCCTTTGAACGAGGCGATCGCCCTCTTTAAGGCGCGCGGCGACGAGGACAAGGTGCGGTTGTTGACCCGGCGCCGCAAGGCCTACCTGACGCTCTATCGTCTACGGGGCTTTCGGGACTATTTCCACGGCTATATGGTGCCCTCCACGGGCTATCTCACGCTCTTTGCCCTGCAGGGCTATGCGCCGGGCTTTATCCTGCGTTTCCCGCGCAGCGATCCGCCCATGCAGCTGCAGCCATTTGTCGACTATCCCAAGCTGCTGAACGTCTTTCGCGAGTATGGCAAGTGGATGGAATTGATGGGCGTCCGCGACGTCGGTTATCTCAACGATGCCATCGCGGGCGAGCGTGTCCGCGAGGTCATCCTCGTCGCCGAGGCCCTGCACGAACAGCGGGTAGCGCGCATTGCCCAGGAGATCGCGGCACGCCAGGGCCAGGTGCGGCTGGTGCTGATTGCCGGGCCATCTTCGTCGGGCAAGACCACCTTCTCCCGCAGGCTCAGCATCCAGCTGCTGGCCAACGGCCTGCGGCCCTTTGCCCTGGAGATGGACAGCTATTTCGTCGACCGGCTCAAGACGCCACGCGATGAGAATGGTGCCTTCGACTTTGAGTCGCTGGCGGCCGTAGATGTCGAGCTCTTCAACCAGCAGGTGCTGCACCTGCTAGAGGGCGAGGAAGTCACACTGCCCAGGTACAACTTTCATGCCGGATTGCGCGAGACCGGGCCCACAGTGCGGCTGGACCATGATCATATCCTCATTGTGGAGGGCATCCACGGCTTGAATCCCGAGCTGGTGCGCGACCTGCCCTCTGGACTCGTCTACCGCATCTATGTCTCTGCCCTCACCCAGCTTAACATCGACAAGCACAACCGGGTGCCCACCACCGACACGCGGTTGCTGCGGCGCATCATCCGTGACGCCGCCTACCGGGGCTACTCGGCCAGGGACACGATCGAGCGCTGGGGCAGCGTGCGCCGCGGGGAGAAAAAGTGGATCTTTCCCTACCAGGAGCATGCTGACATCATGTTCAACTCCGCCTTGGTCTACGAGTTGTCGGTGCTCAAGCCGCTCGCCGAGCCTCTCCTGCTGCAGATCAAGCCGAGGACGGCGCCCTACGTCGAGGCCAAGCGCCTGCTCGCCCTGCTGGAGTGGTTCCAGCCCCTGGCACCAGACCTGGTCCCGGACAACTCTATCTTGCGCGAGTTTGTGGGGGGGTCCATCCTGCAGGACTTTTCAGTGGCGTTCTAGCCGGGCGCTCTGGATTTGCCCTGGTGTGGGTTTGTGGTATAGTATAGCCGTCTCTTTGTACTCCTTGGGAGTCTTGGCACCGCGTACCTGCCAACCCGGATCTCGACCTGCAGCGGGACGGACGGGAGCATGGAATCCATTGTCATCATAGAAGTCCTCATAGCCGCGGCTGCCACGATCGTCGCCGGGGCGATCCTGGGCTTTCTCATCCACCGGTTCTTGGGCCTGATTATCATCACCCTTGGCCTCGTAATGGCCTGTGGTCTGAGCGTCGCCGGTTGGGCCCTTGGTGCCCAGTTGGCGGGGGCCCGCGGTGCATGGACCGGCCTCGTGGTGGGCATCCTCCTGGGGGGGCTAGCTGGTGCAGGCTTTCTGGGCAAAATGATCCGCGGCAAGAGCTTCCGCACGCTGCTGATCGCCTGGTACGCCTACGGCGCCCTCGGCATTTTTGGCCATCTTGCTGCCGGTTGGCTGGGCCTGGTGACCATCACCCTGCCCGCCATCGTGGTGCTCTTGGCCGGCATGTACCGCGTTGCGCACCGGATCCTGCCGCTGTCTGACGAAACCCAGCGGAGGCAGGCTTTCGGTAGCCTACTGACCTTCACCCTGGGCACCAACTATCCCTACTATGTCGTCGAAGGTGGCAAGCTGGACAAACGGGTCGAAGGCAACGCCTACGGCCAGTTCTTTGCCGGGCCGGGCATCGTGCTTGCTCGCTGCGATCAAGTCGCCTACCGGACCGATGGCATCCGGGTCCTGCCGCTGGCCGAACCCGGGCTGACCTTCACCGGCAAATTTGAGCTGCCACCCAAGGTTGTAGACCTGCGCACCCAGCTGCACGCCTTCCAGGTCGAAGCGCTCACCAGCGACGGCATCCAGGTTCAGGCCCAGGTATTCGTGCCCTTCCAGATCTCGCGGGGCGGCCAAAGGCCCTTGCTAGGCAGTGCCTTCCCGTTCCGGCGGAGTGCGATCTACAAGGCAGTGGTCAGGGAGCCCGTCGAGCCCAAGATGGGGACGCAGCCCGAACAGGAGCAGCCCTGGACTGCCAGCCTGATCCCTCCCGTAGCCACGCGGGCACTGCAGGACATTCTCAGCCAGTACGCTCTTGACGAGCTTTGCGCGCCCAAGAACCCGGCTGGCATTCCACGAGACCAGATCATCGAGCAACTGGCTGCCCGCGTCAAAGAGGAGATGATGCCCTACGGCGTCGAGATCCTGGGTGCGGCCATCGATAACCTGAAGGCAGTCGACGACAGGGTTTCTCAGCGCCGTATCGATACCTGGCGTACAGAATGGGTCCAGCAGGTGTGGCGTGAACTCAGTGAAGGGGATGCGCAGCGCATGCGCCAGATCCAGATGGCCAGGGCTGAGGCCGAAATCGAGGTGGTACTGAAGCTGGGCAAGGTGGTCGAGCAGAGCCTGGAGGGAGGAGACAGCGAGACAGCACTTGCCTTGCGCTTCATCGACACGCTGGGAGAGATTGTCAGCGAATCGGGAAGCCGCTGGCCCGTGCCGCATGGCCTCGAACAGGCGATACAGCAGCTTACGGGCAAGATCCCTGTCGAAGACGGCAGGGTGGTGGATTCGGAGTGAGCTGAGGCCGAGATGTTCAACCCGATCAAAATGCTCATTTTTGGCGGGCGTGTCCTGCGCCTGGCCTTGCCATTCGTCCTGTTCCTGCTGGTGCTCAGTGTCTTTAGCGAATGGTTCACCTACGCCGGCGATGCCGACCTTCTCTGGCTCGACCCTGAATTCTGGCTGCAGGTGGTCGTCGATGTCGTTCCTGGCATCATTCTGGGCCTGCTGGTGTTTTGGCTTGCAGCCCGCTTTGTGCGGTCCCTGTACAACTTGGACAACTGGCGTGCAGGGCTCGGTTTCCTCTTGCGCAGCCGGTCTGGCATGTGGGGCTTTAGCCCATGGGTCAAAGTCCATAAGGGGATGATCGACAAGGAGGACAGCTTCCTGAAACGCTCTGGGGGTCCGGGAAACCTGGTCGTTTACAATGACAGCGCCGTCGTCCTCGAGTTGAAGGGCCGGTTGGAGCGGATCGTGGGTGCCGGCTTCCAGAAACTGGAAGCTTTTGAGACTGGCTATGGCGTGGTCGACCTGCGCCCCAAACGTGAGGTCCTCACGGTCGAGGCAATGACCGCCGAGGGGATCCGTATCGATTGGGACGTGGAGATCCAGTACCAGATCGACGATGGTGGCGAGGAACTGGGCGAGGATACGCCCTACCCCCTTTCAAAGGACAAGGTGCTGCAGGCCGCAACCACCCGCTGGGTCATGGTCGACGGATCGTCGGTGCTGGACTGGGAGGCGCTGTTGACCCGGGGTCTGGTCACCGGTGAACTGCGCAACATCCTGGCCCGCAAGAGGCTGAATGACCTCGTCGGGCTGGGTGCAGGCTCTGCCCCGCAGAACGCGCGCCCGGCCCGCCAGGCGGTGCAGCAAGAGCTGGAGGCAAACGTGCGCCAGGCGGCGCTGGGCCTGGGCGCCAAGGTGCTGGACATACGGCTGGACAAGTTCCGGGTGAAGGACGAGGTGACCCAGCAGTGGATCGAGAATTGGCGGACGCGCTGGAGACGTTGGTCGGAGGAGGGATTGGCCGAGAGCCACGCCGCCCAGATCCGGCTGTACGAGACGACCAAGGCTGAGGCCCAGGCCAGCCTGATCGCCTACATCGGTCACACGGTCGAGGATCTGGCCACCCGCGACCGGGTCGTCCCTCGAGTGCTGTTGGCCCGGCTCTTTTCGGCCCTGGATCGTGCAGCCTTCCGGACCTCGTCGCGCATCTTTTTCCCTGCTGAGGCGTTCAAGGCCCTCGAGACCATGAAGCAACTGATGTCGGGTGACTCGGATGGGGCCGCAGGGGACGGCTGATGATGGGCTTCATCTTGCGAAAGGTGGCTTGAAAACCCTATGCACAACGACTCGCACCTCCTCGTCATCGGTGCAGCCAGCATCGACACCAAGGGCCGTGCATCGCAGCCGGTCCAAACCGGGACATCCATCCCCGGCATCATCCGGGTCAGCGTGGGGGGCGTGGCCCGCAACGTGGCCGAGAACCTGGTGCGCCTGGGAGAGCCGGTCGTCCTGTTGTCTGCGGTGGGCGACGATGGATCTGGGCGACGCATCCTCCATCAAGCCAGAGAGTGTGGCATCGACGTCAGCCATGTCATGGTCGATGCCAACCATCGTACCGCCGCCTACCTGGCCGCCCTGGACCCGACCGGAAATCTGCTCCTGTCCATCGACGATATGAGCATCACGCGCGAGGTGATCACACCGGGCTTTATCTACCGGCACCGGGCCCTGTTCCGTGACGCGCGAATGGTGGTGCTGGATGCCAACCTCTCGCCGGCGACCCTGGAGACCATCTTTAAACTGACGCGTACCTACCAGTTACCGGTGTGCGCAGATCCGACGACGGCCACCTTTGCCCCGCAGCTGTGTCCCTACCTGCCTGATCTCTTGCTGGTGACGCCCAACGGCGCCGAGGCCGAGGCTTTGTGCGGGGTAGAGGTCACCGACCGCGAGTCTGCCCTCGTTGCCGCCCAGAAGCTCGTGGCCTTGGGTGTTCAGATCGCGATCGTCACCCTCGGCGCCACCGGCCTGGTCTATGCAACTTCACAAGAGAGCGGGCACGTGCCGGCTATCGCCCGCGAGATCGTGGACTATACCGGGGCGGGCGATGCGCTGACCGCTGCCGTCGTCTTTGGCCTGCTCAACGACCTGGCCATCGGCGAGGCGGTGCGGCTGGGTACTTCTGCCGCGGCCCTCACCCTCCAGAGCCGGGAGACGGTACGGCCGGACCTGAGCCTGGAGCGCCTCTACGAGGAGCTGGTGATCTGAGATGGCAAGCACGCTCGAGATCAGCGCCCTTTTGCGCCAGGCACTGGCCGACGCTGCGCCAGTGGTAGCCCTGGAGTCCACCGTCATCGCCCACGGACTGCCCTATCCCGCGAACCTCGAGACTGCCCGTCGCATGGAAGAGGTCGTGCGCGAGCACGGTGCCCTGCCGGCCACCATCGCCATACTGGACGGCGTGTTGCGGGTCGGCCTCAGCGAGGGGGACCTGGAGCACCTGGCCACTTCCAGGGGGATCCGCAAGGTCAGCCGCCGTGACCTGCCGGTGGCCGTCGCCCGGGGGGAAGACGGGGCGACTACGGTCGCCGCCACGGCCATCATTGCTTCCTGGGCCGGGATCTCGGTCTTTGCTACGGGCGGAATCGGCGGCGTGCATCGCGATCCCGCCTACGATGTCTCCAATGACCTGCCGACCCTGGCCTCTGTGCCTGTTTCGGTCGTATGCTCCGGCGCCAAGTCGGTCCTTCATCTGCGGGCCACCCTCGAAT
>JAMJFU010000066.1 GCA_023544525.1 Anaerolineae bacterium | reverse complement strand
AGCCCCGGATGAGGCAGCCGTCTTTCGTGGATGCCGGAGAACCCTGAGCGCTGAACCGCTGGCAGGGAGGGGCGACGTGAAGAGAAACATGACAACCCTGGTCTACGCCGCTGTCATTCTCAGCCTGGTGCCTGCGACAATGCAATTCGCTGGCGAAACCGCCGCGGCCGCGGCTATGGTTGCGGTTGCAGGGGCGGCTACCTCCGAGGCGGCATGCAGCCCGGCCATACAGGAGGACAGGCTGACCACGAATCTGGCCGACTACCGTGGCGCGCGTGTCCCGCAGTATGCCAAGTTTGAAGTCGCCTTCGGCGTGAGCACCACGGCCAGCAATCCCTATTTTCCCTTTGACCCGGCTGCACCAGCCGGCATCGATCCAGGTGCCGGCATCAGCGTCGACGCCTTGCTGCTGTCCCCCGGCAGCCGGGACTGGAATCAGGCCGTCCGGCTGCCCTGCTTCTACTACCAGCCAGTCACAGAGGCGGGCGCCGGTGACAGCCTCACCTTCCTGCCGGAAGGGATTGCCGATTGGCGCTGCCGGTTCTCCCCGCAGGCAGCGGGTACCTGGCAGTACAAGATCCAGGCCACAGACGCCTGTGGCACGGCTGAAAGCTCGGTCTATGCCTTTGATGTTGACCCATCCAATCGAAAGGGCTTTGTCCGGGTCAGCACCAGCGACTCCAGGTTCTTCGAGTTCTCCGATGGCACGCCCTTTGTAACGCCGCTCATCAGCCTCGAGCAGGGCAATCCGCTCAACAACCTGGCCCGGATCAGGCAGAACATCCCCAGGCTGGGCCAGCACGGCATCAGGTTCGTCCGCTGGTTTCCTACGGGGGAGGGGGCCAACTATTTCGTGGCGCCGTTTTCCGACGCGATCCGCATCAACTGGGCGTTCGGGGATGGCTGGTCCGTGCCGGTGCCGGTCGACGTCTCGGTCGGGAAAAAGTTCAGCTACCGGCCCTACTTTTACTCCACGCAATCCGTGCCCGCCATGGCCGGGCAGAGATATCGGCTGAGCTTCCGCGCGGAGGTGATTGGCGAGAAGGCTCTGCGCGCCCAGATTGGGAACCTCAGTGGGGGGCGACTGGACATCTGCTCTGCCAGCAGCACCTATCACGAAGCCCAGGGCGGCCAGTGTGATTACAAGCAGGACGGGTGGCATGACTATGCCATCGAGGTGACCAGCCCCGCCGACGCCATGCAGTCGATCGGTATTCGCGGGCTGTACGTTTCGGCCGATGCGCCGTCCCCTTTCAACGACGTACAACCGGGCAATATTGGGGTCCACTCGCTTGTGCTCCAGCGCTACGAGGGCAGTGGCTGGGGGCCGAACCTGCTGGCGCGCTCCGATCCCGATACCTTTGGTTTCGTCGATCAGCCGGCTGCCGCCAGGCTCGACGAGATCATGAGGCTGTCCGAGGAACATGGGGTCTATCACAAGCTCCCCCTCTTTCACAAGAACGACGCGGTCCTGAACCGGTTTCTGGCCGATGGCTCCACGGGCGAACCGGACTCGCTCAGCACGAACTTTTATTCCGGAGAGGGACAGGTATCACGCTGGTACCAGCAGGCCTATGCCCGCTACTTTATCGCGCGCTGGTCCTATTCGCCGGCCCTGCATTCTATCGAGCTGGCAAACGAGAATCACCTCTCATGGCCGAGCTACGAGGCCGGCTTTGCCCTGGCCCAGTTCGTCCGGGATACATCCCCGAGGCACATCCTGGTATCCAACTCGTTCTGGGGCTACTTTGTGGCTGACTTTTTTGCCAACCCGGAAAAGGGCCAGCTGCTGGATTACGGGGACAAACACTGGTACGCGAGCCAGGACCCAACCGAGCAGGAGCTGATCAGCAACACCTGGGCCGATTCGGCGGCCTACGTCCGGGAGTGCCAAAACCGCTTCAGGGAGTACGCGGATGCCTTCGACTACCGGCGCCCGCTCGTTCGCGGTGAGGGTGGCGTGGCCCAATCGGGAACAGGCCCACAACATCCCGAAATCGTCGCCGAAGAGCAGGGCATCTACTTCCACAAGCTGCTGTGGGCCCAGGCCGGCGCGCTGGGGTATACCTGCGCGGGTGAGTGGTATCCCCGCCTGTTCGTCGGCTACCGCGACGACCAGTTCCCAAACGACGATGTCGACCTCTTCAAGATGATGGCTGCGTACGAGCGCTTTATGGCTGGAGAGCCGCTCAATAACGGTCGCTTCCGGGCCGTTGGCACCGATCTAACCGGTGCCGGGCAGATAGGGGTCAAGACCGCGGCCAGCCAGCTGCGGGCCTGGGGCGTGCAGAGCCCGGATCGGGCTCTCGTGTGGATCGACAACGCCGCTCATACCTGGAAAAACGTCGCCGACGGCGTCCCGATCGCGCCTGTCTCGGGACTACTGGCGATCCCGGGATTTCGACCCGGCCTGGAGTATGCGGTCGAGTGGTGGGATCCCTACGCCTTTGACCCGGCCCAGCAGGTAACCCATACGCAGACCGTCGTCTCTGCACCCGACGGGACGATCACGCTCGAGGTGTCCGATCTGGCCTCGGACGTCGCGGTAAAGGTTATCTCCACCCGAGCGGTGCTGAGGTACTATGTGCCGGTCGTATACAGCACCGGCACCAACTTCTGAGAGACCAGTACGGCCCCTCTGTCCTGTCCCTGGCCGGCTCTCCGGTCAGATTTCGAGGCGCAGGCGATAGCCGACGCCTGGTTCGGTGATGATGTATTCGGGCCGGGCCGAGTTGCGCTCGATCTTTTGCCGGAGGTTGCTGATGTTCACGCGCAGGAGATGGCTCTCGCCCTCGTAGCCCAGGCCCCACACCTGACGCAGCAGTTGTTGGTGGGTCAGCACCTTGCCCGCGTGGGTGACCAGCACCCGCAGCAGATCATACTCGGTCGGTGTCAACTGCACTTCATGGCCCCGGACCCGCACCAGGCGCCGGGCCAGATCGACGACGAGGTCGCGTGTGGCAAAGACCGGCTCCGGTTCAGGGTGGGCGACACGGCGCAGCACCACGCGCATACGGGCCATCAATTCGCCCACGCCGAAGGGCTTGGTCAAATAATCGTCTGCCCCAGCGTCCAGTGCTGCGATCTTGTCGCCTTCCTGATCCCGTACCGAGAGCACGATGATCGGAATGTGGGACCATTCCCGCAGGCGGGCCGTCACCTGTGTGCCGTCCATGTCCGGCAGGCCCAGATCGAGGATCATCACATCCGGCCGGTCCCGCACCACGGCCTCCAGCGCCTCGCCACCGTTGGTGGCCTCAAAGACGACGTAGCCATTGGCGGTGAGCGAGGTGCGCAAGAAGCGACGGATGGCCCGCTCGTCGTCCACCACCAGTGCACGCAGCTGTGTCTCGCTCACGCCAGTCCCTCCACGGCCGGCTGGTTCGAGGGCATCTCTGTCGGCAGGACGATGGTGAGGGCAGCGCCCCCGCCGGCCTGATTGTCCGCCCAGATGCGCCCGCCATGGGCCTCCACGATGCCCTTGCTGATAGGCAGCCCCAAGCCCGTGCCCGTGACCTCGGAGGACCGTTGCACGCGATAGAACTTGTCGAAAATGCGCACCAGATCTCCGTCTGGAATGCCGGGGCCCCTGTCGCGGACGGTCAGGTGCAGCTCCGAGGCGGTCGCCTCAGCCTGGACGGTGATCGGCTCGTCTGCAGGCGAGTACTTTAGCGCGTTGTCCACCAGGTTGACCAGCGCCTGCGCCATCAACGGCAGATCCATGGGCACCGGGGGCAAGGCTTCCGGCAGATCCAGGACAATCTCGCGCGCCTCCAGCCGCTCCCCCAATCGCTCCAGGGCCACGCCGACCAGGTCCTGTACGTCGCACAACTCGGGCTGGACCTTTCGCACACCAGCTTCCAGGCGGGTGATGTCCAACAGGTTACCGACAAGGTCGTCGAGGCGGTCTGCCTGTTCCCAGGCCGTATTGACCAGTAGGGCCCGCGCGGCCTCGTCCAGGAACGCGGCGTCGTCCCGCAAGCTGCTCAGCGCACCGGTGATAGAGGCCAGCGGCGTGCGCAGGTCATGGGAGATAGAGTTGAGCAGGGCGGCCTGCAGTTTTTCGCTCTCCCGGAGCAGTTGCGCCTGCCGGGCTTCGCGGGTGAGGTCGATCCGTGTGAGCGCCTGGGCGGTCAGGCTGGCAAAAGCCTCCAGGAGACGCCATTGCTCCGGCGTCAGATGATCGGGCTGCCCCGCTGCCTGGAACCCGAGGGCACCCATCACACCCTGCGTCGAACGCAGGGGCAGGTAGGTCCCCTTGACGCCGTTCAAGACCTCGGTGCCGTGCCCCGCCGGTTGGCCGTGCCGATGGGCCCAGGCCGCGGCGTCCCGTTCTTCCTCGTCCAGCTCAAAGTCAGGGCTGTCAAGGACGGGTTCCAGGCTTTGGCCGTCAGCAAGCAGGACAGCCGCCCTTCCCTGAAAGACCCAGTTGATGTGATTCATTACCGTCTGGGCCACCTCCACCGGGTCCAGGACGATGGCCAGGTCCCGGCTGAGCTCGTAGAGGGTCCGAGTGTGGGTGGCCCGATCCTGGGCAGCCCTGGTTTGCTCGCGGGCCTGGGCTGTGAGCGTGCTGGTCAACAGGCCGACGCCCAGCAGGGCGATAAAAGTCAGCACGAACTGGGCATCGGCGACGGCAAAGGTGTTGTAGGGGGGCACGAACACCAGGTCGAACGCGAGCACACCCAGCAGCGACACCAGCACAGCGGGGTTCCGTCCCAATCGCAGCGCAGCCAGGACCACCGCCAGCAGGTATAGCATGACCAGATTGGTTGGGTCGACGAACGAGCGCAAGGGAAGTCCGACCAACGTGGTCAGGGCCACCAGGCCGACGCCGTAAAGGTAGGACAGATAGCGCCGGGCGCGTGTGAGCAACCCAGTGTCTCGTGGTTCTCTCTGTCCGTGCAGTGTACGGTCGTCGAAATTCGCCATGGCCGAATTGTACATCATTCGGGACCGCCCTCAAAATCTGTGTGGTCTCCCTCTCCCTTTGAATCAGTCGGCCGCGGCCCGGTGCTGGGCTCCAGCACGGTCTGGCGCAAGAATGAATGCAGTGGGCTGCTGCGCCGTTTGACCATGACCACGGTCACCGGGGCACGCCGGGCAATCTGCCCCGAGACGCTGCCCATCAGCAGGTTTCGAAACAGGGGTTCCTCGGTTGCCCCCACGACGATGAGATCGTAGTCACCCGCCCTCGTTTCTTCGATGATGCTATCCACTATATCCGTCCCTTCGACCAGGCGTGTCTCGACCCGCTCGGCGTCGATGCCCTCCAGCACGTAGCGCAGGGTCTGCTCGGCGCGGACCACCTCCGCACTCCGCGCCCCCACCGGCACGACGTGCACCACGCTGACCCGCACCGGCCCGTTCTCGCTGGCGCGGGCCATGCTCACCGCCATGCGGACGGCCCGCCGGCTGTTCGGCCCGTCGGACACGGGCACCAGGATCGAGCGCAGGGGCCGGTACTCCCGATAGCGGACAATGGCAATGTCGGTCGGCGGGTTGTCTACGATCGGATCTATGACCGAGCCATACAATCGCCCGGCGGTGTTGGTGTAACCCGGCCAGCCCAGCACGATCAGATCCGAGGCATTCTCCATGGCCGTTTTACGCACCGCCTCGGCCACGTTTCGGCCCAGGCGGATCATGGTATGCACCGGCACGTCCCGCTCCTTGGCCTGCTGGATGACCGTCTCCAGGTGGGGCCGGCCTTCTTTGAGCAGGAATCGCCCTTCGCCCAGGGTAAGCTGCGGCGGCACTTTCACGACGTGAAGGGCCAGCACCTCCCCCCCATAGTCCTGGGCTACCACGGCCCCGATCTTGCCCAAGATGCGGGCCTGCTCCTGGGTGGCCACTGGCACCAGCACCGAATAGTCACGGCTGACCAGCACCTCTTCCAGCAGGATCTCTTTGGGCTTTTCCATGGCCTCCACCCTGGAGAAATGGGCATAGTAGGCCAGCAGTCCAACGACGAGCCAGCCAAGGGCGAAATACCAGGCCACGGGGCTGAATCGAAACAACTGCAGCGCAAGGAGACCGTTGCAGACAATGGCGACCAGGGGGATGACCGGGAACCAGGGAATGCGGTAGCCACGATCCAGATCGGGCATCTTTAGCCTGAGCGTCATCACCGCCACGTTGACTTGCAGGAAGAGCAGGAGGAACATGATGTCGGCTGCCGCTGCCACATCTTCAATCGGCAACGACCAGGCCATCAGGATCATCAGCCCGCCCGAAAACACGACCGCCCAGTGGGGCGTATGGCGCCGCCTATGGACGCGGGAAAAAACCGCAGGCAGGTTATGGTCGCGGCCCATGGCAAAAGAGACCCGGGACGACGAGTAGGTCGTGGCATTCAGGGCAGACATGGTCGACACCAGGCCGCTGAACAGCAAGACCAGGCCACCGATGGCCCAGGGAAAGACCTGCTGGGCCACTTCGATGACGGCGACTTCCTTCTTCTCCCCCAGGTACTCGTGGGCCTTCATACCCTCGGGCGCAACCGTGGCGCCGATAGCCGTGATGCTCACCAGGACATAGATGGTCACGGCGATGGCGACCGCACCAAAGATGGCCCTGGGGATGTTTTTCTTGGGGTCGATCGCCTCTTCCCCCGACTGGGCAATGATCTCGTAGCCCTCGAAGGCGATGAAGGTCAGGCCCATCGCCACAAAGATGCTCAGCGGGCCGTTGGGCAGAAACCCCGTCGTGAAGCGGCTATGCCAGGCATCGGTGCGCAGCATGGCAATGATGCCAAACAGGACAAACAGGCCCAGGATGCCCACCTTGGTCAGGGTGACGATGTTGCCCACCGTCCCGGTTTCCGAGGCGCCGAGATAATTGAGGATGGTAAAGCCGGCGATGATGAAGGTCATGAAACCCAACGTCAGGTGGGCTACGGACAGGCCAAGGCTCGGCAGCCCGGCCATCATCCACAACTCGCTGGCAAAGCGGCCAAATGCCAGGGCATAGAGGCTGCCAGCGGCTACGTGGGCGAACCAACTCATCCAGCCTGCCAGGAAGCCCTGGGCGCCGCCCAGCCCTTCCTTGACCCATAGGTAGCCACCCCCCGCCTCGGGGAAAGCCGAGCCCAGTTCGGCATACGCCATCGCCGTGAGGGTGGTCACCAGGCCGTTCAAGAGAAAGACCAGGACCAGGGCTGGACCGGCCACTCCAGCGGCGATACCGGTCAACACAAAAACGCCGGCACCGATCATGCCGCCAACGCCGATCATCGTGATGGTAAATAGGCTGAGGTCGCGGCTGAGGGTGACTTCCTCGGGCACCTGCGTCCTGCTCTGGTTTCTGTCTGTCATGGAGTGCCTCACATCTCAGGTTTCATCTGCGGAGGCCAATGATGGCTCACGTTCAGGCCTCATCGGCCTGCATAAAAAGAGAGAGCAGGCCAGCACCTGGCCAATGTCTCTCTACCCAGCGGGTCCGCCGTTCAGGATACCACAAAAGGCGTCAATATTGTGTCAAGATGGCGGGTCAGTGCATCAAGAAAACGTCAATCCAGTTCAGGGTGTCTCGAGAGTATCCAGGGCGCCCGGGGCACACACCGTCACGCATAACCCGCACGAGCGGCACAGCTCCTCGTCCACGAGCATCTCTATTTCGTCCGTCAGCTGGCGCGCCCCATAGCCGCACACCGTCACGCAGCGCCCACAGCGCGTGCACAGATCCGGATCGAAGGTAAAGGCCAGGGGGGTGTGGGGCATCGCCACCTGGAGGTGGGGCAGGGCCAGCCCACGCAGATCGGCCAGCCGGCTGTGACCCTGCTTCTCCAACCAGCGGTCGAGACGGGCCAAGGTCTTTTCAAACCAGCCTAGCCCCTGCAAGAGGGGCGTCGAGTGGACGCCGACCGCGGTGGCCCCGGCCATGACCATCTCCACGGCGTCTTCGGCCTGGGCCACCCCGCCCGTGCCCACCACGGGCACGCCGTGTTCTTGGGCGATCTGGGCCACCACGCGCAAGGAGATGGGCAGGATGCTCCGCCCCGACAGCCAGGCAAAGGAGCCCAGCAGTGGCTGGCCGGTCTCGACGTCGATGCGCAACGTCGGCCCAATGGAGTCGATGGCCGTGACGCCATCGGCGCCGGCCTGCAGGCAAGCTTTTACCACGTCGAGCAGGTCCGGCCAGTTGGCGCTCACTTTGATCAATACCGGCAGGCTGGCCTTTTCCTTGGCGACGGCCACCATCGGCGCCGCATCCTCGGCCCGGTAGGAGACCAGCTCCAGCAGGTCGGGGCCGGCCCCCGCCACCGGAGCGACGATCTCGGCCACTTCCTGGGGTGTGTGGCCCAGGCTGGCGATGAGCACCCCGCCGTGCCGCTCACGGAGGGCGGGCAGCTCACGCTCTATCCATTCCTCCGCGGTCAGGTCAGACCAGCCTTCGGTGTTGAGCAGACTGCCCCGCCCTGCGTCGGCGATGTGGGGCACGGGGTTGATGGTCGCTTCCGGCCGGATGGTCTTGGTAACGACGGCGGCGGCGCCCCCGGCAAAGGCCGCCTGAATGGCCCCGGCGTTCCAGGTCAGCGGCCCGGAGGCCAGCACAAACGGGTTGGGCAATTCCAGGCCGCACAGGTCTACGCTCAGGTCTGCCATATCACCTCCACCTTGCTCTGGTCAAAGCCCAACGCCCGCCGGCAGGCCGTCTCGCCCCGGCCTGGGTGCAGCTCGTGGCCCAGGAGCACCCGTTCCAGCGTCAGCGGCAGGCGATGGTGGCGCACACCGGTCGCGCAAAAGACCGCGTTGGCGATGGCCGGCGCAGTGGCCACCAGCACGGGCTCGGCCAGGTTCTTGGCCCCGTAGGGGCCCTCCGGGAAATCACTCTCGATGTACGTGGCTTCGATCTCGGGCACGTCCAGGCTGGTCGGTATCAGGTACTCGTCGTAATTGAGGGCCTGAGGAAAGCCCCGGTCGTAGGTCATCTCCTCCAATAGCCCATAGCCCAGGCCCTGGGCAATGCCGCCGTACATCTGGCCGTAGGCGCCCTGGGGAAAGACGATGGTCCCTCCGTCGTGGGCAGCCCAGACCTTGAGCACGCGCACCTGGCCGGTGTGCACGTCCACCTCGACCTCCGCCACCTGGGCCCCAAAGGTGTAGCAGTAGTAGGGCGTGCCTGTGCCGCTCTCGACGTGCCACTCGATGTGGGGCATGCTCCACTTGCCGTGCACCGACAGCGTCAGCCCCATTTCCCGCGCGCGGTCGACCACCTCTTCGAACGACACTTCGTCCTCGCTGGGATTGACATAAACCTCCCCGTGGCGCGCCACCTGGGCGGGTGTGCAATCCAGGGCGCTGGCCGCCGCGTAGCACAGCAGCCGGTCCAGCTTTTCGGCTGCCACCCGCGTGGCGTTGCCGCCCAACATCGTCGAGCGGGAGGCGACCGTCGGTCCCGATTCGAGGGCTGTGTCGGTGTCGGGGCGCAAGATGTGGATCCGCTCTGGGCTGACCCCCAGGGTTTCGGCGGCGATCAGGGTAAAGACGGTGCGGCTGCCCTGGCCATAGTCGGTCAGGCCCGAGGTGAGGGTGATCTGGTACTCGTCCTCGATCTTGAGCGTGGTGTTGGCATAGTCGGCGCCCTCACCGCCCAGGCTGCTGCCGTGCATGTAGCAGGCCACGCCGATGCCGCGGCGCAGCTCGCCGCTCTGCGCGGAAAACGTCGCTCGCTTGCGGTCCCAGTCCGACCTCTCCCGCACCCACTGCAGGCACTCAGCCAACCTCACCTCGTGGCTCACGACGTTGCCCGACATGAAGCGGTCGCCCTGCCGCACGCAGTTCTGCAGCCGGAAGTCGATGGGATCGCGGCCCAGCCGGTGGGCCAGGTCGTCGATGGCCTGTTCGATGGCGGCCGCCGCATCGGTATTGCCGAAACCCCGGAACGCGCCGGAGAAGCCGTTGTTGGTATAGACCGCCTGGGTGTCCACGTGCACCGCCTGGTACCGGTAGGCACCGGCCGCATGCAGCGAGGCGCGCAGCATGGCCAGCGTGGTCTGGGAGCTAAAGCAGCCGCTGTCGGCCAGCATCTCTACCTTGGCCGCTTGCAGGTTTCCCTCTGCGTCCGCCCCCAGCCTGAAGCGGATGGACATCGGCTCGCGCTTGTAGGAGGCCAGCATCGACTCTTCGCGGCCCAGGACCAGCCTGACCGGCCGCCCGGCCTTGAGGGCCAGTGCCGCAACCTGTCCCGAGGTCTGGTAGCCCAGGTCGTCCTTGCCGCCGAAAGAGCCGCCGACCACCGGCTGGATGACCCGCACCTTTTCTGGCGGCAGCCCCAGCACCTGGCAGAGATGGATCTGGTTGATGAACGGGCTCTGCCCGTTATAGTGCACCGTCACGCTGCCGTCAGGGTGGGGAATGGCCAGGGCGGCCTCGGGTTCCAGGTAGGCGTGCTCCTGCCGGCCGGTGTGGAATACCTCTTCATAGAGGACGGGGCTCTCCGCCAGGATGGGGTCCGGCTCGCCATAGCGTACGATGATGTCTGCACAGAGGTTGCCCTGGCCTGTGGGCGACTCGAGGGGCACCTGGGGTGCGTCCGGGCGCAGCGCCTGCGCAGGATCGAACACGGCGGGCAGTTCCTCCAGCTCAAGCTCGATGGCCTCGATGCCGGCGCGGGCCGCGTCGGGCGTCTCGGCCGCGACGGCGGCGATGCCATGGCCCACGTACAGCACTTTGCGGTAGGCCAGGATGTACTGGTCCTGGATGGGCCAGCCCCAGAGGCTGTGCCCCACAAAGTCCTCTGAGGTGATGGCGGCCACCACCCCGGGCACGGCCAGTGCCGGGCTCACGTCCAGGCGTACGATGCGGGCGTGGGGCACAGGGCTGCGCAGGACCCGGGTGTGCAGCATGCCGGGCAGCTGGTAGTCACCCACGAACTTGGCCTTGCCCATGATCTTGTCCAGGCCATCTACGGCGGCTGCCGGCCGGCCCACGTATTTTCGCTCGCTCACTGGCCCCTCCCCTCGGACTGCGCCCGCCGCCGTGCGGCAGTGGCCTCGACGGCATCCACGATCTGCTGGTAGCCGGTGCAGCGGCACAGGTTGCCCGAGATCGCCTCCCGGATCTCTGCCCGGCTGGGCTTGGGATGGCGCGCCAGAAAGGCTTCGGCGGCGACGACCATGCCTGGCGTGCAATAGCCGCACTGGACCGCGCCGAATTCGAGGAAAGCCAGTTGCAGATCGTTGGGCCCGCCGCCGGGCGCGTGGATGCCCTCGATGGTGACCACCTCCCGGCCTGCCACCTGGGGCGCCAGAAGCTGGCACGAGTTGACCACCCGGCCATCGAGCATGACCGAACAGGCACCGCATTCGCCGACCTCACAGCCCGGCTTGGAGCCGGTCAGGCCCAGGTGCTCTCGCAACAGGTGCAGGAGGGTGATGCTGGCCGGGGCCTCGACGTGGACCGGCTCGCCGTTCAGGGTGAACTCGATCTTCATGGGCTCAGCACCTCTTGCAGCGCGCGCTCGGTGAGCGTGGCGATGGCTTGCTCTTTGTAGCGTGCTGACCACCGGCCGCCCGACGCCTGCAAGAAGAGGCGGGCCATCTCCTGGCCGGCATCCCTGATGAGCCCGGCGGTGGGTTTCTGGCCCACGAGCAGGCCTTCGACGCTGGTGGCCCGCTGGAAGCGGGCAAAGGCCGCACCCGGCACCAGCCGCAGCAGCGAGACGCGGTCCCCGTCCCCGGCATCTACGGCACCCAGGGCCGCCACGGACAGCCGGGCGATGGCCATTGCCTGCCTACGACCGATACGCTGGAAGGACGCGCGGCTGCCGGGCGGGGGTGCCTCGAATTCAAAGGCCAGGATCAGTGCGCCACGGGGCAGTTGGGCTGCCACCGGCACCCGCTCCACGCCCGCGCTGCTGGCGACGACCGCGCTGGCCTCCAGGCAGACCAGCACGGGCAAGGTATCGGCACAGGCGGCGGCGTTGGCGACGTTGCCGCCGATGGTCGCCACGTTGCGGATCTGGGGGCTGCCGATCTGCCGGCAGGCGCGCACCAGGAGGGGAGCACGCGCCCGGAGCAGGGCGCTCTCGGCGATCTCGGCGTGGGTCACCGCTGCGCCCACGCGGATCGGGCTCCCGTCTTTGATGCCCCTCAGCTCGGGGATGTGAGCCACGTCCACCACCCGGTCGCAGAGGACCTCGCCCTTGCGCAACTGGTTCACCAGATCGGTGCCACCGGCCAGGACGCGGCTGGTGACACCTCGCTCCCCCAGCAGCGCCACCGCCTCGTCGAGGCTGGCCGGCCGCACGTACTTCAAGTCGCTCATGTGATTCCCCCGTCCTTTGGAACCGGCGTGTCAGGTGCTCCCGGCATCATATCACAGAGGCCAGGCTTTTGTCAAACGTCACTTCACATGCCTTCCAGGAATCAAGTCTGGTTGCAGGCCTGGCGGCCATGCGCCTCCCCCAGGGCTGAGAGCAGGGCTTTCAGTCCAGGCCAGTGCGGCCTTTCGCTCCGCCTGTCGACAAGGGCCCTTTCCGGGTCACATCCCAAGTCAGGAGCCGAGGGGGCTACAGTACAAATTAACAAGAGGGGTGGCTGTCAACTCCGAATTGACAATTGGCCGTGCATCGGCTACAATTCGGCGTGGTCTGGAGCATAACATGGCTACCTGGCTCTGGCAGGTTGGGGGTAAGGGAGGAAAAACGATGACATTTCCGCAGGGATTTGCTTGGGGGGCCGCCACGGCCAGTTATCAGATCGAGGGCGCAGCCTCTGAGGATGGCAAGGGGCTCTCGATCTGGGACGTTTTCTCTCACGAGCAGGGCAAGATCGATGGGGGTGATACCGGCGACGTTGCCAGCGATCATTATCATCGCTGGCGGGAGGACGTGGCCCTCATGGCCGGCATCGGCCTGAAGGCCTACCGCTTTTCGATCTCCTGGCCCCGCCTCCTGCCTGAGGGGCGGGGGGCCGTGGAGCGCCGCGGCCTGGGCTTCTACGACCGCCTGGTGGATGGCCTGCTGGCGGCGGGCATCGAGCCCTGGGTGACGCTCTACCACTGGGACCTGCCCCATGCCCTCCACCTCCAGGGCGGCTGGCTGAACCCTGCCATCTCGGACTGGTTCGCCGAGTACACGGCCGTAGTTGTGGACGCGCTCTCGGATAGGGTAAGCCATTGGATGGCTCTGAACGAGCCACACGTCTTTGTGGATCATGGCTACCTCTCTGGCGGGCACGCACCGGGGTTGAGGCTCGACCTCGCCGCCGGCCTGCAGGCCGGCCACAATTCGCTGCTGGCCCACGGCAAGGCGGTCCAGACCATCCGCGCCCGCGCCAAGAAGCCACCTACGATCGGTGTGGCGCAGGTTGGCGCGGTGCGTGCACCCGCGTCCGAAGCCCCTGAGGATGTGGCTGCGGCCAGGGAGGCCATGTTCGCCATCAACCCCTCGACCCACTTTAATCACGCCTGGTTCGGCGATCCCATGGTCTTGGGAGAGTATCCTGAAGACCTGCTGCAGCACTTCCGCCGGGACTGGCCCTCGATCCGTCCTGGGGACATGGAGACCATCTGCCAGCCGCTGGATTTCTACGGCCTGAACGTCTACTTTGCGGAGGCGGCCGTGGGAGCTGGCCATCGTGTCGAACCGGGCACAGGGCCCCAAGGGCGGGGTGACCGGCCAGGCTACACCATGATGGGTTGGCCGGTCTGGCCTGAAAGCATCTACTGGGGCTTGCGTTTCCTGTGGGAACGGTACGAGCTGCCCCTGGTCATCACCGAGAACGGCCTGGCCAACACCGATTGGCCGCACCTGGACGGCCGTGTGCACGATCCACAACGCATCGATTACCTGGCACGCTACCTGCTGCAGGTGAAGCGCGCCTTGGATGAGGGCGTCGATGTGCGCGGCTACTTTGTCTGGTCACTGCTCGACAATTTCGAATGGGCCCGGGGCTTCCGGCCGCGGTTTGGCCTGGTCTATGTGGACTATGAGGACCAGCAGCGCCGGCTCAAGGACTCGGCGCATTGGTACCGGCAGGTCATCGAGACCAACGGGCGTGCCCTCTTGCCGGGAGGCCAAAGCCTGAGATGAACAGCAAGGAGCGGGTGCGCCTGGCCTTCGCCCACGAGGAAGCGGACCGGGTCCCGACGTTTGAGCTGACCATCGACAATCCTACAGCCGCTCACGTGCTGGGCCGCCCGACCCTGTGCGGCCATGGTGGCCGCGCGCGGGGCTTGATGCGAAACCGGGCCCTCATCGAGAGCACCATTGCCGCCTACCACCAGCAGCGGGTCCAGGACGACGTCGAGCTGTGGCAGGCCCTGGACCTGGACGTCTACTGCCAGGCAGCGCCGGTCCCCCGGGAACCGCTCGTGCCCGAGCAGCTCAGCAGCGTCACCTGGCGTTTTACCGACCCGGAGACGGGCCAATGGACCGTGACCCGCCATGCACCCGACAGCGATACGTACGACTATGTGGATTCCTCCCTGCGCCAGGGCGGCTTGCCCGAACTGGCGCGGCTGACCGAGGCATTGGAGGCCCAGGAACCGAGCCTGGAGGACTGGGATTTTGGACCGGTCGACCGCATCCTGGAGACGCTGGGCCAGGACCGCCTTGTATTGGGCATGGCCGACGTAGAACTGGGCAGCACCTATGACTGGGCAGAGACCTTTCTGATCGGCCTGATCAAGGCCCCCGACCTGATCCACCGCTACCTGGACGTGCATCTGAAGCGGACGCTGCTGCTCACACAGGCGCTCCTGGAGCGCGGTGTGGACGGGATGTGGGGCGGTGTGGACTGGGCCTCGAACCGGGGCCCGCTCTTTTCACCGCGCCACTACCGCCAGTTCGTCTTTCCCCGGCTGGAACAGATCGTGGATCTCTGCCATCGCTTTGGCGCGCCCTACATCAAACACACCGACGGCAACGTCAATAGCCTGCTGGATGACCTCGTCGCCGCGGGAGTGGACGCCTTCCATGCCATCGAACCGCGCGCGGGCATGGATATCGTCCAGCTCAAGCGGGACTATGCCCGGCGACTGGTCTTGATCGGCAACGTCGATTGTTCGACCGTCCTGGTAGCGGGTCCCAAAGAGGCGGTGCGGGCCGTGACCGGGGCGCTCATCCGCGCGGTTGCGCCCGGGGGCGGTTATCTGCTATCAACCAGCAACTCGGTGCACCCAGGCGTCAAGCCCGAGTACTACCTGGCCATGCTGGATACCGCCCGGCAGGTGGGTGCCTACCCCGTCCGCTGAACGCTCAGTGGATCGTCATTAAGTAATACTTGACATTCATCCGTATTTGTGCTATGCTACTGTAAGGTCTTCATTGGGTAGGTCAGGCGAGTGACATACCCGGGGAAACCGGTACCACTGCAAGGAGCGGTTTGCTCCCTGGTGGGTGACATGCCCGGGGCGGTCAATGTGAACCGATCAACATTCAACGTAGACTTGCCAGGTCTTTCGAAAGCCTGCGGAAGATGGCTCCCAATCGCGGCTTCTGCGCCAGGTTACTGCGCGGCCCTGCCTACCCAGGCACGAGGCCTCTGCAGACTGATACTCAATACCCCTTCAGCGCCGGGTTCGCGCCCGGCCCGAGACCGGCTGGCTCAGCCTGTCCCCTTTTTACCCAGGTTCCTATCCGTCTACCACACTGGTCCAGTGCAGGGCTTTATCATGAACTTGCGACACTTCTGAGGAACTGCTACCATAGCCAGGGGAAAGCAAGGAGCGTTCTCCTGGCACACCTTCTGGCTTCCACGCACAGACGTGTGGAAAGGGGGTGAGGCGTAGGAAATCATCGTACAGACGCTTCTTGACAACTATGTTTTGACCGGAAGAACCCATTCTGAAGCGAAGGAGAGAAGAATGAGTAAGAATCTCACATGGAAGGTCCTGGCCCTGATGCTCGTCTTGGCCGTGCTGGTCACAGCCTGCGGTGCGACCCCAGAGCCGGCGGTCCCTGAACCCACCCAGGCAGGCGAGGCCACTCAAGCGCCCGAGCCTTCTGGCGAGGTGCAGGACTTTGTCACGTGGTACCAGTTCGACCCGGAGAACACCGACCCGGCCAACGACGAGGCCGTGGGTAACGCCTACATTCGGGACACCATGCCCCTGTTCAACGAGGCCTTTGCCGGCAAGTGGAACTGGGTCAACGTGCCCAAGGCCTGGGACAAGATGGCCCCCGAGCTGGTGGCTGCGGTGCAGGCGGGTGGCGACGTGCCCGACATTATCCAATTGGGCGACAACCACCTGCTGAACCTGGTACGCAACGGGGCTGTGCAAGATCTGACCGATTGGGCGATGGCCCAGGATTGGTACGCCGACATGAACCCCAGCGCCCTGGAGGCGTGCACGGGTCAGGATGGCCGGCTGTACTGCATCCCAATCGCCCAGGTTCCCTTCGTCACCTTTGTGTGGGCCGACCACTTCCCGAGTGGCTATCCCGAGACGCCCGAGGAGTTCCTGGCCGAGGCCGAGCGGCTGGATGCCGAGGGCATCGACATCATGACCTACTTTGGCTC
>JAMJFU010000065.1 GCA_023544525.1 Anaerolineae bacterium | reverse complement strand
CATTGCGCTGCTCTGGCGCGAAGGCTGCATCATCCGCGCCCAGTTCCTGGATCGCATCAAGGAGGCCTACGACGAGGAGCCGGACCTGGCCAACCTGCTCCTGGCGCCCTATTTCCGCGATTCCATCCATGCGAACCAGGCAGCCTGGCGGCGAGTGGTATCTATGGCCGCCAGCCACGGGATCCCAATCCCTGCCTTTAGCAGTGCCCTGGCCTACTACGACGGCTACCGCACCGGCCGCCTGCCGGCCAACATGATCCAGGCGCAGCGGGACTACTTTGGCGCCCATACCTACGAGCGGATCGACAAGCCACGGGGCCAGTTCTTCCACACCAACTGGACGGGCACCGGTGGCGAGACGACGTCGGGCACCTACACAGCCTAAGGTAAGGCACTTCCGTTCGTAGTTGCGGCTTCAGCCGTGCGTTGAACACCATGAGCGCACACTACGAACGGTGCCAGGCGGAGTGGCAGGCCGGCGCGCTGATGTTCGTAGTTGCGGCTTCAGCCGCTCCCTGATACTCCAGGCGTCGACTGGGCACAGATTGACATAAAGAGGAGGCCGGCACCTGCTGCCGGCCTCCTTACAATCCGCAGTGGATCGAGCCGCAAGCCCCGCCCGCCTGAGCAGGGCCTGTGTCTAGGCGCCGATCTCCCCCCGGGGATCGGTCCGCCGGATAATATCGCTGACCGTCTCCTGGTTAAAGCCCTTGAACCCCTGGGCGCGCTGGATGTTCTCCAGGTGGCTGCCGATGGCCCCCTCCTCGGCGAACCGCGCGCGCTGGCTCGCGTCGATCTGCCCCGCCGTCACCAGGCGATCCAGCCTCTGTGGCGCGACCTGCCAGCGTTCGCCGCGGGTGAACGCCTGCCTCAGGTACGGAAAGTCGCTGAACGGCCGCATCATCCCCACATCCCATTCGGCCAGGTCGGCCGTCGCCTGGTCAAAACCGAGCCGGGCAGCCAGGTGATGAAGTCCGGCGCCCAACATCGACTCGCCATGCAACGCGCACCACAGGCCCACTGTGCCCAGTTCGTCGCGCGGTGCCAGGGGCTGGTGGGCAAAGTCGCCCCCCACCTCCTCGGGAGAGAGGTCCACGTCGGCAAAGACGGCAAAGCGGCAGACAGGCTGCTCCATGACCTGGGCGCCCCAACCCGCCTGGGCACCCGCATAGAACCGCTCCCGGACCTGGAAGCCGAACGTCTCCAGGACCTGGATCAATAGGGGGAAGGTGGCCCGGGAGCTGCGGAACGTATGGTGGTCATGGTTGGCCCACCCGAGTCCCAGGGTGTCCTGGCGGGCCTTCTGGACCTTGCCCGCGCGGTTCCGCCTCTGCCAGTGGGCCCGCTCGGCCGCAAAGGCCACCCACGCGGCGGTATCCGTGCCCAGGTCACTGACCAGCGACTGGGCCAACGCCAGGGTCGATCGCATCCCCTCCAGTTCGTCGTCAAAGAGCCGCGGCCGGACGGCCCACCGCTCAAAGCCGCGCAGGTAACGCTCCGGGTAGTCAGGTGGCATCGTGGTCGGCACGAATCCACTGTGCCCCCGGCGTTCCACCACCAGGAGCTCACGGCCGCCGTCGCGCCAGGCCACCGCCCGGCGATACGGGCTGACCGGCGAGCCCTCGATGGCACCTGTCAGGTGATGGGTCATCAAAAAGAAACCGATGTCTTCGGTCTGGATCGCCACCGCCAGCGGTGTGGCCGGCTCGGCGCCCGTTTCCCGGCGCAGGAGGATACGGGGCAGCATGGTGCCAGGATGGTAGAACACCGTGTCTTGGTCCCCAGCCTCTACTTCCTCCCGCTCGAAGCCGAGGGCGCGCAAATCGGACTCTGGTCGATCGCCGCCGGCGAGGACCAGGTGGTCCAGCCAGTCGATCAGGCGGGTGCTGGTCTGTGCCCACAAATCAGCCACGAAATCGTGCACGGGCGCCATCGTGGACGTGAACTGCTCCAGATGACCGGCGACATAATTCTCCGCCTCGGGGTGGCAGAGCCAGCGAATATCCTCAGGCTGAGACATGCTGGGCAGACCTCCTAGAGCTTGTCGCTGCTATGGCCGGGAAAGACCCGGCTCTGGGGATCGATGTAGTTCTTGGCATAGTTGGCGGCGGTGGCTGCCTCGGCGGTCGCCGTGGCGATCAGCTTCAGTTTGCCCTCGTAGTTGGTAATGTCCCCCACCGCGTACACAGCTGGCAGGTTGGTGCGCATCGTGGGGTCGACTTCGATCGAGTTCTTGGTGAGCTCTAGCCCCCACTCACGGATCGGCCCCAGGTTGGCCAGAAAGCCCAGGCCCAGGACGACCGCGTCTATCTCGATGGTCAGCTCGGCCCCTGTCTTGTTGTGAAAGATGGTCGCCGCCTCTACGTGGTCATTCCCGTGGAGCTCTTTCAGTTCGTGGAAGAGCAGGATTTCGCTGGGCGAGGCAAAGACCTCGCGCACCGATTCCTCGTGGGCCCGGAACCGGTCATTGCGGTGGACGAGGGTCACCTGTTGGGCGATGGGCAGCAGGCTCAGGGCCCAGTCCAGGGCCGTGTCGCCGCCGCCCACGACCAGCACCTTCTGCCCGCGGAATACCTCCAGGTTCTTGACAAAGTAGTGGACGCCCTTGCCCTCCATGCGCTCCAGGTCCGGGATGTCCAGGGTGCGCGGCATGAAGGCGCCCACGCCGGCAGCGATAATGACCGTGCGCGAGAGGTGCACATGGCCCGGTTCCGTCTCGAGTTCGAGCACCAGGTGCCCATTCTCCTCCCGGTGGCGCAGGTCGGTGACCTTCTCTTCCAGGCAGATGCTGGGTGAGAACGCCATGGCCTGCTCTACCTGGAGATCGACAAACTCACGGGCCAGGACCTTGGGAAATCCGGGGATATCATAGATGTATTTGTCAGGGTAGAGGGCCATCAATTGTCCACCCAGTTGGGGCAGGCTGTCAATGACCTTGGTGCTGGCCCCCCTCAACCCGGCGTAGAACGCCGCAAACAGCCCCGAGGGTCCGCCCCCGATGATTGTGATGTCGTAGATGTCCTGTCGACTCATGGTTCTGCTCCTTCAAAGGGCCCAGGTCTGTGGTTTTCCCGCGATCATTATACCACATCTGAAAACAGCGACCAATTCAGTGCGCCCTTTCCGACAAGGTGCCCGGTGCCTGCCTGCGAGGCTCACACCGGCCGCATCATCGTCCTCAGGGATGGCCGCGTGGGGGCCGAGGGCAGCCTGGATGACCTGTTAGCGGTATCGGAGGAGATGCAACGCCTCTGGGCGGGAGACCTGGCCTGGCGGGCCGGGCTAGACCAACTGCTCCAGGCTTTCCCGCAGGGTATCCATGGAGTAGTGCCGTCGCCCTACCCTGAAGTTGTGCTCGACCGTCTCTTGACGTAACTCGTTATCCGTCAGGAGATCGACGGCCCGGTCGACGGCGGCCTCGATGAGCTTGGGCCTCACCTGTGCCAGGTCAAGATCGTCCCGGCCCTCGATCTCGGAACCCAGGGAGATGACGCGAAAGCCCTTCTCCCGGATGTCGGCATGGTACACCGGATACTCGAACACCAGGATTGGCTGCCGGGCCCGCACCGCCTCCAGGAACTGGTTGCCAAAGCCCTCGTCCAGGCTGGGATAGGTGACCAGGTCGGCGAAAGGATAGGTATCCCACAGCGAATAGATCTTTTCCCCGCCTCTCGTCTGCCGTTCGGCCTCGATCAGGTGCTCGATGAACAGGGCGTCGACGCCGGTTCGTGAGACCTTTTCCCGGAGCCGCTCGGCATACGTGCCCGTCAGATCGTCGCGCGCATAGCCGGCCAGGACGAGGACGATGCGGTTCTCCTCGCCAAACGACCGTCCATCGTACAACCCCCGCTCCCTGAGCTGTGCCCGCCGCTCGGGTGTATCCAGGGCCCGGACAAAATCGATGGCCAGGCCAATGCCCTTGCGGGGTGTGAGCCGGGTGCCCTGCAGGATCAGGATGTCATTGTGGCGCAACCCGATCCGCTGCCTGAAATCAAAGTTGTAGCCATCGACCTCCCACGGGAGGGCCTCAAAGTCGAACACGTTTGGCACGATGCTGCTAAAGATCCCTTTGCGCTCGGCCAGCTCGCGCTGGGCCAGGCTATTGATCACTGTGTGCCGGGCTATGGCATCGCGTGGAGGCAGGTACTTGTCCGCCAGCTCGATGGCCGTGCCACAGCTCAGCGCTACACCGTGCTCCCGTTCCCAGTAAAAGTCGTGGTGGTGGGCCAGTGCCGGCAGGTGCAGGTCACGCATCACCCGGGTCAAGGCAATGCTCAGTGAGGGGTTGATGGCAACCGACCAGACGTTCTCCGCGATGATCAAGTCGATCCCTTCCGCCTCGACAAACTCCTTCAGCTTTCGCTCGAGCACCTTGGCCACCCGCATCAGCTCGGCCCGGTAGGCAGCCTCCGGCTGGAAGTCGGTCAGGCTCTCGAACGTGTTACGGTAAAGTCGCTCGATCTCGGGCAGGTGATGGTACATCTCTTCGATCACGGTGCCTGAATGCGTGCTGAGGTCCCCCGCGCATAGGTGGACGCGGTGGCCCATATCCTCTAGCACGCGCTTCCATTTGTCAATCTCCAAGGACACGCCGTCCATGCGGCCGACCTGGTAGTGAAAGATGCCAATGTTTTTCATGTCTTCTTCTGCGCTCACCTCCTGCAGTTTCACTGGTAGATGATGTATGCCGGTGGTGGCTCGAGGGCCAGAACCTGGGCAGGTTCCAGCACTGGCCGGTCGTAATTGTAAAAGATCTTGAAGGCGCCGTATTCAAAGCCGCCCTCATCCCGGTATTGATGGTAGTCGGCCATCTTGGCCCACTGCCCACCAAAGCCATCGGCATCCCATACCAGCCGGATCCGTTCCTGATCGACGATCTCTTCCTTCGCGCTAACCATCCTGTTGTCGAACTGGTGGATCACCAGTATCTTGGGCTCACCCGCGCGCTCTGCAACACCGGCCAGCCACGATTGGATCTCATTCACCGTCTGGCCGTCGACGTGCCCCAGCTTCTTTCCCGGGATCTGGCCCTCGCCCATGACAAACTCCGGGTCGACCGCCAGGTGGACGCCCGGCTGTAGCAGGAGCGGCTCCAGGTGCTCGAGCTCGGCGTCCAGGTCAGCCTGGCCCGGCTGGATATCCAGCACGGCCAGCCCTCCGGCCGCCCGGATCTTGTCGATCCAGGCCTGCACCAGGTCATGGGGTACCCGGTGGCTGTAGTCTCCATCCCGGCCAGCCCAGTCGTCGGCCACCGTCGTGACCATGTGAAACACAGGTACGGTCTCGACGCAGGGATCGAGTGCTTCATAGGCCGAGAGCTGGTCTATGAGAAGCTTCAATGTGTCCGTCACGTTCTCCCTGCCCAGGATGCCCAGGCCGCGGCCCAGGGGCGTGCCATAGTAACCCACCAGCCGCCGGCCGTCGATGGCCGAATGGGGTGACGGCGCCTGGGCACATTCTGCGTTGGCAGTGACCGTCACGGACAGGGTGGGCGTGGCGGTCGGCGTGGGGGTGGGCGAGGGCGTGCTGGTGGCAGAGGGCGTACGCGATGGGGTCACGGTGGGCGAGGGTGGCGCGGTTGCCGTGTGGGTGGGAGTCGTCGTCACCGCCGCCGTGGGCGAGGGGCTAGGTGTAAACGTCAACGACGGCAACGGTGATGCTGTGGGCCTTGGTGTCCACGAGCCACCATCCTGGGCCAGTGACCCGGGTTCAGAACCTTCGTAGCCGGAAGCGCAGGCGGTCGCAGCCAGGATCAGAAGGCTCAGGATCAGGGCCCTCCTCCATCCCACACGCCTCATCATCTTTGCTCACAGAGGAGCAACTGCATCGTGACATCCTCCCGGTCCCTCTCCGGTCAGGAGGGACCTCGTGTCCCAGGCGTACCATGTCGACGGGCTCCTGGCAGGGCCATCTGCTGCGCCAGGTCTCACAGCCGGCCGGACCGAGTGGGGGCAGTTGGCCAGCACCCGCTCTATCCGCTGGCCCCTGGCTCGGTCCAGTACCCTTGGGATGCATTCTACTGAAAGATGATGTCACTGTCAATGTCATGGCCTGGTGGGGCGACGCGGGTCAGATCCTGAGCCAGCGCACGGCGTAGGGCGCCAGGTCCACCACCACACCATCGCCCGCTACCGCGTATTCATCGTCACTCAACAGGTCTCGCCAGGTGCCCTCCGTCGCCAGCCCCAGGTCTCGGGGATAGAGGTGCATGACCTTGAGCTGCCCAGTCACGTTGTGCGCGCACAGGACGCTTTGCTCGCCCTCCGGTGACGTCCGCAACAGGGCAAAGACGCCGTCGTCCAGGACTAACATCCTCTGGGCACCCTGGGGATGAAAGGCCGCGTTCGAGGACCTCACGTCCAGGAGGCGATAGTAGGCCTCGTAGACCTGCCTGCGCACCGAGTTGGGATCGGCCATATCCCCCTCCAGCCTGGATCGCAGGAGCTTCTCCCGGTTGATCGTCCGGTTGTGGCCCGTTGTCTCCACGCCCGCCTGCCAGCTTCGCGAGCCGACCAGGCTGTGCACATAGATCCCTGGCACCCCGGCCAGCGACAGCATGATGGCCTGGCTGGTGATGAAGCGCATGGCCTGCGTTGCCTGGGGCTCATCCGCATCCGGGTCGGAGAGGGCATCAAAGTACGAGATGTTCAGCTCGTAGACGCTGCGACTTCCGTCGGCGTTGGTCTTGTACGAGACCCGGCCGCCATGCTCCAGGGTCGTGTCTACCAGCCTCTGGATTTCCGCGTCTGACAACAACCCTCGGGCTGGCATGACGCCGACCCCGTCGTGGGAAGCGGTGAAGTTGAAGAAAGCCGTCTGTTCCGAAGGCGTCTCCAGTCCCGAGGCCCAGGTCGACAGCGTCCTCGCGCTGCCCGAGACGATGCTGTGCATCACCAGGGGCGCCAGGGGGAACTGGTAGACCATCTGGGCCTCGTCGCTGCCGTCGCCAAAGTAGCTGATGTTCTCTTTGTGGGGCACGTTGGTCTCGGTGATCAAGATGGTCCCCGGCGCCACCGCCTCCAACACACAGCGGAGGAGCTTGACTACGCGGTGCGTCTCTTCCAGATGAATGCAGCTCGTCCCGATCTTTTTCCAGAGGTAGGCGATGGCATCCAGGCGGATGATCTCGGCGCCCTTTTCCACGTAGAAGAGGAGGATCTCCACGATTCTGAGCAGTACGGGGGGATGGGCAAAGTTCAGGTCGATCTGGTCCTCGCTAAAAGTGGTCCACACCAGGGTCGGGCCGTTGGCGGTCTCGACCTGTGTCAGCAGGGGCAGGGCCCGCGGCCGGACCACCTTCGAGATCCACTCCTGAGGGGCATCGGGGTCGATGGAGATGAACCACTCGGCGTACTCGGGGTCGCCAGCCAGGAAGCGCTGGAACCATTCGCTCTTGCGCGACACGTGGTTGATGACGGCATCGAACATCAGCCGGTAGTCTTTGTTCAGGCGTGCTACGTCAGCCCAGGTCCCCATCTGCGGATTGACCTGGGTGTAGTCGATGATAGAAAAGCCGTCGTCGGACGAGTAGGGGAAAAAAGGCAGCAGGTGGATGCCCGAGATGGGCGGGTGCAGTGTATCGGTCAGGAGCTCGTGTAGGGTCTGGAGAGGCGGCACCTTGGGCCTGCCGTCCTCCCCTTGCTCGCGGAACTGGTCGCCATAGGTGATGAGGATAGAGTCCTTTTCGGTCAGAGGGGTCCCAGCCCTCCCGCCTATCCGGTCTGGATTCCTATGCCAGAAACTGTACAAGATCCCTTCGAGTTGCTCCCATACGGGTCCAGATCCGTCGCTGCCATATAGGAAGGTCAGGTGATCCTGCATAGTCCTCTGTAGCGGACGAGGAATATGCCAGGAGCCTGTCTTGTCAGCCATGGTTGCCGTCCTCCTGGGCTGCATCGATGTGGGTCTCCAAGGTGACCATTCTGATGCAGGCCGCGGACCGGAGGGCCGCAGATAGGGTCAACACAGAGGCCCGGAAGTGGTTAGAAGCTGGCCAACAGCTCTTCCATGGTCCGCGCCAGGACCCGGTAGGAGAAGTGACGCTGTGCCAACTCATAGTTGTGCATGACCATCTCGTTGCGGCGTTCTGGATCGTCGAGCAGACGCCGGACCTCGGCGATCGCCTCGTCCGTGATCCAGCCGTCCACCTCGACCAGGTCAAAACCCAGCGGTGCAATGTCGGCCACATAGACGCTGTAGCGGTTGACCAGGATTGGCCGCGAGAAATAGATCGCTTCCAGTAAGGCGTTGCCAAAGCCCTCGTAGAGGGTAGGATAGGTGACAAAGTCGGCGTGGGGATAGACGTCCCACAGGGTGTACGATTTGCGACCGTTTCGCACAATCCGCCGCTCCTCGATAAAGCGAGCCAGATAGTGGACGTCGACGTTCATCGCCTGGGCATGGTGCAGGAGCTGGCGGTAGTAGGCCATGCCTTCATCCCCGGCCTGGTGGCTGATAAGCAGGTGGGCCCGGGGCTCTCGCAGGCGCCGCAGCAGCTCGAAGGCAATGTCAATGCCCTTGCGGGCGATGACGCGGGTCGGCTGCAAGAACAGCAGATCGTACGGCGAAAAGCCCATTGCCTGCCGGAAGTCGCTGTTGTATTCGTCGATGCCCGGCGCGGGTGTATCATAGTCAAACACGTTGGGCACGACCGTGGCTGCCAGGCCCCGGAAGAAGCGAAGGTCGCGCTGGGCCAGGCTGTTGATGGTCACATGGCGGATGGAGGGCAGGTCTGGCGGGAACGTCTCTAGCAACAGCTCGGGGATGCAGTTGAGCCGGAAACGCTGGCGTTCCCAGAAGAAATCGTGGTGGTGGCCGATGGTGGGGATGCGCGTCTCCTCGATGAGTCTGGCCAGCGCCACCCCCAGCGGCACGTGCATGGGGATCGCCAGGGCGTTCTCCACCACCATGACGTCGATACCGCTCTCCCGCAGCCAACCACGCAATTTGGCTTTCAGTGCCTCAGCGCGTGCCTCCAGGCGTGGCATCAGGCCGTCTGGTGGCTCTATGCGGCCAAAGACCATGTCGCCGATCGCTTGCGCCTCGGCGTCCCGAAAGTGCAGCTCGGGGATCAGCGCCGGGTTGGGCGCGTCCTCCTCCAACCGCCCGGCGCAATGGTAAACCTCGTGCCCCTGCTGGCGGGCTACTTCCGACCATTTGGCGGTCTCGAGGGAGACGCCATCGGTGCCCGCCAGGCGCGTCGAAATGAATCCGATCTTCATCGGTCCTCTGCTTCTAGACCTGATGGGTCTCACCCATCAGGGAACTTTTTAGCCTTTTACACCGCCGGCAGCCAGGCCCTCGGCCAGGTATCGTTCGAGCGCCAGAAAGAGCGCGATCACGGGCAGGGTCGCGATGGTCGAGGCGGCCATCACGACGTGCGGCCGGGGTTGCGGGTCGTTAAAGATGCGGTCGATGGCGATGGGCATGGTGAACATGGTCCTCTCGTTGAGGAACACATAGGCGTAGAGGTACTCGTTCCAGGCGATCATGAAGGTGTAGATGAACACCGAGACCAGTGCCGGGACCGCGAGAGGAACGATAATGCGCCAGATGACGCTCAGGCGCGTGCAGCCGTCGATCAGGGCGGCCTGCTCGATCTCGTGGGGGATGGTGCGAAAGTAGTTGGCCAGCATATAGAGGGCCACGGGCAGCGTCTGGGCCAGGTAAGTGAACATCAGCACCGCCAGGTTGTCGCGGACCTCGAATCCCACTTGGGCGCCTATCTGGGATAGCATGGCAAAGAGGGGGATGATGAGCAGGATGCCGGGGAAGAGATAGACCAACAGGATGCTGTTGAGCATCAAGTCGCGGCCGCGGAACCTGAGCCGGGTCACGGCATACGCCCCCAAGACAGAGAGCATCACCGCGACGAGCGCCGTTGGAATCGAGATCTTGATGGTGTTGAGGATGTTGATGCCAAAGCGCTGGTAGCTCGGATTGCTCGGGTCGAACAGCTCCTGGTACGCCTCCATTCGCAGGGCGCTGGGGATGTACACCGGCTCTCTGCCTCCAATTTCGGCGTAGGTCTTGAACGAGGAGCTGACCATCCAGTAGAAGGGGAACAGGATGCTGACCAGGAAAAAAGTCAACGTGATGGCAAAGATGAACTGGCGCAGGGTGAAGCGGCGGGCCAGGTGTTCTATGAAGTTCAGGCTCTCATCGCTTGAAGGACGGGCCGTACGGTTTGCAGTCATGATTGCCTCCCTCTAGTCCTCGTCTCCGCGTCGCATGACGACAAGATAGAGCACCAGGAACACGACCAGGATGAGCAGCAGGATCATGGCATTGGCTGCCCCTTTGCCAAAGTTGTTCATCTTGAAACTGAACTGATAGGTGAGCACCGGCAGGACGTTGGTGCCGAAACCGCCGCCGGTCAGCAACCAGATGTCATCGAACTTGTTAAAGGTCCAGATCAGGCGCAGCAGGAAGAGGGAGCCCAGCACATAGCGCAACTCGGGTATGGTCACATTCCAGAATTTGCCCCACTCACCAGCCCCGTCCACATCTGCGGCCTCGTAGAGGGTGGCATCTATGGCCTGCAGGCGGGCCAAAAGCATCAGCATGGCAAAGGGGAAGTAGCGCCAGGCGGTAAAGACGATGACCAGAGCCAACGCCAGTCCCCTCTGCGCCAGATAGGCCCTGGGCAGGTCGATGAGGCCCACGCCCATCAAGATGTCGTTGAGCACGCCCGAGGGACGTGGATCCAGGATCCACCTCCAGACAAAGGCGACGCTGACGATGGGCGCGATGTACGGAAACAAGAAAACGGCACGTGCCAACCCCCGGGCACGGAAGCGGCGATTGAGTACCAGGGCGGCTAGGAGGCCGACGAGCATCGTAACGACGGTCGCTACGACAGAGTAGACGACACTGGTCACCGCCGCTCCCCAGGACTCCAGACTCTGAAACTTGAAGGCAAAATCGTTGATGGCAGCGCGATAGTTGTCCAGGCCAATGAATTCGGACTGCAAGACGGCGCCCAGTTCTTTGAGCCCCACATCGCGGAAACTGATCCAGACGCTAAAGATCGCCGGGAACAGGACCACGCCGAAGACAATCAATGCCGTGGGGGCGAGCAGGAACCAGGCCAGGCGTGCCTCCTGAGCCTGTATCGAATACCCCTTCCTCTGTTTCGGCGCTGCCAACTTCTCAGTTGAAACAGCCATGGTCACCCCTCCTTCTGGTTCTTTGACCGATCCTGGCTGGAGAACCTGAGGACTTTTCAGGCTCCGGACCAAGCCACGGTGGGTGTTTGGGGCCGGGACAGAAGCCCGGCCCCAACATCAACTGTCAAAGCGAAAGACTACGGCTGGCGCTCGGCCAGTATCGCTTCGACCTGCTCCTGGAGCCACTGGGCGGCAACTTCCGGCGTCATGTTTCCCTCCAGGGCGATGTTGCTGAGCACCTGCGGGATCAACAGACGGCCCTCCATGTCGCCGATGACTCCGCGCTGCGTCGTGTCATAATCGGGGCGGAAAAGCCAGCGCTGCATGGTTTCGTAGCCATTGGCAATCTGGTCCAGGGTTTCGGCGGAATAGTTGGTAAAGTAGGGGCTGAGTCCTTTCCAGCCATCGACCGCGCTCTTGAGCACGGGCACTTTGCCAAAGGGGGCCAGAGCCAACACGTCCTGGTAGTTCTGGCCGGTCAGGAACCACTTGGCTACGTCTTGCGCCTCAGGATCCGCGCCCTTCGGGATGGCCATCGTCACCAATTGGCCATAGGAAGCCGCCCCATTGGGACCTTCCATCATCGATGCAAACCCGGTCTTGGCCGCAAGATCCTCGACCGTGATCTGGATGTTCCCGCCACCATCAAGCCCTGAACCTTCGACCAGGTCGTCCATGATGTAGGTGCTGTAGAAGAGCATCCCCGCCTGGTCGAGCTGGTAGGCTTCGCGGGCGCCGCGCCAGTACTGGGGTCCCGGCATGGCGCAGCGCTGTAAGCCGGTGTAAAAGTCCAGCGCCTCGACCATTTCGGGCGTGTTCATCGTGACGTTACCCTCTTCGTCGAAGGGCCAGACGTTGTTGGATATGGCCACCTGCTCAAAGATCTGGTGCCCGTAGTTCTGCCCAGGATCGGTGCCCAGCGCAAGGGCGTACAGCAGGTTCCCGGTGCCTGGCAGGGCGTCACAGGCGGCATTGATGTCCTCCCAGGTGACAGGCGGGTCCAAGCCCTCCTGCTCAAAGATGTCAGCGCGATACCACAGGGCCTGGATCCAGCCATCGAAGGGGATGGCCGCGTACTTGCCAGTCGCCGGGTTCACGACCATCTGCAGGGGCCCGTTGCGAAAGTCATCTTCTCCAAGGGCTGCGATCACCGCTCCGGCAGCATCTTCATCGAGGATGTCGTCGGCGGAAAAGGCCGCCACGCGTTCGACCCCCATGCGAATGATGTCCGGAGGCCGGTTCGCCGCCAGCGACGTTGCCATGCGCTGGGTCACGCCCGCCTCTTCGATGGGCACGATGCGCAGGTCGATCTCTGGATGTTCGGCCATATAGGCAGCCGCAATGTTCTCGTAGGTGTTCACCCGCTCTTCCTCGTTGTCGGTCGTCCAGAACTCGATAACCGTTCTGTCGCCAACCTGTGCAGGCACCTCGACCTCGACGGTCTCGACGACCGTCTTCTCGACCTCTTGGGTAACCACCACCGTCTCTTTGACAACCTGTGGTTCCGCCGTGGCCCCACAAGCGGCCAGCATGGTGGCCAAGAGGACCAGTACCAAACCAAGTGCGAACGTCTTCTTCATCTGAATCTCCTCCTATCAGGTTATGGATGTCCGGATGGTATTCGCTGGAATCAGAACATTGCTCGCCGAGTACTCAATCACCTCCTTCCTTATGCAGGCCGCACATGGGGCCCGTCCTGGACTGGTCCGGTGGATTCGCGAACGATGAGTGTCGGTTGCAGCAGAACATGGCGCTTTGTCAATACCTCCCCCTGGATCAACTGGATCAGCATGCTACAGACCTGCCGGCCGATGTCATAGATCGGCTGCCGCATGGTGGTCAGGGTGGGATGGGCGTGCTCAGCGGGAGGGATGTCGTCAAAGCCGGTGATGGAGATGTCACGGCCCACCACCAAGCCGCTCTTCTGGACGGCGCTGATGGCGCCCAGGGCCATGAGGTCGTTGCATGCGACCACGGCCGTGGGCGGTGGGGAGAGATCGAGAAGTTGGTTCGTCGCCGTATAGCCCCCGCGTTGGGTCAGGTCACCGACGATGACATACTCCGCAGGCATGGACAGCTCGTGACGTTGCAGAACAGCTTCCAGGCCGGCACGGCGGTACACGCCGAACATCAGGTTCTCTGGGGCGGCGATGAACGCCAGCCGCCGGTGCCCCAGGTCGATCAGGTGCTGGCCCAGCAGCTCGAGACCCCGGAACCCGTCCTCATCCACGCATGGAAACTCCACCTCCAGGTCCGATCGGCCAAAGGCGACGAAAGGCAACCCGGTCGTGGCCAGGTAGGCCAGCCGCCGGTCCTTGACCCGGGTGCGGACTACCAGTAAGCCATCCACCAGGCGGCCTTCGATCAAGCGCCGGTAGGTGGCTTCTTCTTCGGGCGTGTCAGGGGTACGGGTAGAGACCAGGAGGTCATAGTTGTGCCGCGCCGCCTCGTTGCCGATGCCAGCCAGCAGCTCACTGAAGTACGGATCTGAAAAGCGCGGGCCTGAGGTGGGAATCACAAAGCCGATCGTGTCAGTCCGGCCCTTTTGCAGCCGGCGGGCAGTGACGTCGGGCACGTAGCCCATCTGCGCAGCTGCGTCCATCACACGCTGCCGCGTGGATGCGGCCACATCATTATAGCCAGCCAATGCCCGCGAAACGGTGGTGATCGAGAGGCCGAGTGCTTCTGCCAGGTCTTTGAGCGTGACCGGTCCCATCAGAGTTGCCCGTCTGAATCCTGCGCTCCCCAAAACGTTTCGGATGACTAGGCCCATTATACTCCAAACCGTTTTGGAAGTCAAGCCCTGCGTTTGAGCACCTGTCCTTGACGCCACCCGACAAGGATGCTATAATTTCGTTCCTGAGAGCCAGGGAAAGCAAGCAGGATCTGGATCGAGGGGCCACAGCCTTGCCCCGGTCCCTGCCGCCTGAGCAGGAACAGGCGATCGACCAGGCCCGGGCCTTTCTTCCAAGGTGAGCGAATACGTGGACGTGAGCCAGCAACCCCTACAGGATGGCGGTCGCCGCTCCATGCAGGCTGACCGGACAGGCCGTTTGTCGCCTGTCTGGGAAGCTGCAGCAGTGGTGCTCATCACCCTGGTCGGCGCCATCCTCCGTTTCTACCGGATCGGGGAGGTGCCCCCAGGTCTGCACTTTGACGAGGCCTTCCAGGGGGTCATGGCCCGCGGCCTGCTGGCCGGTGGCCCTTTGCCCCTCTTTTTCCCGGCCAACCAGGGGGAGGAGCCCCTGGCCATTTACCTCGTGGCTGCCGGGCTGCGGCTCCTGGGCCAGGAGCCCTGGGTCATCCGCCTCTGTTCTGCAGTTGAAGGCACGCTGGCGCTGCCCCTGGCCTGGTGGCTTGGCCGGGGCCTCTACCGCCTGGCCCGCTCCATCCAGCCCGGTTCCAGGGGTGGTGCACCAGCCGGGACCGAGGCGGGGGCAACGGCCGGCCCGCAGGCAGGACAGCTTGGCGAACAGGTGGTGGGCCTGGGCGCGGCCTTGGTGCTGGCTATCCTGTACTGGCATCTGAGCTTCAGCCGGCTGGGCATGGAACCCATCCTGGTGCCCCTCTTTGCGACCCTGGCGTTCGCAGCGCTGCTCCACGGGCTGAACTCTGATTACCGCGCTGGCCAGGCCCCAGACCGGCCGGCATCCAGGACCCAGGCTGGTGGGCCGGACACGCATCGCCCGCCGAAGGCGGCCTATTGGGCCTTTGGCCTGGCTGGCGTGGGGCTGGGCGGCGGGCTCTATACCTACAAGGCTGGCTACCTCGTGCCTGTCTTGGCCGTGCTTTTCATTGCCTACGCTGCCCTCGTCGAGCGTGGATTCCTCCGCCGCCATTGGCGCGGCCTGCTGCTGGTGGCCTTGGTCACGGTGGTGGTGGCCACGCCGCTGAGCTTGTACTTTGTCGCGCATCCAGAGGATTTTCTACACCGTCCAAGCGACGTGTCGCTGGTCGGCACCGGCCGGAGCAGCCAGCCGCTCCAGGCCGTCGTCGACAACATCCTGCCGGTCCTGGGTATGTTCTTCGTCGAGGGCGACACCAACCCCCGCAGCAACCTGCCCGGCCGTCCAGCGCTGGACCCCTTCCTGGCACTGCTCTTTGTGGTGGGCCTTGGCCGGGCGGTCGTTGGTTGGCGCCGACCGGCCCTGATGTTGCCTCCCTTGTGGTTGGGGGTGATGACCCTGCCCACGCTCGTCACAGAGTATGCGCCGCACTTTGCCCGGGCCCTCGGCGCCACGCCAGCCGTCGCGCTGCTCTGTGCGCTGGGTGGCTGGACGCTGTGGCAGGCTGGATCGCGGCTGGCGGCACGCTGGGCGGTGGCTGCGGTCAGCGGGCTATTGGTGCTCGGCTTGGTCTTTTCAGGCGTCTCGACAGTCTGGGCCTACTTCCACAACTGGGCGCAGAGTCCCGACCTTTTCTACGCGTACGATGTTGGCCTGGTCGAGGTGGCCGGCTTTCTGCGCGACCTCCCGCCGGACACCGGGCTTTATCTCACGCCGACCCGGCCTGACCACTACACCGTTCACTTTGTCGCCGGGCGCCCCTGTGCCACGTTCGATGGCCGTCACGGCCTGGTACTGCCGCCGCCAGACCGGCGGGCCGTCGTGGTCGTGTTCGTCCAGGAAGATGGGCTTACAGGCCCGGCTCTGCAGCAGTTTCGGCCGGAGGCCTCGATCCTGCGCACCTGGGCCGACGGCTATGGGCGGACCTATGCCCAGGCGTACGACCTGCCTCCGGCTGAGGTACAACCGCCACAGCCAGATGAGCTGAGTGGCGCCTTGCTGGGTGACGCGGTGGAGTTGGTAGGGTATTCCCTGGACCGTGACACGGCGATAGGCGGAGATACGGTCTACCTGACGCTGTACTGGCGGGTGCTGGCCAGCATGGACCAGGATTATACGGTGTTCACGCACCTGCTGGGAGCCCACAACCCCGCCACGGGCGGCCCCCTGTGGGCTGGACACGACAGCCAGCCCGTCGGCGGGCACTATCCGACGACGGCCTGGCAACCCGGGGAGATCGTCCTCGACGTGCATCCCCTGACCTTGCCCGCCGGGGCGCCGGCTGGGCCTTACCAGCTGGAGGCGGGGTTCTATCTTCTGGAGACGATGACCCGCCTGCCTGCGCGAGATGCCGGCGGCGAGCGTTTGCCCGATGATGCCGTACTCCTGGGCACGCTCGAGGTTGGGCAGTAGCCCGCGAGGCACTGGCAGCCGCCCTTGCCCAGAGGACTTCCGAGTATCAGGCGCAAGCTCCCGTCGCTCCTCACAGCCTCCTGCCCACCCCCAACACACTCAGCCCGAAGGGCAGTGTGTGGCCTGATAGCCAAATTGATGC
>JAMJFU010000064.1 GCA_023544525.1 Anaerolineae bacterium | reverse complement strand
ACTGGCACGACCTCCGCGTACAGGACCGGAGCCGCTACGAGGCTGAAAAAGAGGCGGCGGCGTCCCACATCCTGGAGTGGTTGGAGGGCTACTACCCGGGCATCTCCTCACAGGTGGAGGTGACCGACGTGGCCACACCCTACACCACCTGGCGCTATACGCTGAACGACAAGGGGTCGTGGGAAGGCTGGCTGATAACGCCGCAGACCATGCGCACCAGCCTGGAGCGTACCTTGCCCGGCCTGGACGGGTTCTACATGGCCGGTCAGTGGGTCATGCCCGGCGGCGGCGTGGCCCCGGTGCTTTACTCCGGGCAGCACGCGGTTCAGCTTCTCTGCCGCGACGACGGGCGCCGTTTCGTCCCCGCCTAGCAAAAAACATCTTCACGGGCAGACTGTGATGGCCCCTTATCGGGGCGACGCCTACGGTGGCGTTAAGCAAGAGCTGCGCATTGATCGATCTTGCCCCGATACAGTGGAACCCAAGATAAGCAAAGCGATGGCATAGTTCCATAAGCAGGATGACCGCGAGCTCTCCCAAGTGCCGGTTACAGCGCTCAAAGATAGAGCGTGCGTGGATGGTCGCCCGACACAGCCGCCTGGCTGACCGTGGGTTTCTGAAGGCGAGCCCAGTACCGGCACCCTTCCAGGGCCAGTATTGCGTTAAGGGCCAAACAGGGGGATCCGAAGTAGGCTACTCGCTGCGCAGTCGGTAGCCCACGCCGATTTCCGTGAGGATATAGCTTGGGCGAGACGGATCTGGCTCGATCTTGCGCCGCAGGTTGCTGATATTGACCTGCAGCAGGTGGATTTCTGCTTCGTAACCGGTGCCCCATACCTGGCGGAGGAGCTGTCCATGGGTGAGCACCTTGCCCGCGTGCTGCACCAATACCCGCAGCAGGTCGTACTCGGTCGGCGTCAAGGCTACTTCGGTGGCTGCCATCGTCACCTGGCGCCGGCCGAGATCCATTCTCAGGTCACCCATCTCAAAGATGGGCTCACCGGCCGGCTGGGTCGCGTGGCGCACGGCGACCCTCATGCGCGCCATCAACTCCGCGATCCCAAAGGGCTTGGTCAGATAGTCGTCCGCGCCCACGTCCAGGGCCGCTACCTTGGTCGATTCTTCCTCGCGTACAGAGAGGACGATGATGGGGGTGCTCGTCCACTCACGCAACTGACGGGTGACCTCGAGCCCCCCTACGTCGGGCAACCCCAGGTCGAGGATGATGAGATCCGGCCGGTCGCGGATGACAGCCAACAGGGCCTCGCTCCCATCAGCGGCCTCGTACACGGTATAGCCGTGGGCAGTGAGCGATGCTCGCAGAAATCGCCGGATAGCCCGTTCGTCGTCTACAACCAGCACCCTCAGGCTGCTTTCACTCATGGCGCCACCTCCTCCGGCCTGTCGGCTCTTTCGTCCAGCGGCAGGGCTACGGTGACAATAGTACCGCCGCCCGGCCGATTCTGCGCCCAGATCCGGCCGCCATGAACCTCCACCAGCCCTTTGCTGATCGACAACCCCAGTCCTGTCCCGGCGACGTGGCTGGGGCGCTGCACCCGGTAGAACTTTTGAAAGATGCGGGACAGATCTTCCGCCGGAATGCCGATGCCTTGGTCGGCGACGTCGATCTGGGCCTCCGACTCGGTGAGCCGTACACTGATCTCGACGGGCGAGCCGGGCGGAGAATACTTGAGGGCATTGTCTACCAGGTTCACCAGGACGTGGGCCAGAAGCACGAAATCGAGCGGGACCAGGGGCAAGGTGGCAGGCAAAGCAACTTTCACAGGGCGGCCGTTCAGCCGCTCGCCAAGCTGTTGCAGGGCCGCCCCGATCACATCCTGCAGGTCCCTCGGCTCGCGGTGGATCCGGACGGCGCCGGCTTCCAGGCGCGTCATATCCAGCAGGTTGCCCACGAGGCGGTTGAGTCGCCCCGCCTCCTCGGCGGCCGTGTCGACGAGCACCGAGCGCGCGTCATCATCCAGGCGGACCCCCTCTTCCTGGAGTGCACTCAGTGCCCCGGTGATGGACACAAGCGGGGTGCGCAGATCATGCGAGATCGAGTTCAGTAGCGCCGTTTGCAGCTTTTCGGTGGCTTCCAGGATCTGCACCTGGCTGGCCGCTTCGGCCAACTGCACACGCTCGATGGCCACTGCGGCGAGGCTGGCAAAGGCTTCCAAGAGCCGACGCTGCTCTGGGCTGAGGTACTTGCCCTGTTCGGCCGCTCGAACTCCCAGTACGCCGACTGTCTTTCGGGCCGTCTTGAGGGGGAGGTAGCGGAGCCTGGCCGCTGCCAGGGTGTCCGTGCCCCGCCCTGCCGGCTGCCCATGCTGAAAGGTCCAAGTGGCCACAGCCAGCTCGTGTTCATCCAACGGTAGGTCTGGATGGTCCTTGAATGGGCGCAAGGTGGCGCCATCATTCCCTTCGGGCAGCAGGATGATCACATCCCGGCCGAACGTGTCACCGGCGTGGGCAGCAACGGCTTCCCCCTCTGCCTCGAGATCAGCAGCAACAGCCAGGTCCCGGCTGAGGCCATACAAGGCGCTCGTTTCGCGCTCGCGGCGCCGGGCCGCCTCGATCTGTTCTCGCACACGGGCGGTCAAGTCACTGATGATCAGGCCCACGAATAGTAACCCGAGAAAAGTAAGCAGGTACTCGGTATCCGCTACAGCCAGGGTCAGGTAGGGCGGCACAAAGAAAAAATCAAAGACCAGGACGCCGAGAATGGCCGCGAGGATTGCAGGACCCCGCCCCAGGTAGAGGGCGGCGACGACGACCACCAGCAGGTAGATCATGACCAGGTTCGTCGGCGCCAGGAACTGGCGCAGCAGGCCGCCCAACAAGCTACCCAGGAGAACCAGGCCCGCGGCCCAGGCATACTGAGACCACGATCCACTTGGCCGCCAGCCCCCCGGCTCCAAGCCGCGCCCGGCCTCGGGCGTGCCACTGATCACGTACACGTCGATGGGCCCGCTTGCTTGCACGATCTGATCCACGACGGTTCCGCGTAGCAGTTGCCGCCAGTGTGGGCCGACAGGCTTGCCGACGACGATCTTGGTCACGTTGTGCCGCCGGGCATAATCGACTGCCGCCGCGGCCACCGAGCGCCCCGGAAGGGTGACCGACCGGCCACCCAACTCCTCGGCCAGGTAGAGCGTGCGCGCCAATTGATCCTGCTCTTCTGTGTTCAGTCGCAGGTGCGCCGGCGTTTCCACATAGAGGGCAGTCCATCTGGCATTCAGCTCGCCGGCCAGGCGCCGTGCCGCGCGCACCAACCGCTCGCCGAAAGGGCCGGGACCGACACATACGAGCAGCTGCTCTCCCGCTGGCCAGGGACCGGGGATGGCCCTCAGTTGCATGTAGGCGCGCATCTGCTCGTCGACCCGCGCAGCCGCATCGCGCAGGGCCAGCTCGCGCAGGGCAGTCAGGTTCCCCTTGCGAAAAAACTGGCGCGTAGCGTGAGCCGCCTGCTCGGGGACATAGACCTTGCCCTCTTGCAGCCGCCGTTGCAGCTCGTCGGGAGGGAGATCGATCAGCTCCAGCTCTGTGCTTTCGTCGATGAATTGGTCAGGAATCGTCTCGTGCTCGGTGATGCCCGTGATCTGGGCCACCGTGTCGTTCAGGCTCTCCAGGTGCTGGACATTGAGCGTAGTATACACGTCGATCCCGGCAGCGAGGATCTCGTCCACATCCTGGTAGCGTTTGGCGTGGCGCGAACCAGGCACGTTGGTATGGGCCAGCTCGTCGACCAGCGACAGCTCTGGGTGCCGAGCCAGCACGGCATCCACATCCAGCTCGGGCCACAACTGCCCCCGATACTCCATCTGCCGGGGAGGGAGTACCTCCAGGCCGGCCAGAAGGGCCTCGGTTTCGGGCAGGCCGTGGGTCTCGACGGAGGCTGCCACGACCTCCATCCCCTCAGCCAGACGCTGCTGGGCTGCTTCGAGCATGGCATAGGTCTTGCCCACACCAGCGGCGTAGCCGAAAAAAATCTTTAGTTTCCCACGAGCCTGCTGCCTCTCCTCGGTCTGCACCTGCGACAGCAGCTCGTCGGGATCCGGGCGCTCAAGTTCGTCGCTCATCGCTTCCTATTGTACCCGATTCAGCGCCAGGTTCAAGTCTAGCACATTGACACGCAGCTCCCCCAGGACCCTGGGCTGAGCTGGCCTTCTTGAGCCTTTCTTGACCCCTGTGTCGCGATTCTTGTGCCCTTATTGACCCAATTTCGGATATACTGTCACAGGCTCTTTGGCCCTGCTCCCTGGGAAACAGGTAAGGGGGTTGAGAAGATGGCGGGCGACTGACTTTCAGGTGCCCGGCCGACATTACATCCAACACTGATTCGAGGAAATGGAATGGCTAGCGTTACAATCGACGGAGAAACTGGCACCACCGTGATGCATTTGGAGGCGGAATACGCTCCGCCTCGTTCCTGGCGTACCTGGCTCATCGGCCGGCCGCTGCCGACGGCGGACGCACCCAACCAGACGATCGGCAAGCTCATCGGCCTGGCGGTTTTTGCTTCCGACAATCTCTCGTCGACGGCATACGCCACCCAGGAAATCCTGATCATCTTGGCTGCCGTTGGGACGTCGGCGTTTGGCTACGTATTCCCGATCTCCCTGGCAATCGCCGCTCTCCTGGTGATTGTCACGTTCTCCTACGAACAGACCATCCACGCCTATCCCGGCGGCGGTGGAGCCTACATCGTCGCCCGCGACAACCTGGGCGAGTTGCCCGCTCTCATGGCTGGTGGCGCTCTGCTGACTGACTATGTCTTGACCGTTGCGGTATCCATCGCCTCCGGCGTGGCCCAGCTCACATCGGCCTTGCCTGTCCTGTTTCCCTACCGCGTGTGGATCGCCGTCGGCCTAGTCATGTTCGTCATGCTGATGAACCTACGCGGCGTGAAGGAATCGGGCAGGGTCTTTGCCATTCCCACCTACTTTTTCGTGGTGATGATGCTCGCGACCGTGAGCACGGGGTTAATACAGTATGTACTCGGCTCACTGGGCACCGTCATCGATCCACCGCCCATGGAGCAAATCCACGTCGCCCAGGGGCTCTCCCTCTTTCTGATCTTGCGGGCCTTTGCCAGCGGCAGCGCCGCCATGACCGGCGTCGAAGCCATCTCGAATGGCATCACCGCATTCCGCGAGCCGCGCAGCCGCAATGCAGGCATTACCCTGATCTGGATGGCAGCGATCCTGGGAACGTTTTTCCTGGGCATTAGCTTTCTGGCTGGACCCATTGGCGCTATCCCTTCTGAGGCAGAGACAGTCATCTCTCAACTCGCACGCACCATCTTCAAGGGGCGGGGGCTGCTCTACTTGGGGGCGATCTCAGCCACGACCCTCATCCTGATTATGGCTGCCAACACTTCGTTCGCCGACTTTCCGCGGCTGAGTGCCCTCATCGCGGCTGACGGCTTCCTGCCCCGGCAGTTTACCTACCGCGGCAGCCGCCTGGTCTATTCGCGGGGCATCCTGGCCCTGGCGTTGCTTGCCGCGGGGCTCATTGTCGTCTTCCAGGCGAGTGTGACCGCACTCATTCCCCTCTACGCAATCGGCGTGTTTCTCTCGTTCACCCTGTCCCAGTCCGGCATGGCCCGCCGCTGGTGGAAGATCGGGCACATGGCACCAGGGCAGGAGGTGCAAGAGCACGGTTCCACGCTTCGCTGGGAGCGCAGGTGGCGCGTCAAGATGATCATCAACGGAATTGGCGCCGCCTGCACAGCGGTTGTCATGTGTATATTTGCCATCACCAAGTTCCGAGACGGGGCATGGGTCGTCGTTCTGTTGATTCCTGCCCTGGTGTTCATCTTCTTCCGCATCCATTCCCACTACAAGGATCTGGCCGCACATCTGTCACTTGAGAATCATGGCGGACCGGCGAATGTGGCGCCGCGCCACCGGGTGATCATTCCCATCGGCGGGGTGCACCAGGGCACGCTGGTGGCGCTGCGCTACGCGCGCGCCCTGTCCGACGACGTGACGGCTATCCACGTGTCCACCGACCCGGCCGAGGCAGAAAAGATTCAGGACAAGTGGGACATGTGGGGCGATGGTGTGCGGTTGGTGATTCTGGATTCACCCTATCGCCTCCTGGCAGAGCCGCTTCTGAGCTACATTGAAAAGATCGCGGCGCAACGCCAGCCGAACGAGCTGATCACCGTCGTCGTGCCCCAATTCGTGCCCAAACGTTGGTGGCACAACCTATTGCACACCCAGGCGGCCATGATGCTGCGCCTGGCCCTGCTGACCAGGCCGGGCGTCACTGTCACCGACGTGCCGTATCACCTCAACGGGCAACCCGGACGGAATGGAGACAATCGCCAGGAAAAGCCGTAGGGACTCCGGCAAGCAGAAAGGGGTGCGATCGCGCCCGTAACCAGTGGAAAGGAGGCAGCGTGTCAAAGGATGGAGTGCGCGCCCTGGTGATAGACAAGGAAGCGGCGATGCGGCGCTACCTGCGCCTGTCTCTCTCGACCCAAGGCTACACCGTGTTCGAGGCAGACTCGGGCCAGGAAGCCTTGTCAACCCTCACTGCCCGCCGGCCGGACGTGGTCATCCTGGATCTGGAGCTGCCCGATCTGGACGGCATCGAGGTCACGCGGCTGCTTCGACAATGGACCCGCGTGCCAATCCTGATCATCTCCACCAGCGACATCGAGGCAACCAAGATTGCCGCGCTGGATGCAGGCGCCGATGACTATGTGACGAAACCTTTTGGCATTGGCGAGCTGCTGGCACGGATGCGCGTCGCCTTGCGACGGGCGGGTCCGGAGTTGGCGGAGCCTGTCTTTTCGGTCGGAGAGTTGACCGTCGATCTGGGGCGGCGGATGGTCAGGTTCGCCGGACGAGATGTGCAATTGACACCTACCGAGTACGATCTGCTACGCGTGTTGGTCACCCACGCGGGCAAGGTCCTCACGCACCGCCAACTGCTGCGCGCAGTGTGGAGCGCGGAGCACGAAGAGAAAACTCACATGCTCCAGGTGAACATCAGCAACCTCCGAAGCAAGATCGAGCCGGACGCGGTGCAGCCGCGCTACATCGTCACCGTGCCCGGCGTCGGCTATCATTTGCGAAACGGCGCCTGATGCCAATAGCATCCTTCAACCGAATAGTCTAGCACCCCGGAAGGCAGGTCAGGCCTCGTCAATCTGCCTCCGGGGAGCCCGATCCCGGAGGAATGTGCTGAAGCTCTCTTTCGAGGACCAAGGTCATGGGCTGCAGCAGCTCGCCGATCCAGACAGCGGTGACAAGAATCGGACCAGCTCGCATCAAGGCCCGGCAGCCCGTTGGGCGAGCAGCTCAATCACGTTGTCCAGCAGCACGTCCCTCTTGCTCGTGCCGCTGCTCCGGCCACTGCCTACCGGCGTACCCAGGGCCTCGGCGGTGGCGCGGGCCGCCTCCCGCTGCTCCGGGGGCAGGTCCTTCAGGCTGCCGCTCTGCGGGGTGACCCCCGGTTCCGGTGTCCTGATCTCACTGGCACCGATCTCGACCAGATAGGCCTGCAGATCGGCATTGGTCAGTTGCAGGCTGGCAATGGCCGCGACCTGGGCCTCAGTCAGCGACGCCACGATCTGGTTCTGTAGCGCCTCCGTCTCCTCCGGTGCGCTGGTGGTACTGGCGCTCAGCGTCTTGAGCCCCTGCCACAGGGGCATTAGCCTGCCGGCCTGCTCGGCGGTGACCGCAGCGGGCGTGCCCTCCAGCCGCAACGTGCCCAGAGCCAGTTGGTTGCGCAGGCTCAGAGCATCCGCATAGTCCTCATTCAGCGTCGCCGAGGTGCCCGACTCGGGTGTCCCGGCCTGGCCTGCGGCCGGAGCAGCAGGGGTCTCGCCAGTTGCCGGGGCGCCGCCACAGGCGGCCAAAAGAAGGGCCAGGATCGCGACCAAAGAGAGTGTTATCCACTTGTTCATGTCTCACCTTCGTACGAGTACAGAGTCTTTTTGTTGCCTGCCAGCAGCACCCTGCTGGATCGATGGCTACTTGGATTCTACCAGCTCGATGACGGCCTCTATCAGCGCCCGGCTGGTGCCGCCGGCGCCGCCGCCTTCACGCCCGGCCTGGCGGGTGGCACGCTCCTCCGGGGAGAGGCTCTGCCCGCTGCCGGGCAACCCACCACGCCCACCAGCCCGCCAACCAGGCTCAGGATGACGGCTTCGATGAGGAACTGCAGCAGCACGTCTCGAGGGCGCGCACCCAACGCCTGGCTCAGGCCGATCTCACGGGTGCGCTCGGTGACCGAGACCAGCATGATGTTCATGATGCCAATGCCACCCACGACCAGCGAGACGCCGGCCACCCAGGCCAGGAGGTTGCGGAAGGCCTCTGTGGTGGCCTCTTGGGTGCTGATGATGTCCTGTTGGGTCTGGATGGTAAAGTCCGGTGCCGCCGGGTCCACGTCATGGCGCTCGACCAGGACAGCCGTCACCTGGTTGATGACACTGTCCATCGCCTCTTTGCTCTCCGCCTTGATGTAAATGGTCCGTACCCGCTCCCTGCCTATTCGCATGGGATTGAACTTCTGGTACATGACCGTCAAGGGAATATAGATCCGCCCATCATAGCCGGCGTCGGCCACCATGCCCTTTTCCTCCATGACGCCCACCACGGTCATTTTGGTGGAGCCAATTGTGATCGACTGGCCGATGGGGCTATCCTCACCAAATAGATCGTGGGCGATACCATAGCCCAGGACGGCGATCTTGAGCTTGATGAATTTGCCAACCCCGAGCAACTGGTCAAGACGGGATCCAGTGTGATATAATGGACCGCAGACCGGAACAGAATGAGGACAAAATGAAGGTCCGGATTGACTTTGAGCCGGTGGGGCGCCGAGGCGAATGCCCATCTGGAGAATCGCTGCTCGAGTGTGCTCGCCATCTGGGCGTGGATCTCGTCAGCATTTGCGGCGGAGTAGGAACCTGCGGTCGATGCATCGTGCAGGTGGTCGATGGCGAGGTATCTGAACCGACGCCAGCCGAGGGTGAGTACCTCGATCCCAAAGAACTGAGCGAGGGCTACCGCCTGGCTTGCCAGGTTATTCCCCGGGGAACCTGCAAGGTGCGCGTCCCCCCGGAATCGCTCACCGCGCCGCAGCGGACCCAGATTGAAGGGGAGGAGATAAGCGTCATCCCTGAACCACCCGTCGACGCTTACCTGCTCCAGCTTCCCGCCCCCTCGCTGGAAGACCTGCATGCCGATGCGGAACGGCTCACGGAAGCCCTGGTGGAACAGCACGGTGTCACCGCCAGCAGCGTGGATCTCGGCGTTTTGCGCCAGCTTTCGCCACGGCTGCGGCGTGAGGACTGGCGGGTCCGCACGATGGTGCGCGATGGCGAGGTCGTGGCCGTGCTCCCACCGGAAGCCAGGTCCCTCGGTTTGGCCATGGACCTGGGGACGACCAAGATTGCAGTCTATTTGGTCGACCTTGACAGCGGGGAGACGCTGGCCTCTGAGGGCCTGATGAACCCGCAGATCGCCTATGGCGAGGACGTGATCAGTCGCATGGCTGCTGCCGTGAGAGACCCAGCCAAGGCCGTGCAGCTGCAAACCCTGGTCATTGATGCCGTGAACGAGGCAGTCGCCCAGATGTGCGGCGAGATCAATGCCGAACCGGCCGAGATCGTCGAGATGGTCGTGGTAGGCAACACAGCCATGCATCACCTCCTGGTGCAGATCCCGGTCCAGCAGCTGGTGGCGGCCCCTTACGTTCCGGCCATCGCCTCGGCGCTGGACGTCAAGGCCCGCGAACTGGGGCTGAACATCGCGGTAGGGGCCTGGGTACATCTGCTGCCCAACATCGCTGGCTACGTCGGTTCCGATCACGTAGCCATGCTGCTGGCGACGGAACTCGCGCAGGCAGAAGGCGTGGTGCTGGCTCTGGATATCGGCACCAATACCGAGGTCTGCCTGGCAAGCCATGGGCGGCTGACCAGCCTCTCCTGTGCTTCCGGCCCGGCGTTTGAGGGGGCACACATCAAGCACGGCATGCGGGCGGCGAACGGCGCCATCGAGCATCTACGCCTCGTAGACGACAGGATCGAGATCCAGACCATCGGGGGCGGACCGGCAGTCGGCCTCTGCGGCTCGGGCATCCTGGATACGCTGGCCCAGCTCCTTCAGGCCGGCGTGGTCGACCCACGGGGCAGCCTGGTCCAGCATCCGCGGGTGCGTAGCGACAGCGGCATCCGCGAGTTTGTCCTGGTGGAGGGGGATGATCACCACCGAGCCATCACCTTTACCCAAAAAGACATCCGTGAACTGCAGCTCGCCAAGGGGGCGATGCGCACCGGCATCGAGGTACTGCTCAAGAGCCACGGGCTAGGGGCGGACGAGATCGATCAGGTGATCATCGCTGGCGCTTTTGGGACCTACATCAACGTCTCCAGCGCGATAGCCGTCGGCATGCTGCCCCGGTTGCCGTTGGATCGTTTCCGCCAGGTAGGCAATGCCGCCGGCATGGGGGCCCGGCTGGCGCTGATCTCACGCAGCAAGCGGGCGGAGGCTCAGGACCTGGCCCGGCGGGTGCGATACATCGAGCTGGCCTCCGATCCCGGGTTCAACCACACCTTTGCCCAGGCGATGCGTCTGGAATCGCGCCCGTAGGAGCCGGTTTCAGTCAGCCTCGTCGTCCAGCGTCTCATAGTAGGCGTCGCCCAGGTCGTTGGGGTTGAAGGCTCTTCGGATTTTGTGCTGGTAACGGAACACCGACGGCTGGGGTGCGGACAGATGGATCCGGTCGCGCTCCTCCTTGGGCGTCGTCCTGCCATCGGGCCCCCGGCATTGGGCATTCCACTTTTCCATGCCGACGCCCCATCCTCTTGCCAGCCCCAGCTTGGTGGCGGCGTCGAACAACGCGCGGGTGCCCTCGACCGATTCCCGCTCGTAGGGATCAAAGCAGGTAAAGTTCTCCCAGAGGCACGTACCTCCCCCTCCCTGTCCGCCGATGGGCCCCATCGTGCAGTCACCACCGGCCTGCACCACGGCCCCCTGCTCTTCCCACTCTTTTTTCAACTGGCCTGATTCTTCCACATGCGTGGTTCCATAGTCGGCCGTACCGAGCAGGCCGAAACAGCCATCATACGACCCGCCAAAGACGAGGTTCAGGTTCTTGTGCCCCAGCCGGAGCAGGTACAGCAGCGACCAGTCAGCGACGTCGGGCTGGTTCATGGCTTCTACCTTCCAGCCTGCTGTGCGGGCCAGGATCTCGTCGAATGCTCTCTCTTGCCAGGCCAGATCCCGGGGCGTCATGCCGGCCAGGACGATCTGGAAATCGCGCTTTGAGGCCTCGGTCACCCTCTGTACCTCCGGATCCTCGAGGAGCTCCTCGAGATCCCCCAGCGTTTTGCTGGGGTCCGTGAGGATCTTGACCATGGCGTACTTGAGCTCGCGTCCGAACATGTTGAACTGGCGGTGGGCCAGGTAGCCAATGCCCGTGTCCCAGATCAAATAGGCCGCATCGGCCCAGGCTTTCCAGGAGGGAAATGCCACAGTATAGGCCCTGAAATTGTCCGGGAGCGAGACCCTGTAGGCCGGGACGGTCCCTTCCACGGGCAGGGATTCGGGGCCGGGCCAGGCAAAGAGCTTGATGGCGCATTTGGTGAACACGCCCATGGCGCCTTTGGCGCCGAGGAATCCCCGGGCTATGCCTCTCATACTTGGGCCTGGGCCCTCGCCACAGAACCAGCCGCAGCCGGAACCCAGCGAGCCGATTCGAAAGAGGTCGCCCGTGGGCATCACCCACTCCGCCCCGAGCAGGTTTTCATAGTGCCAGCCGCCATACAGGTTGCTCGGTCCGGACCCAAAGTAGGAGGTCGCACCCGCCAGCACAGAGCAGCTGCAACCCGAGCCCGCAATGTGGGTATTCAGGCCCACCTTCATCGCCTCCGCCTGCAAGGTAGCGCCAATGACCCCGGGCTCGACGACGGCGAACATGTTCCTCTCGTCGATCTCCAGAATGCGGTCCATCCGCCGCATATCCAGCTGGATCGTATCGTCTTCCGAGGGGTAGCCCTGCGCCGACCAGAAGGTGCTCGAAGCTTTGAACTTGATCTTGTGCTCGTTGCACAGCCGGACAATGGCCTGGACCTCCCCGGTGCTGCCGGGCAGCAGGACCGCTGCGCCCCTGGGGGTAAAGGTGTCGTAGTAGGGGCCAAGGTGGATGGCCGTGTGGGCCAGCGAGTAGCGGTAGGAATCAAGCAGCGCCGGATCGTCCGAGATGTTCTCCGATCCTACGATATCTTTCAGGGCTTTGTAGACCTCTTTCGGCAATGCCATTGGTTCCTCCCTCATACCGCCTTTTGCACCAACTCGACGAGATCATAGACCTGCATCGGTTCTCCCATGGTGCCGGCGGCGTCCTGGAAATTCCTTTCGCACCACGGGCAGGCGGTCACCAGGGCTTCGGCCCCCGTCGCTATGGCCTCTGAAATCCTCTCGCCGGCAGTCCATTGCGAATACTCGGGATAGGCTTCCCGGACGCCTCCCCCGGCCCCGCAACACCAGCTATACTCCCGGATGCGCTCCATCTCTACCAGCTCTACGCCGGGAATGCTGCGCAGGATCTCTCGCGGCGGATCATACACGCCCCAGGCTCCGTTGTACCTCGGCCTTTCGGGCTCGTAGACGACGATCTGGCCCTTGATTTTCTTCTCGACACCGTCCCACGGCACGTACGGCTCGCCCTGCCTGCCCAGGTGGCAAGGATCGTGGTAGGTAACGGTCATGGGAACTTCTAAGCGGAAGACAATCTTTTTCTCTTGAATCAGGCGGGCCAGGAACTCCACAGTGTGCAGCACTTGCACCCCGGACCCCAGTTGCGGGTAGAGGCGCTTGAAGGCGTGATAACCGTCGGCGCAGGAGGTGACGATCGTCTCCACGCCGGCCCTGGCCCAGGCGGCCATGTTCGCCCTGGCAAAGCGGGCGAACTCCTCCCTGTAGCCCATAGCATAGATCCTGCCGCCGCAGCACATCTCTTGCTCGCCCATAATACCGACGTCGACGCCCGCCTTCCTGAAGAGGTCCACCGCGGCCCTGGCCGACTGCTGCAGGTCCTCGTCGTAGCTCAGCCGGCAGCCAGCGTGAAAGAGCACCTTCCCCTTTTCCGAGGCCAGGCGCCGCACGTCCAGGCCGTCGGCCCAGTCCCCTCGCCCGGACCTGGGCCGCTGCATCGTATTCTGTTCCCGGTCCAGGCTCTGGATGATGGCCCTATGGGCCTCGAGCCCTTGGCCGTCCTCGACCAATCTGAACTTGAGCTCGCGCACCATCTCCAACGGTTCCAGGTTGTAGCGGCACACCTTGCAGCTTACGTCGCAGGAGCCGCAGGTCATACAGGTGAACACGATGTCCCGTACCGTATCGGAGTAGCCACTTTGGCCCCTGATGAGGGAACGGGCCACAGCATACCGCCCGCGGGCGGAGTAACTGTTAAAGTTATAGTATGAAACGCTGGGGCAGTTCTTGGCAAACCGCCAGCTTCTCACCTGGTCGAAGGGGATCCACTTGCAGTAGGAGCATTGGCTGCACCTGTCCATCTCCGCCGCGAAATCTTCCAGTGGCATATTCTGTTCTCCTACCCACTCAAAAGCAGAGCTTGCCCGGATTCAGCAGGTGATTGGGATCGAATATGTCTTTGACCTTCTGCGTCACCATCTTGGTTCGCTCGTCTGCACCATATACCATGTCCGCCCATATCCCATACGGCCGCGAGAAGAAGGCTTTTTGGCCAAAGAGCCTGTGGCTGGCATCGCGGAACAGAGCTTCGGTTCTCACGCTCTCTGCCTGGCTACCCCGGTCGAAGGGCAGGATGAACTCACAGTGGCAGCCCACCCCCTGGTGCACCGGCTGGACATAGATTCCAATGTCCGAGATGGGATATTGCTGTTCACCGGCTGCTGCCTGCATCGTCGCTACATAGCCCGCTGCCCTGTCGAGGGTGCTCAGAAAAAAGATCTCTTGCGCGCCTCCCTTGTATCTCAGTTTCCAGTACGGTTCGGCAGAGGCGTTCAGGAGGAGCGCCTGCAGCTCGCCCTCGTGGCAGCCCCGGAGGGCGGACGCCAGCGTCAGGCCGGACTGCTGGGCGAGTTCCTGGATGTCCTGTTGGCGAGCCTGTACCTTCTCTCTGGGCAGGACCTGTCCACCCGTGATCCCCACCACGGCGGTCCAGGGTGGAAGGCTGTTTCGCAGGGACACGGCCTTGTCCTCGTCCTGCGCCAGGATATAGGCCAGGCAGGCGTCGTTCACCAGGAAAAGCTCGTCGCCGAACCTGAACCTGAGGAGCCGATACGTAAAGTCGATGAGGTCTGCCAGCCGTTCGCCAGGGACGAGGAAGAGCTTGCGGAATTCCGGGTGCACCTCGCATTTCACCGAGGCCCAGGTGACGATGCCCATGCTGCCCTGGGCAGCCGAGACAAACTTGTAAAAGTCCAATTGCCCCGGCCCCGGTCCCTGGACCGGTACCAACCCCTGCTGCCAATCCTCTTCCCTTTCGCCGCGGAAGGTGCCACTGCCGCTGTAGAACCGGTCCCCGTTGCCCCACACGATCTCCAGGCTGCGCAGTGGTTCCAGCAAGTTCCACTGATACCGAGGGGACATGGGCGGTTCTCGCTCGAGCAGGCTGGCGATGACCGATTTGTTGGCCCGCGGCAAGAGCGGCATGATCACCCGCAAGCCCTCTTTCTGAAGCTCGGGCTGGAGCTGGCTGTAGGTCACGCCCGGCTCGAGGAGGGCCAGCCTGTTCCTGCGGTCGATCTTGAGGATGCGCTTCATCCCGGCCAAGTCGACAATGACTGCCTCGGGGACCGAGGGCAGCGTATCGCCCCGTAAGTGGGGAGCACCAGAGCTCACCGGCACCAGCGGTGTCAGTGTCTCGTTTGCCCAGAGGACGATCTCCCGGACTTGTTCTACAGTTTTCGGCCTGACCTTGAACGAGGGTCGTTTGGCCGGGCGCACAGTGCGATCCAGGGTGAACGATTCGCCGATACCTGGATCGTCAATAACATGGTCTGGCCCAACAATCTCAGCCAACCTTGCCTTCTTGGCATTCATATCTGACTCCGCTCCAGGCGACGGTGCGCTACTCCAGGCTCTCGATGATCAATTCGGCAGCGAGCCGGGCGCCTATGCCCGGCAGGAGCCCGCATTTTTCAAAGCCCTTTGCCTGCGCAAAAGCCTCCATCTTTTCCGGACTGGCCCCCGGATCCATGTACTGTCCAAAGACGACCTCCTCCTGGATCCTGGGGCAGATGACAGAGCCAACCTGCTCTTCGAAACGGGCCATGAACTGGCGGGCGGCCCCCATTGTTGCCTCCACCGCTTCATAATCCAGCACGTCCTCACTGCCAAAATAGAGGCCCAGCGCAATCAGACCGCCGGTCACGCCACCACACATCCAGCCGGTACCACCAAAGCCTGGAAAGGGAGACAGGGCTTGCACGATCTCCATCGTACCCAGGCCAAACTCCTCCATCACGGCCAGCGCAGTGCCCCGGGCGCAGTTGCAGGCCATCAAGTTGTACTCCTCGCCGCGCCGCCGAACCCGCTCCAGGATCCGCTGCTTGTTGGCCAGGACCTCTTCGCGGTTGAGTACCTTCCTGGGGATGCCCTCGGCAACCAGCTTCTTGACCCTGGCCTCGAGGACCGGGATGTCCCAGTCCCTCTCTGCCAGTTCCTGCACCTTTGCCTGTAGTGCCCCATAGTCGGCCATGATCTCCTTACCTCCTCTATGGATCCTGTTCTACAACCGATGTCGTAGCCAGGCAGGGGGTGGAGAGCTCCCCCGCCGGCTACTCCGCATCCAGCAGAATTCGCGCATCCAAGACGCCATACCCGTTTTCATAGACGCGGATCGGATTCAGGTCGACTTCCTTGATCTGCGGATACCGCACGGCTAACCGTGACACTTGTACCAGCAATTTCACCAGGCTCGCGATGTCCTTCCGCCTCTCACCGCGCATACCTAGCAACACGCGATAGCCCTTGGTTTCCTTGATCATGTCCAGCGCGACCTGTTCGTCAAACGGCGCAATGCGGAAACTGACGTCCTGGAACAATTCCACAAACACGCCGCCCATGCCGAACATGATCGTGGGGCCGAACTGTGCGTCCCGCGTCATCCCGATGATGAATTCGGTGCCCGGTGGTGCCATCGGCACGACCAGCACGCCATGGATGTCTGCGGCGGGTGTCGCGCGCTCTATGTCATTCACCAATTGGTCATATCCCTGACCCACCGCCTCGTTGCCTCGAAGATTGAGCTTGACGCCGCCGACATCACTCTTGTGAATAACTTGTGGCGAAACGATCTTGAGCGCGACGGGGCTGTTCATCTCCATCGCGGCGCGTCGTGCCTCTTCCCGGGTTCGCGCCAGGACGTGCGGCATCACCGCGATGCCGTTGTCGCTGAGCAGGTCGAGCGCCTCGGGTTCCAGGAGATGGCGCGCCTCCAAAACAGCGCGGTCGAGAATCGGGTGCTGAGCAGGAGACACATCGCCAAGTGGATGGCTTTCGCTGAACGTTGCCCGGGCCAGCGTCGCCAACGCGCGCACGGCGTCATCGGGCGCATCGAAGGTGGGGATGCCGTTCTCTTCGAGATAGCGGCGCGTCTCTGCCATGTCCTGGCAGACCGTGAAACAGGCCGCCACCGGCTTGTCGAACTCCTTGACGACCGGCACGACGGCCTGCGCCACCTCCATCGCCGGCAGGAATGTGGGCGGAATGGCGTTCAACACCACCATATCCACATTTGGCTCTGATAAGGCCAG
>JAMJFU010000063.1 GCA_023544525.1 Anaerolineae bacterium | reverse complement strand
CAGGATCGATCTGGCAGAGGGTTACGTCCAGGTAGCGGCGCCTGCCACTGGGCGAGCCGGAGACCAGCTCGATGTCTTGCGGCAGGAAGAGCACCACGTTCAGGTGCCCCAGCAGGTCCATGGCCCGCTTGCTGACGCCATTGATGCGGATCTGCTTGCGGTAGCGGGTGCCGTTCTCCGCCAGTTGGGTCAGCGTGATCTCGATAGCCTGCTGGCTGCTGCCCCGCGACACGCGGCCCACCAGCCGGGTATAGGGCAGCGGTTCATCCTCAGCTACCAGCCAGTTGACCACCTCGCGGTCCGTGCCAGCGTAGGGTGAGCGGCTGGTCGCCAGGTAATAGATCGCCTCCAGGAGGTTGGTCTTGCCCTGGGCGTTGTCGCCGACCAGCATGGTGATGCCCGGTGCCAGGTCCAGATCCAACCGGACATAGTTGCGGAAGTTGTGTAGCGTGAGATGGTTCAAGCGCATGCGGCGATTATAGCATACCTAATGGAGGGAAACAAACAACTTGATCGCACAAGCAACGTCGGTAACTGCACAGGTGGCTGACGAGCATTGCGCAGGCGCCCTTGACGGGGGCATGGGATTGGTAGCACACACCGGGTAGACAACGTAAGCCCGCCGCTTTAAATTGCGTCTGATAGCATACCTACCTATGCGACTCAAGGTCAGAACGAGCACCAGCAGGAGGCAGGAGGCTGGTCAAGAAGGTACAAGATGCAAGAGCAACTCTTTGTTACCAATCAATGGTGACCGTCCACCGGGTAGAGTGACCCTTGCACGTTCGGGCTTCTTGCGTTAGAATGATAGCCATGATAGAGGCTTTCCAGCGCAAAGATGGTATTGAGCTGGCAGTCATTGACCGAAAGGGTTGCCAAGAAGGGATCTATGCCAACGGATTCCGAGTTCCAGGAGCGGGACATTCTGACACGGGTGAGGGAGGCGGCTGCAAAGCGGATCCTGTTCCTGCCTCACGCAGTCAACCAAATGAACTCTCCTGACCGAATGATCTCGACCGAGGAAATCCGGGCCGTTGTCTTTCATGGCGTGCTGGTCGAAAACTATCCTGAGGATGCACGGGGACACAGTTGCCTGATGCTGGGCTGGGGTGAAGGAGATCGCCCTCTGCACGTTGTATGTGCGCCAAAGGCCGACTATCTGGCGATCATCACTACATATTTGCCCAGCTCAACACAGTGGGAACCTGACTGGCAGACGCGAAGGCAGAGGTAAGCATGGAATGTCTTTACTGTAAGGGAACGTTGGTGCGCCAGAGGGTCAGCTATGCCGCTACCCGCAGAGGATACCACCTCATCATTCATGATGTACCAGCATGGGTATGCGAGCAGTGCGGGGAACCACTGTTCGATGAAGAGACCGTAGATGCCATCCAGGAAGTGTTGCGTGGCGTGGATACCCGCTTGGAGCAATCCGCCCTTTCGCTTGCTACAGCATAGCCAGGTGATCTCATCCAGCTAGCGGGACGCTTGGGCGTAGGCGATGACAGCTCGTTCGCCTGTTCCCAAGCGGTTGGGCGGCAGGCTATCGATCATAACCTGACTCACGGCTCGAAACGGGTCGACAAGGTGAACCCGCTGTTAGAAGCTGCGTCGGATAGCATACCTGGCGGGCAGGCGCAAAACAGCCCGAGAACACACCTTTGTGAACAACGACCTGAGTTGGCCCCCTTTACCCACTCTCCGAGGGAAGTTCCGTAGCGCGCATTGCCCCCGGTAGCATACAGGTTTTCGGCCCAGGACCCCGGAGTCACAGCCCCCGGTAGGTGCTCTCGTCCCGCTTGCGCACCCTCGCCACGACGCTGACCGTCTCAGAATCAAGCACCGTATAGATCACCCCGTAGGCTCCGACCCTCAGCCGGTAGGTACCCCGAGGAGCATCCTTCACAGGCTTGCAGTCAGCTGGCCTGGGATCCTCTGCCAGTGCGAGGATGGCCCTGTCAATACGTTGCCGTAGGTCGCTCGGCAGGCGACGCATCTCCTTCTGAGGCTGCCGGTCAATCACAATCTTCCAGCGCCGCTGAGGCTCATTCACTCAGCAAGCCTTCGGCCACCAGTTCGGCCCGGTACTCTTCATAGGGGACTGTCTCCCCGGCCCGGTGGGCCGCCAGCGCCTCACGCGCCGCTTGCGCATCTTCCAGCTCCTCCAAGAGCTCGAGATCAGCCACGCTGATCACCGCAGCTTTGGGCTTGCCCCGGCTGGCTACGACGATGCGCTCGCCGCCATAGGCTGCCCGGTTTAGGTACTCTGATAGTGCATCCTTCAGCTTGCTTACGCTAACTACGTTCATAGTTCGACCCCCCTTCTTGTATAAGGCCATTATGCCATTATGGCCAGAAAGTCAAACTGGGTAGAACCGAAAGGAGCGGCTGCACAAAGCATCCAGGAAAAGTGGCGTGCGGTAGGATAACCGCGTCGTCTATGGCGTCTGCTGCCCCACATCGATCGTGGTCAGCGGGACAGCATCCCCTATGTTGAGGCCATCGCCGTTCACAGCCTGGAGGCGCTCACCAGTGGGCCCATAATATAGACCGACGACCAGAGGATAGGCACCCGGCGATGTGCTTGCAGGCAGAACCAGGGGATGATCGTCGACGATTTCTTCTTCAAGCAGCCAAGTGGAGGTGGGGAAGAGAGGATGGCCGGGTGGGGCGTCGTGCTGGGTGATGATAGCGCCATCCGAGCCCAGGAGATGCACAAAGACGGTATAGTCGCGATCGACTGGTTTCAGGGCCTGCCAGTGAAGCCAAAGATTGCATCTAGACCAATCTTCCTCGCATGTGAGATCGTAGCCGAGAAGGCGGATCTGCTCGTCGAAGGTGATATCAGCACCAGAAGTCGGTGGGGGTAATGAGACTTCTCCTACCGTCATGGATGCCAAGGGAAGCCGGTCATCGTTCCCTGGCAACGGAAGCAAATCCGAGGCATCGGAGACATACACGCCCAGGTCGAGACGGTAGCGTCCCGGTGACAAGTCTGGCGGAGTCATAAGTTGGTGGCGGTCGACGACGACCGTGTCCCTGGGCCACAGATCTGCCCGGTATAGAGCGCCAAGCACCGGCTCTTCCACGCCAGCCACTTCCACTCCATCGGGCCCGACGAGCCGCAGAGACACGGTATGGGCCGGGCCGGCTTTCTCCAGGGCTTGCCAGTACAACGAGACCGCCAGCTCATCGCCGGGGTTGGGATTGCCCGCGGACAGTCCAAACGCCACAAGGGCCAGTTCCTCTCCGAATTCGATCTCGCGCTGACGCTTGACACGGGGCTCAGGTGTAGATACCGCTCCCTCGCCTCGGAAGATCAGCACGCCCTGCCTGTCGTATACCAGATCCATCTGATCCAGCACGGTCAGGATAAAGTCAGCCGCGTGACGGAGCTGAAAGCTCGAGCGGTCGGTGATGAACCAGACCCGAGGAGCCGTGTCTAGAAGGTCGAGGAGTGGCGCTGCGCCCACCAGCGCGGGTGTGGCCGTCCACCTATCCACGGGAAGACCAGTCTCTGGATGGTTGACAACGTCAGGTTCCTGGCCCTGTTGCATCGTCCAGGCATCGCTGCGCCCCAGGTAGAGCATCGAGGCTGCAGTCATCTGGGTAGCAATTCGATCCTCTTCGGCTGGCTGCAGCTCGTCGCGCAGGTATCGGAAGGCCAAATCGTAGTCAGGTTGCTCGCCATAGGCCATGCCAGCACCGGCCAGTCCGACATAGAGCACGACGACCAGGGCCAAGAGCGCCGGTTGCCAGGCTCGCGTTGGCCTCAACGCCGGGTTCAGATCGACGATGCGGCACAGGACCTCAGCACTGATGAGATACAGCATGGGTAGCAGGAAAAAGAGGTAGCGGTCACCCTGGGGAGTGAGACCGGCCAGAAGAACAAAGGGGACGACGATGGAGCACAGGATGACGTACAGGTAGGTCAGGGGTGCCAGGCGGTCGAACCGGGGCCGGAAGAGGAAGTACAGGCCGACAAGAGCCAGGAGCGCGAAAGGCAGCCGGGCGAGGTCGGCAAAGACCGATCCCAGGGCTTGAGGCCCAGCCTGCAAGAGCATCGAGAAAGCAAGGTGCGGTTGGCTCTGCTGGACAGCTGCCTCTATACCGGGCCCGCCGAGTCTGGAGATCAGGGAATACAAGCCAGGCCCTGCCGCGCCCAGGGCAAAGGGCAAGATGACGCTCCGGCGCAACAGCTGCCGCCAGGGCAGAGCCACGACGGTCGCCACGCCCAGGGCCGGCAGGAGCAGAGCCGCCTCGACCTGGGTCAAGACGGCGGCGACCACGAGTCCCATGGCCAGGTACCGATAGCGGGCACGATCCTCCGCCAGTCCCCGGTAGTACAGGTAGACGATCACAATGGCCAGGAGCTGAACCAGGCCAACCATGTGCGCACGTCCTCCCCACACAATGCAGAGGGGATCTGTCACCAGTGCTGCCGCCGTGATCAGCCCAGCGCGCTCTGAAAAGAGCCGCCGTCCAACCCAGTATGCGACTGGGATCGCAGCCAGGCTCACGAGCAAACCGGGGATACGCGCCACACGCGCGTCCAGACCGCCCAGAACAAAGGGCACCTCCACATACTGGAAGAGCAACCCCTGTGGAGAGAACACGCCCGAAGGGAAAATGGGCAGACCGTGGAGCGCTATCTGCCGAGCTGCCCAGATGGTGCGATACTCATCTATGCTGAGGCTTATCTGTTGGATACAGAGCCAGCGCAACGCGAGCCCCAGGCCCACCAGGAGCACGAGCGTTGTCCACAGCAGCCATCGAGGGCTGTCCCTTGGTTCCGCGCGTGGCTCGGCGATCGTCTGTCCTCTTCCCGGACCCATGGCTTCACCGGCAGCCAACGGAATGAACGGCATGAGCCACACTGTATAACTTGCGTAAAACACAGAGTTGAACGCCACGAAGGTGGCCATCACCAGCAGAGCCGAGACAAAGGGACGGAGCATCCGTTGCAGCGAGGCCCAGTAGATCGCCACCATGAGCAGTAGGAGAGGTGCTTTCGCCGGCAGACCTATCCAGCCCACTGCAGTATCCGCAGAGACGGCGCCCGCAAGTGGAAAGGGTTTGCGGGTAGCCGAAAACACGATCGATCTCATGAACCCTTCCGGGTTCCATGCCAGGAAAGGCAGGGAGGCCAGGGCTGGAATGATACCGATCAGAAGCGCAGCCTTGACGGCTGTTCTGAGGCTGGGCGTGTCGCTTGATTGCCAATACCAGATGATATACAAAGGTACCATGAACAGTGCCATCTGCTTGACCGCCAGGGAGAGCCCGAAGAGCAGCAGCGACCAGCTCCTGTGGCGGGACAACAGGAAGAGTGAGAGGACCAGGAGGAACAGGGCGATGAAGTCAATATCGGCGATCCGCGACATCTGGATGGTCCACCGGTTGAAGAGCCAAAACAGGGCTGCGAACGTCGCGAGGATCAGCCTGTTTGACATCCAGAACCGGTAGTAGAGCAGTGCAGCGATGCCCAGGTTACAGAAGAGAAAGACGGGTCGCCAAAACCCCAACCACGGACCAAAGTCCTCGAAACCGAGGGCCTGAACCACCGCCGCCAGGTAGTAGAACGCTGGCAGGTACGTGGCGTATTTGTCGTTCTCACGCATGTTGCCACTGAGGACACGTTCGTAAGGGTTCTCGCCTCCTGCCAGCCGCTGGCCCTCAGTATAGGTGAAATACACGTCTTCTATGCCGCTCAGGGAACTAGCCGGCAGTTGGATCCTTATGTGGAAGACGGTCCCAGCGAGTAAGATTAACAGGAGAAGGAGAACCGGTCCCGGTTTGGCACCAGGGGTGCCCTCTGCCCAGAGAAAGAGTACCACTGCAGTTGCCGTGCTCTGCAGGATCAGCCACCAGGAGAAGGGGCGCAACCAGGAGAAGTAGTCGTGCAAGGCCGTCTCGCCGAGACCGGCGGCTGAGGCTAACAAGATCACCCCGAAAACAAATGCTGAGAGGACAAGGGCCAGGGACGCTGTGAGCTTGCCCGACTCTCTGAGCCGATCCGACAGCGCGCGTTCAACCCGTGGGGTTGCCTTCTTGCGGAGCACAAGTGTGCATAGCACGAGAGAAACGAGCGTGCTCATCCCGAGGATGCTCGCCACGACCGGCTGAGCCCAGGGTAGGCTCAGAATCGTTGCCCAAGACGCATCAGGTGGGGTGCTCAAGTAGTAGACAAAGCCGAGAGAGCTGAGGAGGAGACTGATGCAGAAGTAGATGCGCAGGATCGTCTGCTTCTTGACTGGAAGCTTGAAGGTGTCGGAGCCCACACCCCTCATTAGTCTCCCTATCCCGCTATCGTTGGTCAGGCCAGCAGTCTTGGCCGGGCAGCGCCGTCACCAGCGGATGACATGCCCATTCGAGGACAGACAAAACCGGCAGATACTCGGATCCATTGATGATCGGCAACTGGATTGGTATCAGTCCGCTTCCTGCTCGATTATCTGCTTGGCTTGTTGGGCAAGAACCGGCACCTTGTTGACGACCACATCCCACACAATTTCATAGTCCACGCCAAAATACGCATGGATCAATCGATCTCGCATCCCCGCTATTGCACGCCATTCTACCTCGGGATATTGCCGCCGAAACGAATCAGGTATCTGCTTCGCCGCCTCCCCGATGATCTCAATGCTTCGCACAAAGGCCCTCCGCAGTGTAGGATCTTCAAGAAATCGCTCCTTGCCGACGCCGCGAGAGCTTGCCATCAGGTACTCGGCCTCATCGAGGATGTGTTTCAAGTACTCACGCACTGATCGAGACATACTCAACTTCTCTCAGGATGTGTGGACCGATGTGCGGGCTCAAGGATTCTGCAGTCACCAAGTCCACCTGCCTTCCTAAAAGGTCTTCGAGAAAGAAGGCAAGCTTCATAAAGTTGTCAAAGGTCTTTTGACCGGGCTCGAACTCGACAAGGATATCAATGTCGCTCTGCTCTGTAGTTTGCCCATGCACAAACGAACCGAACAAACCATAGCGCCTGACCCCAAGATCTCTGATCTCTTTTTGGTGATTTCCTATGATATTTAGCACTTCTTCTTTTCTTCCTGCTGTCATGATGATCTTCCAGTCGCCGCTACACTAGGTCGTCCTCATTGCCGGCTCGGACTCTCGCCAACATAAGCTTCATCACTCGGATATTATACGCCAATAGCCCCGATCGGTCAACCTGGAGAGGCGGCTCTCGACCCGGGCAGAGTCAGAGTTGGCTAGCGAGGAACGACCAACTGGCCCCGTTTCGTGGCCGCATCGGGTTGCACAATGCATAACAGGTCGAACAAGGCAAGCCCATCGTCATGAGTTGCTTCTGGCAGAACACCGTCAGGGTGAATACAAATGGGCTAAGCGCTGTCACAGCACCTGCTGATCTGGGCCTCCAACCCGCCAGGGGCCTGCCTGCACTTCGCCTTCCTCAACAGGAGTTGACCTAGGCAATTCGACAGTACCACCACTGAAGATTTCTGTATCCCCCATTCGACAATTGTGGTCATTCCGGCGTCTATCTTGCACTCACAAGGCATTTGTGGTATACTAGACCCATGACTGGTACACCAAGGAGGGTAGAATGCATACTGCTACGGTGTCAGCCAAGGGTTGGGTGGTAATTCCCAAGTCCATTCGCGAAAAGCACGGACTCAAGAAAGGTTCCCGTGTGCAGGTCCTGGACTATGGTCAGATCGTTGCCATCGTGCCCCTGCCGGCCGATCCGATCGAGGCCCTGCACGGCATGTTCGAAGATGGGCCTTCGTTGACCAAAGAACTCCTGGCAGAACGGGAACGGGAGCGAGCAAGGGAGGATCGGACTGGTGACTGAAACCTTTGTCCTGGACAGCTTTGCCGTATTGGCTCTGTTGGGCAGGGAGCCGGGCAGTCAAAAGGTGGCCGATCTGCTACGGAAGGCGCAAGATGATGGTACCCGTGTGCTGATGACCTGGGTGAATGCCGGAGAGGTAGCCTACATCGTGGAGCGGCGTTGGGGGGCAGAACGCCTGTATGCAGCCCTGGCCGTGATCGAAGCCACCGCGTTGGAGATTGTATCGGTGGAGCGGGAACTGGCTCTGATGGCTGCTCACATCAAAGCAGAACATGCTGTCGCCTATGCCGATGCATTCGCCGTTGCACTGGCTGAGCATCGGGCGGCAAAGTTAGTTACTGGCGATCCAGAGTTCAAGCGTCTGGAAGGGATCCTGGACATACACTGGCTTCCTCAGCGTGAGCCATAACGCACCTCAAGGATACTCTATCCATAGATCCGCCAATTTGCCAACGAGCCCATGTTGTGCTATCATACACCGAGCTTGATACAGCCCCGCTGACCAGCCAGAGCTTCAACGCAGAGCGACGCATCAGACACAGAAACTCTGAGGCCCTGAGCCTGGTCGAGACCACGCATCTGAATCCGCCTACCGGCCTTCACACCAGACCTGACCACGACAACCTCGAGCACATCACTGGCGTCATCGTAACCTGGACTTCGGACGGTGATTCCGGAGCCCTTGTCCTGGGCTGGCACCAGGGACCGGTTCCTGGCGCCCCGAGTTGGGCAGATGCTTATTGCAGCCAGTGTCGTGGTAATCGGTGATGAGCCATCGCTGACAGAGGCGGGCAAGCCGCTCTTGGTCCCTGGCGGCTACCGCCTGGCCCGCGCTCGACCCGGAGAGCCCGCCCTCAGCCAGTCAGTGACACACCTGAAAGTGCCTCTCTGCCTCCGTTTCAATCCCGCTTCCGTACAAGCCCCCACCATGGCGTCCTTGCACCGACCCACAATGCCCTTCTATCGGATCGAGCGGGTCGTACAACGACGCGCCTCGCTGCGAGGAGATCCGTGCCCTTTGCCAGCCAGCGCCTGTTTCCTTCATGGACGTGGAGCTCACCGTGTTGGGCGCCCATAGCAGCGTTAGCTGGGCGACCATCTGACAGGCCTCAGGCTCCGGACGCACTGAGCGCACATAACCATCTCCAGGAGACCTGGCAGGGATCCCGCTGCCAGATGGGCGGAGCCTGCTTGAGTGGTGGATGGGGGTGGCTGGATCCACCCAGGTGCCTATCGAGGCGTTGGACAGGGGTTGGTCGCCACAAGCATCCTCGGATCCGCCGGCACTGGCCATTGCCAGCCCTGGACAGGCAACCGGTGCTAGCCTCTGCACCACAGTCTGGCATCAGAAGGGCCTGCGTGTAGCGACACGCTGGGAGGAGGCCGGATGTCTGAAGCCGGCGAGGTAGGGTCTGCCGGACATAACCACTGCATCATAGCCATCATTCCCGCCTACAACGAAGAGCGCTACATTGGAAGCGTCGTCCTCAAGGCACGGGAGTATGCCGATGTGGTGCTTGTCGTCGACGATGGCTCGGCCGACAGAACCGCCGCCATTGCGGGGCTGGCGGGCGCCCAGGTGATGCACCACCCGGCGAACCAGGGCAAAGGCAGGGCGCTGAACACGGGCTTTGGCGCGGCCCGAGCCCTGCACCCCAAAGCCATCGTCATCCTGGACGGTGATGGTCAGCATCTTCCGGAAGAGGTGCCCTCTGTCTTGGCCCCCATCCTGGCAGGCGAGGCGGACATTGTCATAGGATCGCGCTATCTCCGCGAGCCCTGTGGCGTGCCCCGGCACCGGGTCTGGGGACATCGCGCTGCCAATCTGCTGACAGACCTGATCTCTGGCATTTCAGTGAGCGACTCACAGAGTGGCTTTCGTGCCTTCTCTCCCAGAGCTGTAGCAGCCATCAGCTTCTCGTCGAGCGGCTTCTCGGTCGAGTCGGAGATGCAGTTCCTGGCCCGCGATCATGGCCTGCGCGTCGTGGAGGTACCCATCACCGCCGACTATACAGAGCGGCCAAAGCGCTCGCTGATGCATCATGGCTTGAAGTTACTCAATGGCGTGCTGCGGCTGGTGGGCCAGTACAGGCCCCTGCTCTTTTTTGGCCTGCCTGGCCTGGCGTTTCTCCTGACCGGGCTGGGCTGCGGTGTATACGTGGTGGGCATCTTCCGCCGATCCCAGACCTTGGCAACAGGCTATGCCTTGCTTGGGGCGCTCCTGGCCGTAATCGGCAGTCTGAGTCTCTTTACAGGCATGATGCTCCATTCCGTCCGGGGCATCCTGCGCGATGCCTTGCAGAGCAGGGAACACACCTGGGATGAAGCCGTCGAATCGTCTGCCACCCAGCGCTGAGAAAGCTCAGCAACAAGCACGCACGGTTTCCCGAGACGGTGGCGATCGATGCCGGGCCACCATCATCATCGTCAACTACAACGGCCAAGGACACCTGGACCGGGCCATTCGCTCCCTGGGCGAGGATAGTAGATGGCCTTATGAAGTGATCCTGGTCGACAATGGCTCAAGCGATGGCAGTGCTCAGTACGTGGCGGCACGCTACCCCGATGTGAGGTTGATCCAGAGCCGGGCAAACCTCGGCTTTGGTGCGGCCAACAACCGTGCTGCCAGCCAGGCAAAGGGTGAATACCTGGCTTTCCTGAATCCCGATACAGAGGCTGAGCCAGGATGGCTGGAGGGATTGATTGGAGCCTTGGAGGAAAGACCGGATGTAGGCCTGGCTACGGCCCAGGTGCTTCTGATGCACGATCCCGGTCGAATCAATGCCTGTGGCAACGACATACACCTGACCGGGTTCACCATGTGCCGCAGTCTGGGCACGGAGCGGCAGTTCGGCGGCGCGCACATTGAGGTGGCATCCGTATCGGGTGCAGCCTTTGCGATGCGCCGCGATCTGTTTGAGGCACTGGGCGGATTTGACGAGTCGTTCTTCCTCTATATGGAGGATACCGATCTCTCGCTGCGGGCTCGGTTGGCGGGTTATCGCTGCTTCTGCATCCCAAGTTCGGTAGTCTATCACGATTACCGGTTGTGCTTTGGCCCCCGCAAGACCTACTATCAGGAGCGCAACCGCTACGCGATGCTTCTCAAAACCTTCCATTGGCTGACCCTCCTGCTGCTGGCACCGGCTCTGGTCCTGGGAGAACTCGTGGCCTGGGGCTTTGTGCTGTTATATGAGCCGCAGCGGCTTGGCAACAAGGCTCGCGCCTACGCCTGGATCCTTCGCCGCTGGCGGACCCTCATGCAGGACAGGCAAGGAACCCAGCAATTACGTCGCGCCCGCGATCGCGATCTGTTACGCGTGTCCGCCTACCAGCTCGACTATAGACAGGTCGACAATGGTCTGCGGGGACGGGTGGCGGGTTTGGCCCTCGACCCCATCTTCTACATACTGCACCGCCTGGTGTTAGGTGCAGTGCGATGGTAGTGCCTCCAGAGGGGGGCCAGCAGGCTCCAGCGGCGATCCAGCTGGACGGTGCCAGGCTCTACCAGTGAACCCAGGCTGCAGGCACGGGTCACAAGCCGGGAAAAGTCTCTTGCAGAGCGGCAGGGCCCTGGCGCGAGAGCCGCTCTTTGCGAACGCCGGGTACCTGATGACCATAGAGGCGCTGAGCTCACTCTTTGGCTTCTTCTATTGGGGTCTGGCAGCCCGGTTCTATCACCCTGGGGAGGTGGGCACCGCGACGGCCGTGCTGTCCGCCGCCGCGCTAGTGTCCGGGCTGGCTGGCCTGGGAATAGGGAACGGCATCATACGCTTCTTACCGGAGGCTCACGGGGCAGCCGAGCTTGTCAACAGCGCGTGCACCCTCGTCGTTCTGACCGGCCTTGTGGCGGGCGGCCTGTTCCTGGCCGGGCTGTCAATTTGGTCACCCTCCCTGGTGCTCTTACAGCACAGCGCGACCGCGGCAATCGGCTTTCTGCTCTTCGGCATCGTCCTCACGCTGAACGCTACCATCCAATCTGTGTTCGTGGCCCATCGCCTGGCCCTATACGCGTTCATCCACTCCCTGATTGTCCATCTTGTGCGTCTGCCGCTGGTCATCACGCTGGCAGGCCTGCAGACAGCTGGCCTGGTCCTTTCTACCGGGCTTGGGTTTTGCCTTGCCCTGGCGCTCAGCCTCGTGGTATTACTCCCAAAGCTGGATGCCGGATACCGGCTCCGGCCACAGCTCGATTTCCGTGTCCTGTTCGCGCTCCTTCCGTTCTCTATGGGCAACCATGTCTCGGGCCTGCTAGCGCAATCATCACGTATGCTCTTGCCCCTTGTCATCTTGGAGAAGCTGGGTCCGGTGGCGAGCGGTCACGCATATGTCGCCTGGGTGCTGGGCAGCTTCCTGGCCACACCGGGCATCGCTTTGGCAGGATCCGCCTTTGCAGAGGGAGCCAATGCGCCCCACAACTCGGCCCTTATCTTGACGAGGGCCGCGACGGCTGGCTTGTTATTGACGTCTGTGATCGCCTTCCTTGTCTGGACAGGGGCGCACTGGCTGCTGCTCACCTTCGGGCACACCTATGCTGAGGCCTCGGCGGGCCTGCTACGCTGGCTGGCGGCAGCCGCGCCCTTGACGGTGGTCAGCCAGCTCTATTTCACCCAGCTGCGCATCCAGAAGCGGCTAAGGTCCCTGATGCTCGGCAGCGGTGCTTTGGCGGCAGTCACGCTGGGTGTTTCACTCTGGCTGATGCCGCAGTTTGGGATCGCCGCCACGGGCATGGGCTGGGCGATCGGCAACGGCCTGGTGGTCACGGCTGGCCTCATCAGTACCCGCCACTGGATGATGTCCAGGCTCCGCACGGCTCTGGCTCATCCCGGCAGCAAAGGACGGTAGAGGATATGTCACAGCAGAGACGGCCCAGAGTCGCCCTGGTGTGCTCTCATGGAGGTCACCTCACAGAGATGCACCTGTTGTGGCCGGCGTTGGAGCGATTTGACTGCTTTCTGGTCACCTACCGCTGTGCGCGCACCGAGGGCACTACCCTGGTCCGCGACAAGTACCTGCTGCCGGACATCGGCACAAACGTTGCACGGATGATGGCTACGATGATTCGAGCACTATCGATCCTGAGGACTGAGCGACCTGACATGGTCCTGTCGACAGGGGCAGAGATTGCGATTCCCTTCCTGTGGACTGGCAAGCTGATGGGAGCCACAACGGTGTATATTGAGAGCTGGTGCCGCGTACACAGCCCATCGAACACGGGCCGGGCGGTGTATCCGGTCGCCGATCTGTTCCTCGTCCAGTGGCCAGCGTTGCTGGAGGTGTATGGCCGTAAAGCCCAATACGTCGGGGCACTCCTATGATCATGGTTACCGTAGGCATGCACACCCAGCCGTTTCACCGTCTGGTCCAGGCAGCAGACGGCCTGGGGGCCATCATGGACGAAGTGGTCGTGATCCAGCGGGGCGTGAGCGGCTATACACCTACCTCAAGCCGGTCCTTCGACTTCACTGACGGGGCTGGCATGGCAGCCTGGATAGCCAGGGCCAGGGTTGTGGTGGCCCACGGCGGCGCTGGAACCATCCTGGAGACGCTCCAGGCAGGGAAGCCACTGGTACTGGTACCTCGGTTGAAACGTTATGGCGAGTGTCTGGACGACCATCAAGTGGAGCTGGTCGCGGCTCTGGTCGAGCAGGATAGGGCGGTAGCAGTGATGGATCCTTCGGCAGAGAGCCTACGCGCGGGGGTCGAGCAGGCGAGCCAGCTGGCATCTGCTAGTGGGCAGACCGGAAGCTTGCAGCTGGCCCTGCGTGCCTGGCTAGAGGAGTGGGCCCAGGCATCGAAGAGATCCCCTGACGTGCTAGGTCGCTGACCGGAGCCCGAGCGCATGCGCGTATGCATGGTCATGTCCTCACCGCTTCCCCCGTCGGAGGGCATAGGCTCGTACGTCTGGAACCTGTCCCGTTTCCTGAGCGCAGCTGGGCATCGTGTGCAGATCATCACCCGGTCAGCGCCAGGCAAGCCCGGCTACGAACAGGTCGGGTGCATACCTATCTGGAGGCCTCGCTTCCTGCCGCTATACCCCTTGCACGTCGACGTGCACGGCCTCTTTGTCCAGCGCCTGGTGGGTCGCCTCGGGGCCGGGGTCGATCTATTCCACCTCCACACGCCGCTGCCACCTCCCCTGCAGGTCCAAGCCCCCTACCTCCTCACAGTCCATTCGCCCATGATGGCCGCAAGCCGGGCGATTCGGCTGACGGGCATCAGGGAGCTGCTCATCAGGCTGCAGACACCCGTCAGCATCAGCATCGAAAAGAGGCTCTTGGCCGGTGCAGCCGGGCTGGCTGTAGTGGCTCGCAGCGTCGCCGGCGAGCTAGGCGCCTATGGCATAGACAGGTCCCAGATCCGCGTGATGGGCAACGGTGTGGACATCGATCTGTTCCGCCCGCTTGATGAGCGTCCGGCCCCGGGATCGAGCAAGCCCACCATCCTGGCCGCAGGCCGCCTTGATGTAAAAAAGGGACTCGAGGATCTGATCGAGTCCATGAGGTTCGTGGTGCAGAGATGCCCCGATGCCCGGCTTTGGCTGGCCGGAGACGGACCTCTACAGAACCGCCTGAGAAGAAAAACCGCTCAACTGGGTCTGGGCCAAGCAGTCTGCTTCCTGGGTCACGTAGCGCAGGCGCAGATGGTTGGCCTATACCAGGCTACCACGGTGTTTGTGCACGCCTCTCACTACGAAGGGCTACCAACGGTCTTGCTGGAGGCAATGGCCTGCGGTAAGGGCGTCGTCTCTACAGCCGTGAGCGGTGCCCTCGACGTGGTCGAGGATGGGGTCAACGGCCTATTGGTGGCAGCCAGTGCACCGGGTGCCCTGGCCGAGGCAATCTCGAGGCTGCTGGCCGATGTCGAGCTGCGTGCACGACTTGGCGCTGCCGGCAGGCACACCGTCGAGGAAGCCTTTTCCTGGCCAGTCGTATCTCGAAAGTACGTGAGCTACTATCAGGACCTACTGGCTCAAGGCGCCCGGTGAGGATCTGCCTGGTATCCCCGGGGCTGGACGAAGGGAACCGGCGCCTACAGCCTTGGTGTTACCTGTTCCAGCTAACACACGCCCTTCTCCAGGACGGGCACTCGGTCTCTTTGATCTCAGACGGAGGCCGGTCAAGGCCTTCGAACGGCACGGTGGGCGGACTGCCCGTGATCAGGGTCGGGACCCTGCGAGGCCAGCACTGGTGCAGGAACTCAGGGGCCCTCCGGGCGGTAGCGGAGCAAGGCCCAGATGCCGTCCTCTGGCACCTGGGCCTCACCAGCTTCGTGCACCTGGGCAGCCTGCGATATCTCACCTGCCGTTCGGTTGGGGTATTCACCAGCCCGATCTACCGCCCGGGGGAGCTCCTACGTTTGGGCATATTCAGGCTGCTGCGTGGATACCGGTTGAGCGCAGCGCATCTTGCGGGGCTGGTGATCCCGCCGGAACGCATGCGGCGTGCCCTGGACCGGGGCGAGATTCAGAAGCTGGTCGTCGAGTGCGAGACTACGCACAGTCGGCTGGTGGAGCGTGGCATTCCGGCGGAACGAATAGCGATCCTTCGCCCTGGCATCGACGGTATCTGGCTGCGGGCAGCTCCATCTCCCGCGGAACGAGACCGGAAGCGCCAAGAGCTCGGGTTGTCCCGCGATGATTTTGTCGTCGGTTTCTTCGGTCCGCCAGCGGTGCTCCGGGGGCTGCCAACCCTACTCAGGGCCCTTGCGCTCCTGCAGAGCTTTGAGCCCACCATCAGCGGGCTCGTCTTGTCGCGACAGCGTGAGGGGGAGGTGACAGCAGACGCTCTCGCGGTGGGACGCCTGGTAAGGCAGCTGGGCATTGGGCACCGGGCGCGTCTGGTCAGCGGCCTTTTGGCCCAGGACGAACTGCGACACGCGGTAGCAGCCTGCGATGCCATCGCGCTGCCCTTTGAGGTGGTGCCCTCCGACGTGCCCCTGAGCGTGCTGGAGGCGATGGCAATGGGACTGCCGCTCATTACGACCGACGTCGCCTGCCTTCCCGAGTTGGTGCCCGACGGTGCGGGGCTCCGCATCCCGCCTGCCAGGCCAGACCTGCTGGCCGAAGCGATCGGGAGGCTCGCCAAAGATGTGGCCCTGCGGAAGCGTCTGGGGGCGGCAGCACAACAGCGAGCCACACGGTGGCAATGGAGCCGCCGGGATGGGCCCAAATGGACGTCGTTTCTGGAAGGATAACCTCGCTGGACGCATGGCACCGGCTTTCATCTACCTGACTGGCGCTGATGGAACGGGCAAGAGCACCCAGGCGGACCTGCTCCTGCAACGCTTCAAGGCGCTGGGCATACCCTGCCGGCACCTGTGGCTGCGATTCCCCTTCCTCTGCAGCCTGCCTCTGCTGGCCTATGCCCGCTGGCGGGGGTATTCGTGGCACGAGACAAACGACGGCGTCGACCTGGGGTATTGGGATTTCGAACGCTCGTGGCTGCTGTGCCGGGGCCTGCCCCTGGCCGTACTGGCAGATGCGGCTTTGGCCTCACTCTTTGCAGTGTACCTGCCTCTCTGGACAGGGACGACGATCGTCTGTGAGCGCTACGTCCTTGATATGCTGGTCGATCTGAGCATAGCCACGCGCATCGGCCTCCACGATTCTCGGGTCCTGAGATCACTCTTGAGACTGCTGCCGAGCAGCACGCTCATAGTCGGACTGACTGCGCCTGAGCACGTCGTCGCCCACCGGCGTCCAGGATTGCAGCACGACCGAAAGCTCGGGGCCAAGTTGTCCACCTACACAGAGGTCTTTGCGGCGATCGTTTGCCCCGTGATCTCGACCGTTGAATCGGTCGATTGTGTGCACGAGAAGATCTTCCGGTTGGTCAGTGTGCACATTGCAGCACATGACCCTGGGCCACCAGGTGCGCTCGGACCATAGCCCGCAGAGGCAGGTGACCGGGATCGGACGGCCCCAGATAGGGTGACCGGTACAAGATGGCCTGAGGGAGGCATTAATGACCGTCAAGGAGTTGCTCGAGTTGATGCGCTGGGACCTCCGGGTGAATTCCGGACTGAGCTTCGACAGCCT
>JAMJFU010000062.1 GCA_023544525.1 Anaerolineae bacterium | reverse complement strand
CCAGGCCGCACACCACTAAGCTAGGGTACGGCCATCACGGGACAGCGGGCGAAACGCAGCACCTCCGTGCTGACGCTGCCCAGCAGCAGCTCTGCGGTGCTCGATGGACCACGCGTGCCCAGGACGATGAGCGACGCATTCTCCTCTTCGGCCACCTCGAGGATGACCCGGGCTGCTGGGCCCTCACGGACAATGCCCCTCACCAGGACCTCAGCCTGTTCCAACTCACGGACCGCATCCTCGACTATGGCCCAGGCAGCATGTTCATAGGCACTGTGCAATTCGTCGTAGGCCTCGGTCGAGGCATAGTTGTTGGGCACCTGGAAGGCATGGACTATGACCACTTCACTGCCTTCCTTACGCCCGATATGTTCGAGGTAGAGCAACGCTCGATCCCCGGCTGGAGACCCTTCGTTGGCAAAAACGATCTTGCGAAACATTTATAACCCTCCCGGATCCTGGCGGTCCTTCCAATCGCGGGGCAGGAGGCGCTGCCACCGCTCCTCCCAGTAGCCCCCACCTGGCACCCACATCGTCTGTAGACGGTCCATCTCGGCCTGCAGGGCCAGGATACGCCGGCGCATTTGCAGGATGACCTCTATGCCCTGCAGGTTTACACCCAGCTCCTGCAGCCGCCGGATGCGGCGCAGTTGCGCCAGGTCGGCGTCGGTCAGGGGTTCTCGCACGAGTTCCCGCACGACACATTCCTGCACCACCCGCTCCGAGAGCCCTGTGCGTTGGACGGCCACCTGGATGCTGATATACATTGTCTGGCGGTCTCTTGAGGTCATGGCCCGTTATGCCTCCTTGGCCTGCCGCAGTTCTTGCAACAACTCGCGTTGCCGGGCGGTGAGCCGAGTGGGCAGCTGGACCTCCATTCTGGCATAGAGATCGCCACGCTGTTCTGGATTCCGCAAGCGGGGCATGCCCTTTCCGCGCAGACGGAAGGTGCGCCCATTCTGTGTACCCGCGGGGATGGTCAATGCGACATCACCCGTCATGGTGGGCACAGTGATCTCCCCGCCCAGCAGCATGGTGTACAGGTCGGCTTTCACTGTGGTATACAGATCATCACTGCGGCGCTCAAAGCGGGGATCGGGCGAGACCGTCACCCGCAGATAGAGATCGCCCGCCGGTCCGCCGGCCGCCCCGGTGCCACCTTCACCGCTGACCCGTACCCGGGTGCCTGTCTTGGCACCGGCTGGGATCTGGACCTCCAGGCGCTGGCCCTCTTTCTGCAGCACGCGGGTCGTGCCGTGGTACGCCTCGTGAAGGGTGATCTCGATGGGCTGTTCGTAGTCCTGGCCCCGTTGTGGGCGCATCTGGTACTGGGTTCCGCCCGCACCCCGGGCACCACCCGTACCGCCAAAGATCTGGCTGAAAAAGTCAGAGAAGGGGCTGCCCCCGCCAAAGATGTCCTGCAGGTCTTCCGGCGTCCCGTAGCGGACGTGTACCCGATCGCCGGGTCCACCAGTAGACCAGCGGCCCCAGTCGAAATCGCCGGGCGCGCCGCTACGTTGCCACTGCTGCCAGTCAGAACCGAGCCTGTCGTACTTGCTCCGCTTATCCGGATCAGAGAGCACCTCGTAAGCCTCGTTGATCTCCTTGAAGCGTTCCTCGGCCTTGGGATCGCCCGGGTTGACGTCAGGATGGTGCTGGCGGGCAAGCTTGCGGAACGCCTTTTTTATGTCTTTTTCAGAGGCGTCTCTTTCCACGCCCAGGATCTTGTAATAGTCCTTATATTCCATGCATAGGCTCCATCAGAGACCCGGTTCGTCCGGCGATATCACGCCATCAGGGCCGGGTCTCCAAGCTCGGCTCATACCGCCACGACAACCTTGGACGGGCGAAGCAAACGACCGTCCATCTGGTAGCCGGGCTCCACGACCTGGACCACCGTACCTGGAACTGCATTTGCCTGCCTGTGGCTGACCGTGCTTATGGCTTCCTGCCAATTGGGATCGAAAGGCTCATCCTGTGGGTGCATGCGCTCGACCCCTTCCCCCTTCAAGATGTTCAGTGCTGCTCGATAGGTCAAGAGGATCCCCTCGCGCAGCCCTCGATCCTCTCGGGACGGCACGGCCAGTGCCCGCTCCAGGTCATCCACCACGCGCAGGAATGACTGTAGCAGCCTGCTGCGCTCAGCCTCGACCTGATCCTCGGCTAAACGCCGCTGCCGCCGCCGGTAGTTCTCCATGTCTGCCTGCAGGCGCAACGCGCGCTCCTGCCAATCTGCGCCGGCTTCCAACTGTGCAGATCTGGCGCCCGTGGGCTCCTCTACGCTGGATTCTTTTGATGGCCGCTCCCCAGGATGCCCCCCGCCGGACGTCACTTTCTCTGCTGACCCGTCAGGGACCGGCTGCGAGCTGGCCTTCTCTACCTCTGGATCGCCGGCACGGTCGGCAGACCGCACCACGCGAACCGGGATGTTCACGGCTCTATTCATGATTGATGCTATACCCCAAGGCGGGCCTGGGAGTGCCCAGGCCCGCCGGTTTTTGTTATACTTCGCGGAACTCGGCGTCTACGACGTCCTCATCGCCATCCGATGGGCCCTCACCTCCAGGTTGCGGGCCGCCAGGCCCAGCGGGCCCGCCAGGCTGGGGGCCGCCGGCCTGTGCTTGCTGTTGAGCATACATCTGCTGGCCGATGGCATAGCTGGCCTGCTGCAACTGCTCGATGAGTTGCCGGATGCGGGCCACGTCGTCGCCATCCTTCGCCTGTGTGAGCTCCTCGACCGTCCGCTCGATGGTTGCCCGGTCGTTGGCCGGCACTTGCTCGCCCAGATCCCGCAGCGTCTTTTCCGTCTGGTAGATGAGCTGGTCGGCTGTGTTGCGGGCCTCGATCAACTCGCGGCGGCGGCGGTCGTCGGCCTCGTGCCGCTTGGCCTCGCGTACCCTGTCCTCGACCTCGTCTTTGCTCAGGTTGGTGCTGGCCGTGATGGTGATCTTTTGCTCCTTGCCTGTGGCCTTGTCCTGTGCCGCTACGTTGAGGATGCCGTTGGCGTCGATGTCGAACGTGACCTCGATCTGTGGCACGCCACGCGGTGCAGGCGGGATGCCTTCCAGGTTGAAGCGGCCCAACGTCATATTGTCGGCCGCCATGGTGCGCTCCCCCTGGAGCACGTGGATGGTGACCGCCACCTGGCCATCGTCAGCCGTCGAAAAGACCTCACTCTTGCGCACGGGGATGGTCGTGTTGCGCTCGATGAGCGGCGTCATCACCCCACCCAGTGTCTCCACACCGAGGGTCAGAGGCGTCACGTCCAGCAGGAGGACGTCCTTGACCTCACCAGAGAGCACGCCCGCCTGGATGGCAGCGCCAATGGCCACCACCTCGTCCGGGTTCACGCCCTTGTGGGGCTCTTTGCCGCCCGTCAGCTTGCGGACCAGGTCCTGGATCATGGGCATGCGCGTGGCGCCGCCCACCAGGACCACCTCGTTGATGTCCTTGGCCGAAAGCTTGGCATCCTTGAGCGCCTGCTCAAAGGGGCCACGGCAGCGCTCGACCAGGTCTTCGGTGAGCTGCTCCAGCTTGGCCCGGGTCAACTTGACCTGCAGGTGCTTGGGGCCACTGGCATCGGCCGTGACGAAGGGCAGATTGATCTCGGTCTCCACTACGGTCGACAGTTCGATCTTGGCCTTCTCGGCCGCCTCTTTGAGGCGCTGGAGGGCCTGTCGGTCCTGCCGCAGATCGATGCCCTGGTCCTGCTTGAACTCTTTGGCAACATAGTCCACAATGCGCTGGTCCCAGTCGTCGCCGCCGAGGAAAGTGTCGCCACTCGTGGACCGCACTTCGATGACGCCCTCGCCCACATCCAGGATAGAGACGTCAAAGGTCCCACCTCCCAGGTCAAAGACGAGGATGGTCTCAGCCGCTTCCTTATCCAGGCCATAGGCCAGCGAAGCCGCAGTTGGCTCGTTGATGATGCGCAGGACTTCGAGGCCGGCAATCTTGCCAGCATCCTTGGTCGCCTGGCGCTGTGAGTCGTTGAAATAGGCCGGCACGGTGATGACAGCCTGGGTGACCCGCTCGCCCAGATAGGCTTCGGCATCGTCGGCCAGCTTGCGCAGAATCATTGCCGAAATCTCCTGGGGGGTGTATTCCTTCCCGGTTTGCGGCACATAGATGCGCGCGTCGCCAGCCGAGCCCTCCACGATCTTGTAGGGCAAGACTTCACGGGCCTTTTCCACCTCGGGCTCGTCGTAGCGGCGGCCCATGAGGCGCTTCACGGAAAAGACCGTGTTGTCCGAATTGACGACCGCTTGCCGGCGCGCCGTCTGGCCCACCAAGCGTTCCTTGTTCTTTGTAAAAGCGACCACCGACGGGCAGAGCCGCCCGCCCTCAGCCGTGGGAATCACGGTCGGCTCGCCGCCTTCCATGACAGCCACCACACTGTTGGTGGTGCCCAAGTCAATACCTATAATCTTTGCCATGTCTATTACTCCTTCATGTCCAAGACGGATGGCCTGCAGGATTCTCCACCCCGGCTGAACAAACCCCTGGGCCTCCTGATGATTCAAGCTCGAACAATTACCTTGATCTGCCCGGTTCTTTTGGAGCAGCTTGACCATGCATCGGTGGGTTTTCCCTGACCTGGTCAACGTCAGACGGAAACCAGGTCCCGGGGACTCGGACAGGCGTGCTCCGCCCGGGCAATCCACCTACACCATACACACTTTCTGTTAGAAAGGGATTAGATGAGTGTTAGCGTTTTGTTAGACTTTGCCGTGGGACGCCCCGCGGTGCATTTGTCCCCGGGATCGGTTACAGGTATAATACCATCAGACCAGGCACAGCGGAAACCTGCCTCGGATCGGCCTGGCGTTGCACCTGGAAGGAGCGAGCGATGGACAAACGAAGGTTGGGGCGGACAGGACATATGAGTACGATCGTCATCTTTGGCGCCTTTGCCGTAGGCCAGGTTGACCAAAGAGAGGCCGACGCGACCATGGAACTGCTCATGGCCCATGGCGTGAACCACATCGACGTGGCTCCCTCCTATTACGATGCCGAATTACGGATTGGCCCCTGGCTGGAAAAATACCGAGACCGGTTCTTTGTGGGCTGCAAGACCCAGTTGCGGAGCCAGGCTGAGGCCTGGGACGAATTGCATCAATCACTGGGGCGGCTGCGGATCGACGCCTTCGATCTATTCCAGCTCCACGCCGTGACCACGAGGGAGGAGCTGGACCAGTGCTTTGCGCCCGGCGGTTCGTTGGAGGCCATCCTCAAAGCTCGTGAGCAGGGCCTGACCCGCTACGTAGGCATCACCTCCCATGGGCTCCGCGCCCCGGCCGTTCAGCTGGAGGCCCTGCGCCGATTCGACTTTGACAGTCTGTTATTCCCTCTGAACTTTAAGCTATGGGCCAACCAGGACTATCGCCGCGACCTGCAAACCCTTCTGGAAACCGCTGCGGACCGAGACGTCGGCACCATGGTCATCAAGGCCTGGGCCGAAAGGCCCTGGGGCAACACAGAACAAAAATACCATACCTGGTACGAGCCCTTTGATCGGCCAGACATGGTGGAACAGGCCCTCCGCTTTGCCCTGACCCAGCCCGTAACCGGGGCCATCAGCGCAGGCGATGCCCGCCTGTTGCCCGCCATCCTGGCCGCCGCAGAACGCTTCGAACCGATGGATGGGGCCGAGCAGTCTGCCTTGCTGGCAAAGGCCCCGGATTACGAGATCATCTTTGACTGAGTCTGCCAGACAGTCTCAGCCAGACAGGAGGTTTGCACCTTGTCCCAACTCTTCTCACCACTGACCTTGCGCGGCCTTACCTTGCGCAACCGCATCGCCATGTCGCCCATGTGCATGTACTCCGCTGCGCAGGATGGCCAGGCGACCGACTGGCACCTGGCACATTACCTGGCGCGGGCCGTAGGCCGCACCGGGTTGCTCATCACCGAGGCCACCGCCGTAGAGGCCAGGGGGCGCATCAGCCAGGCCGACCTGGGCCTGTGGCATGACGAACAGGTAGGACCGCTGGCTCGCATCGTCCGCCTGGTCCAGGCCGAGGGAGCCGCCATCGCCGTACAGCTGGCCCACGCCGGGCGCAAGGCCTGGAGTCCGGACAAAGGGCGTGGGCCACAGGCGGCCGTCGCGCCCAGCTCGCTGCCCTTTGACGATGGCTGGCCTCTCCCGGTCGAGCTCTCGCCTGGGCAGATAGACGCTGTGGTCGCTGCCTGGGGGGCGGCTGCCCAGCGGGCTGAGGCAGCCGGCTTTGACGCGATCGAGATCCACGCCGCCCACGGCTATCTCAACCACCAGTTCCTCTCGCCGCTGTCCAACACCCGTACCGACGAATACGGGGGTCCCCTGGAGAACCGCATGCGCTTTCTCCTGCGCGTGACTGATACCGTGCGCCAGGCCTGGCCCCAGGAAAAACCGCTCCTGGTCCGCGTCTCGGCTACCGATTGGGTAGAGAATGGGGTCACGCCCGATGACACTGTGGTCGTGGCCCGCGAATTGAAGGCCCGGGGGGTGGATCTCGTCGATTGCTCCGCCGGTGGTTCGGTGCCGTCTGCCCCGGTGACGCCCGGGCCTGGATACCAGGTGCCCTTTGCCGAGAAGGTGCGCCGTGAGGCCGGAATCGCCACCGGCGCAGTCGGCCTCATCAGTGAGCCCGAGCTGGCCGAGGCGATCCTGCACAATGGTCGCGCAGACCTGGTGCTTCTGGGGCGAGAATTGCTGCGCCACCCCTACTGGCCACTGGACGCTGCAAGGGTGCTGGGTGACGAGATCGATTGGCCCCGGCAATACCGGCGGGCCCGGCAGGCCTGAGGCAGGTCGAATACCAGGTCCCATCGCTGCCCGGCAGGGCCACGACAGCGGCCTGGCCTGGGCATACAGCGGCGCTCTGCAGCCGTTTGGCAAGCTCCCGTTCCCGGCAGGGCGGGACGGGCATGCGGAAAGATAGGAAGAACAGGATGGATCCTAAGGAGTTGGTGGATCGACTGCATTGGCTAGGACATGACAGCTTTCGGCTGGATGGCCCCGTGGTCATCTACTTTGATCCCTGGAAACTGGAGGGCAAACTGCCGCAGGCAGACCTGGTGCTCATCAGCCACGAGCACCATGATCACTGCTCTCCAGAAGACGTCGAGAAGGTCAGCGGGCCGGGCACCGCCATCGTAGCCAATGCCGGCTCGAAGCAGAAATTGCCTTCGGCCAAGGCCGTCGAGCCAGGGGACCGTATTACAGTCAAGGGTATCGAAGTCGAGGCGGTACGGGCCTACAATATCGACAAGTTCCGCTCCCCCGGGGTGCCCTTCCACCCCCGGGACGCTGGACACGTAGGCTACGTCATCACCGTCGAAGGGGTACGGTTGTACTTTGCCGGCGACACCGACCACATCCCCGAGATGGCGGACATCGATTGTGACGTGGCGCTGCTGCCCGTCAGCGGCAAATACGTCATGACCGTCGAGGAGGCAGTGGACGCCGCGCGCACACTGAGCCCCGACATCGTCGTACCCATGCACATTGGGGCTGGGATTGGCAGCCCTGGGGAAGGCGAGCGCTTCGCGCAGTTGTACGGGGGCGAGACGGCCTTACTCACGCGAGAGTAGCGCCCCCACGCGCGGGGGCGACGGCTACGAGGAACGACGAGGACCGGCCTGTCTGACCCGCGGCGCCTCGTAGCCTTCCCCTGCTGGCGAGGCGAGCCAACAGGGGGAATTCTGGAGACGACCTGCATGACCGAACCCCAGCTGCCTCATTGGCTGGCCTGGGCGCGGGAGATCCAGGCGCTCAGCCAATCGGGGCTGACCTTCAGTACCAACGAGTACGAGCGGGAGCGCTACCGGCGCCTGGCTGAGATCGCCGCCGAAATCCTGGAAAGCCATACCAGGCTCTCCAAGGAGAAGGCCCTGAAGAGCTTTTCCCTGGAACCAGGCTACGCCACGCCCAAGGTCGACGTGCGGGGAGCAGTGATCCGCGACGACAGGATCTTGCTCGTCCAGGAGCGGGTCGATGAGCGCTGGTGCATGCCCGGGGGCTGGGCCGATGTGGGCGATCTGCCCTCCGAGGTCGCCACCCGCGAAGTCCGGGAGGAAAGTGGGTACGAGGTAGTGCCCTACAAGGTCGTTGGCGTATTCGATGCCAACCGCGATGGCCGGCCGATGGCCTTCTACCACGCCTACAAGATCGTGTTCCTTTGTGAGCTCGCCGGAGGCGAGGCCCAACCCAGCCACGAGACGCTGGCAGTCGGCTTCTTTGCCTTCGACGACCTGCCGCCGCTCTCCTCTAACCGAACGAGCGAGCGCCACCTGGCGGAGGTGCAGGCCCATCTCCAGGATCCCAATCGCCCCCCGGCCTTTGACTGACCAGGGCCCTGGGTTAACCGGTTCCTGGAAGAGCGAGGCCGCGGGACAATCGCGTCACATCATCTGCCCATACGCTGCGGCGCCCAACAGCGCCGTCTTGGGATTCAGAATAATGTGGACCGGGACGTGGGACAGCGTGTCGGCAAAGCGACCCTTGTTCACAAAGGAAGCCATGAACGTCCCGTCCTTCAGCTTGGGCAGGATGCGGGGCGGGATGCCACCGCCGACGAATATGCCCCCTGTAGCCATGACCTTCAACACCAGGTTACCCGCCTCGGCGCCCAGGATCGACACAAAGGCATTGAGGGCTGCGATGCTCAGCTCACACACGCCCTCCATCGCCTTCTCCACGATGATAGGCGTCGGGTCGGCCGCCTGCCGCAGGGCCTCGGCCACATCGGGCAACTCGTCTGCATAGTGGTTCACCTTCAAATACTCATAGATGTGCGGTATCCCCCGGCCCGAGCAGATGCGCTCATAGCTGACGTGCCCAAACTTGCCCAGGAGGTAGCGCAACAGCTCGATCTCGAATAGGTTGTTGGGCCCGAAATCGGTGTGCCCACCCTCAGAGGGCAGGACGTGGTAGTGGCCCTCGCGGTAAAATATCACCGCTTCGCCCAACCCGGTGCCGGGGGCGATGACTGCCTTGGTCCCGCTGCGGGGGGGTTCGTCGTTCAGGGTGTACAGGTCATCCTCTTTCAGGTGCAGCACACCATGAGCAGTCGCTTCCAGATCATTCAGGAGCTTGACCTTCTCCACGCCCATGGACTCCTTGAGCGTGTCTTCGCTGATGACCCAGGGCAGGTTCGTGGTGGTCGACTTCCCGCCGACGACCGGACCTGCAACACCAAAGACGGCCCGGTCCACTGTAGCCTTTGTGTCGGAGAGGAATTCGGCCACGACCGCCTTCAGGTTTGGGTAGTCGTGACTTTTGTACGTGAGCTCGACCTGGGGGTTGAGTTCACCTGCTGCCTCAAAGAGGGCCAGGTTTGTTTTCGTACCGCCGATGTCACCGGCCAGCAACATGAGCCTGCTCCTTTCCTCTCGCACCGGGGATCGTCCACGTTCGACTATGACAATCAGGCTAACACAGAGGAAGGGCTTTGTCAATTCGGCTGGATTATGGATCTGTCGCCCATGCCAGCACGGATCACTTTGGCCCTTGCCCGGCAGGGGTGGTATAATAGCTGCACAGGAGGCAGCTTGCCGGCAGGACGGAGCATCGCTGCACGGCATAGCAGGTCACGAGGAGAACACAGATGTCATTTTTGGAAAAAGAGATCCACCAACAGCCAGAGGTAATGGCAACACTGCTGGAGCGAGAGCAGTCAAACGCCCGGCGCATCGCCGCCGAATTGCAGGCCCGCGACACCCGCTACGTGATCGTCGCCGCCCGGGGCACGTCGGATAATGCCGCACGCTATAGCCAATATCTGCTTGGCGCGCACAATGCGCTGCCGGTCGGACTGGCCACCCCCTCCCTGTTCAGCGTCTACCACAGGCCACCTTCCCTGGCTGGCGCCCTGGTGGTCGGCATCTCCCAGTCTGGCCAGTCGACGGACATTGTGGCTGTCCTGGCCGAAGCGCAGCAGCAAGGTGTGCCGACGCTGGCCATCACCAACGACCCCGAGTCGCCACTGGCGGCCCAGGCAGACTACGTCCTCGATCTGCACGCCGGCGAGGAACGGGCGGTGGCCGCCACCAAGACGTATACCGCCCAATTGGCAGCGCTGGCACTCCTCTCCTGTGCCATGGCCAAGGATGACGACCGCCTCCGAGCCCTGCACCAGGTCCCGGCAGGCGTAGAGCAGGTCCTGGGCCAGGCAGACCGGATTGCGGCCTCGGTGGAGCGCTACCGCTACATGGAAAGCTGCGTGGTGCTCGGTCGCGGCTACAACTATGCCACCGCCTTCGAGATCGCCCTCAAGCTCAAGGAGCTGAACTACCTGATCGCCGAGTCATACTCGTCGGCCGACTTTATGCACGGGCCCATCGCCGTGGTGGGCGGCGGGTTTCCGGCCATGGTCGTGGCGCCCAGTGGCACGATGTTTAACACCATGCGGCGTTTCAGCCTTGAGCTCAAATCGCGCGGAGCCGAACTCCTCGTCATCTCTGACCAGCAGGCACTCCTGGAGGAAGGGGTGACACCCTTGCCGCTGCCGGCGCAGGTGCCGGAGTGGCTGTCGCCCATGGTGGCAGTCGTAGCCGGCCAGCTGTTCGCGCTGTATCTTACCCTGACCAAGGGCCACGATCCGGATCACCCCGAGGGTCTACAGAAGGTCACGATCACGCGCTGAGGCCTCGGGGCGATCCCTGCCTGGCAACCAACGGGCATCCTGCGCTGGCCCGCCTCAGGCGTATCGCCTATGCTGGTGTGCCGCCTCAAACATGGCCACCACGTTCTCCACCGGCACCCCCGCCTGGACGTTGTGGACCGGAGCCAAGATAAATCCCCCACCAGGCGCCAGGTCGTCGATCCGCCGCCTGACCTCGTCTGCGACCTCCTGCGGGGTGCCGAAAGGCAGGACGGTCTGGCTGTCACAGGCCGCGCCCCAGAACGTGAGGTCTTTGCCAAACTCGCGTTTGAGACAGGCCGTGTTCATGCCAGCCGCCGAGACCTGGATCGGATTCAGGGCGTCGATGCCCATGTCGATCAAGTCGGGGATGAGAGGGGCGATGGCCCCATCGCTGTGAAACAGGATAAAGGCATCGCACTGGGCCCTGGCAAAGCGAAAGAGGCGGGCGTGATAGGGCTTGACGACATCACGGTACAAAGAGGGCCGCAGCAGGGGACGGTCCTGCATGCCCAGGTCGTCCTCGAAGTGGATGACGTCGACGTAACGCCCGACCGTTTCGGCATAGCGCGCAAAGCGGCGGATGTTGGCCTCGACCAGGCGATCGAGCAGAGCCTCGGCCAACGTGCGGTCGACCAGCAGGTCCACCAGGAATTGCTCCCAGCCGCGCAACGACTGGGCAGCCTGGAAGATGTGCCCCCCAAAGAAGCCGATCAGCAGGGAATCGGTCTCGTCCCTCAGCACGCGTGCCTCTTCTGCCAGTGCCTCGTAGCTCAAGTCCAGATGCTCAGGCCGGTCGTAGGATTCGATGGCGTCCAGGTGTTGCTCGATGTCCGCGCTGGTCTGCGCCTGGGCCAGCGGCGAGGAGACCGGGTCGAAGTAGTGGCCCCCAGCCGGCATCTTGAGCACCACCGTCCCCTTATCATCCACGACCACCTGCGAGCCATCGGCCCGGCGCTGGGGCCGGAAACGGGCCGGGAACTCGGCCGGGCTGCCATCAGGAAGCTCCCCCCGCCGCCAACCGGCCGGTTCGTCGAGGACGGGCCGGGTGTCGATGCACAGCGCCCGGCGGACGTCCTCTTCGATCACGGCGGTGTACTGGTACACATCCTGGACACGGGTCACGGTCGGCGGCAGGCCCAATTGCTCGCGCAACGCCTGGTAACTGAACGCAGAGATGGTGCTGTCGACGGTGCCGCCAAAGTCGACCGGCACCCGGTCAGGTTCCTGGTGCCGCAGCGCAGCAAGGACACGCTCCCTATGATTCATGCAATCTCCTGGAAAAACACCAGATGGTGCCGCACCAATCCACCAATCTACCAACCTACCAATTTACCAATCTACCAATCCACCAACCTACCAATCTACCAGTGCATCCTGCTCCCGCTCGGAGTACAACAGCAAAACCACCAGCACGGCCAGGTCGGCCACGAGGGTGGCCAAGATGGCCCACATGGTAACGTGCGGGCCGATGGGCTCAAAGAGCTGGCCGATGAGCCAGGGAACCGTCATCGAGCCGATGCTGGAGCCGATGAGGAACCAGGCGGTGATGCGGCCGGTGATGCGCACGCGGTTGCCGGCCAAAGTGATGGCCGCAGGAAAGATGGAGGCCATGGTGGCGCCGAGGGCTATTGTGCCGGCCCACAGCGCAGTGCGGGAGGAGGGCAAGGCCAGGATCAGGCCGACGCTCAGCAGACAGCCGGCAAGGTCAACCAGGAGGATGGTGCGCGGGCGGTAGCGGGCGGCGATGGGGATGCCGGCGAGGCGTCCAACAGTGAGTGCGCCCCAGAAAGCGGAGGTGAGCGTGGCTGCCGAAGTGGCGGTCGCCAGGCCCAGCGCCGCAGCGTAGGTGTAGATCCAGCCACCAAAGGCGACTTCGGCGCCAACGTACAGGAGCAGGAAGAGGGCGACGAGGACGACGGTGGCGTCGCGCGACTGTGTGCCACGGCGCGCGCTGCCGTCCAGCATCCGCTCCGCATCGTCAGAGTCGTCGCCGGCAGTCGGGCTCGGCACACGAACTATCCACAGGGCGAGCGGCACCAACAGCAGGGCGAGCACCCAGTAGGCACGCGTGGCGTCGCCGGCAATCGCCAGGGCAGCGGCGGCGATCAAAGGGCCGATGAAGGAGCCGACGCCAAAGAAAAAATGCAGGCCATTCATGTAGGGGCCTACGCCGCGGCCATGGAGCCAGACGATGAGCGTATTGCCGCCGACGTCGAGCGCGCCACCGGCAGTGCCAACGGCGAGCCATGCAGCGACGAGTAGCCACCGGGAGGAGAGCAGCGGTATGAGCGCCAGCCCGCCGATCATCAGGCCGAGGGCAGCAGCTATCACCCGGTGACCAGCAATGCGGTCGTACTGCCTGCCGCCGACGAACGAGCCGGCGAGGTAGCCCACCGAATTGGCGGTAAAGAGCAGGCTGATGGCGTCGAGGTCGACACCGGCCTGCGCCGCCAGGCCGGGCAGCGTCGGGCCGAGCGCCGCGGTCACCAGGCCGACGGCGGAAAAGACGGCAAAGTAGGAGCCGGTGCTCGGCCAGTGATTATCCTTCGTCGAGTGCATAGCGCAGTGCGGCCTCTGCGTGGATCGCGGTCGTGTCGAATAGGGGCACGCCGGTATCGGCTTCGGTCAGCAGGAGCGGGATCTCGGTGCAGCCCAGGATGATGCCCTGCACCCCGCGGCTCACCAGGCGCTCGACAATGGCCTGAAAACCGGCACGCGACGCGGGCAGGATGCGCCCGGCGACCAACTCGTCATAGATGACGCGGTCGACGTAGGCGCGGTCCTCCGCGCCGGGCACGAGCACCTGGAGCCCGTATGCTGCCAGCGCCTCGCGGTAGAAAGGCTGCTCCATCGTAAAACGGGTGCCAAGCAGGCCGACCGTGGTCACCTGCCTGGCGAGCACCGCCGCGCCGACAGCGTCGAGCAGGCTGAGCACGGGAATGTCGACTGCGGCCTGCACCTCGTCGTAGACCCTGTGCATGGTGTTGGTGGCAATGACGACAAAATCAGCCCCGGCAGCGGCGAGGCGCTTCGCCGCCTGGCCCAGGCCGCTCGCTACGAGGTCCCAGCGCCCTTCCGCCGGCCAATCGACGTAGGGCTGAAAGCTGACGCTGTAGATGATGATCTCGGGGTAGCCATACTCGCCGTAGCGCTCGGTATAGGTGCGCGTGATGTATTCGTAGTAGGCGACGGTGGATTCGGGGCTCATGCCCCCCAAAATGCCAATGCGTTTGTACATGTTTTCCTCTGCTGAACGGGAATGGCCGTCACCGGCACCTCGACCGGTGTCGCGGGTTGTGCGGTGTCAGGAGCGCAGGCACTCAGGAGAAGCAGCCCCAGGGCCAGAGCGAGCAGCCAGGCCATTCTCAGCCCCGACTGCGCGCCACCTGGGGTCGTGACTCTGCCAGATCCTCTCCTGTTTCTCATCGCAGGTGGACTCCTCCGCCTGAAATCACCAGGCACGCCGCTTGGAGGGGCGCAGGCGCAGCTGATGCACCTCCAGGTCTTCACTGTGGTTGTATTCCAGGAGCTGGTTGTCCCGGTCGGCGCGATACTCGCCGTCGGAGACAACTACCTCGTAGCCGTGCGGGTATTGGAAGTTGGGTACATATAACTCCGTGGGAGATCGGACCGCAGGATCGTGCCGGAAGGCGAACTTGAACTCCCGCCGGCCCGGGTTGAAGGACATCTCCAGTGGTTCACCTGCCACTGCCCGGGCATAGGGCCGCACCACAGCCTCCAGCGCCCGGCCACCCGAGTTCAGATCGTCGGGATCCTGCTGCTGGTCCCGGCTGAATATGGACAGGTCCTCGCCATTCCACTGGTCGCCATGCTCGTTGTCGTTGTCGGCCGTATAGTTCCACAAGGTGCCGCCCAAGAGGTTGGCTTCCAGCGCGTAGAAGCTGTCGTCCATGGCCTGGATCTGCCGCGAAAAGTCGCCACTCTCATAGGCCTTTTTCTTGCCCAGGTCGAAGGGGATGCCAAACTCACCGATCAGCGTTGGCACTTCGCCCATCCGCTCAGTACCCTCTGCCTGGAGGCGCGCCATCTGCGCCGCGAAGGAGCGCCGGACTCGCCTGCGGCCCGCGACCAGGCGACCGGTCATGAAATCGACGCCCAGCGAGGGCGCGTACGTCTTGGTCGCCAGGGTCAGGCCGTCATACCAATGCGCCGCGTGGACAGTGCGTGGCACCTCGTCGGGGTCCCAGCGTGGCGGGCTGGAGCGAGGGGGTCCTTCCAGAAAAAGGATCGCCTCGGGATCGACCGCCCGGATGGTGCCGGCGACCCGCCTCAGAAAGGGCTGAAGGTAGTCATCCACAAAGTTGACCGCGTGGTCGCCGACGCGGGCAAAATATTCCGGGCGGAGCAACCGTGGCTTGCCGCCGGGGCCCACGTCCCAGATTCCCTCTTCCCGCCACAGGCCGTTGCGCCCGTCCAGCCAGGCACGGGCACCCTCCAGATTCACGGTCTCCGCACCCTGTCGCCGTGGCCCGCGCAACCCAATATTCCACACCTCCACCTCTTGTGGATAACCGGCCCCCAAGAGCATCGACTGGAAGGGGGTCGGCGACTGGCCAAGGCGCAGCAGACCTTCGAATTTGGAGAGGTCGGGCCAGCCGATGTAGCCGGCCCAGGGCTCGTTCATGCAGCCATAACCGACGACGTGGGGCAGGCCTCTCAGGCGCAGGGCTACCTGGCGCAGGGCCTCCAGGTAATGGCGCTGCAGGAACTCCTGGACCGGCTCGCCGTCGACCGTGGCCCGGGGTGCGAAATCGTTCCCCCCGAAAAAGAGGGTGAACATGGTCGCCGCGGCGAGCTTGGAGTAGTTGGTCGGCCAGATCATGCGCGGGAAGGGGTCACCATGGATGGCGTGGACAATGGCCGCGCCGGTCTCGGAGAATTGAGTGACGTCCAAACCGGCGGCTTCAAAGGTCCAGCCCGGGGCGCCGTCTCCCCCCGACATCCGGCTCCAGGCGTCCTGGTGGCAGTCGATGAAGAGCTGGAGGCCGTGTTCGCCAGCCCGCCGTACGACCTCGTATAGATAGTCGAGGTAGTCCTGGTCATAGATCCCGGGGCCTGCATGCTCCACCGCCTCCCATGTGACTACGAAGCGCAGGAAGCGCAGCCCCCAGGCGTGTAGGCGGCGAAAATGCTCGCCGGCTTCCTCGAGGGGAAAAGGCCGCCCGACGAAGGAGACGTCCCGGTGCTCGTAAAAACCCTCGCGGATGTGTGTGGCGCCATCTGGATAGGGCACCTTGCTGCTGCCTCCCAGGTTCACACCGCGCAGGATCAGCGTGCGTCCGTGCTCGTCCTTGAACCAGGGTCCATCGATCTCTAACTGCATGTTCCTCGCTTTCTTGTGTGAGGCATCCCCTGAAGAGTATGGGCCCAGGACGTTTCCGAAAAGGACAGCCAGGGGCCCGTTCAGTCCTGGGGGCCAACGCTAGCGGATCTTGTCCAGGGCCGCGGCTATCCCCACCGCCCCACTCACTACCAGGCCCAGGCCTGCCAGCCAACGCCGCTGGGCCGCGACCGTTGCGCCGGCCGCGAGCGCCGCCGAGCTCACAGCCAGGCCAGCCTGGCGCACGACGGCATCGGCCCCCTCCGGCGTGTGGCCCCGCTCGACGAGGGTCCATTTCAGCAGGACGCCGCCATCCACGATGGGCAGAGGGACGAGGCTGCCCGCCAGGATCAGCCCGTGGCCCAGGGCCGACCAGCCCAACGATTCGTGCCAGAGCGAGGTAGGTGACGCCAGGCGCCGCGACACCAGTGCCACCAGCAAGCCTATCGCGTTATAGATCGGCCCGCCCAGCGCGCGCTTCCGGTGAGTACGGGGTGCCACGTCGTCCTCGGCGTAGATGGTGCGCGGCATATCGGCCGAGACAAGAACGTACTCCATTGGCGTCCCCGCCCAACGGGCACTTATGACGTGAGCCAAGGCATGCCCCATGTCCGCGGACAGAAGCGCCAGCGAGGCCAGGCTGCCCGCCAGAATACGCACAGGCCAGGGACGCTCAGGATCCTTGTGGCCGGCCAGCCATAGCATCGAGCCCCACAGCCCTGCGATATAGACTCCCACCCCGGGCTCGACCTTGACCGGTGTGCCCTGGAACTTGAACAGCGTCTTTGCATCCTTCCCCTTGGACATACAGCCAACCCTCCTTAGCCGCGTACGATCACCAGGTTGCCCGACTCGTAGCGACGCAGGCCCCATTGAAAGACATGTCGGGCCAGAAGCGACAGCCCTCCTGCCG
>JAMJFU010000061.1 GCA_023544525.1 Anaerolineae bacterium | reverse complement strand
CAATGGGGGCTATGTGCCCCTGGGTGCCACTGTGGTGAGGCAGCCGGTCGCCCTATTCTTTGACGAGCACGCCATGTCCCATGGGCATACCTACAGCGGGCATGAACTGGCCTGCGCCGCGGCTGTACGGACCATAGAAGTGTTGCGCGAGGATAACCTGATCCAGAGGTCGCGCGAGATGGGCGAGGTCTTGCTGGCGAAAGCCGAAGAACTGAAGGAAAAACACGCCTGCGTGGGCGATGTGAGGGGCCGGGGCTTGTTTGTTGGGCTCGAGTTGGTCAAGAACCGCGAAACGAAGGAGCCTATGGTCGACTACCTGGAACCGCTGCCCAGTCTCACGATCAAGCACGCCGTCCTGGCCGAAGCGATGAGGCGGGGAGTCTACATGATGCCCGGCATGGCCAGTGTCATCATGCTCGCTCCGCCCTTGGCCATCACGCAGGACGAGATCGAGCATGCCATCTCTGTGCTGGATGCTGCTTTGGTGATCGCTGACAAAGAGGTCACGCCGTAACCTATGTCGCGGTGCTCTAATCTGTCCTGGCTCTTGCGATCACTTCCATTCGCAGGGGCAGGACCGTAATGGAGGATCGTCCGCGGAGGAGTACCATGCCGAGCTTGCTTGATTTCATGGAGCGGGCCACCACTGGCCGCATTGTGTCGGAAGAAGCCTTCAATATGAAGGCTCTCATCCCAAACATCAGAAAGATCGTCCGGGAGTATGACATCCGGTACGATGGCGAAAATCCGGTTTCTACCGATGACGGTGCTGCTGATCGTCTATTCGAGGCCGCTCTCGACTTTGTAGCGCGGACGGGCGTATACTGCGACGCGACCAATCGCGTGATCCATATCGACCGGGCAGAGGTCCTGGAAGCAGTGCAGAACCTGCCCGAGGGCAGCTACTTTGGCGAGGGTCGCGATCGGGGATTCTACCGGCCTCGCCAGGTCGAGGACGAAAACCCGCCCTGGATTCAGGTCGGGTCGGGGGTGGTTGCCTCGTCGGAGGAGATTGCCATGGCACAGGTGGAAGGCTATGGCAGCATCCCCCAGGCACGGTCTGTCTGCGTCCCTGCTTTGAACCAGGTGCAAGGCATGCCGGCGATCGGCGGCTCTCCCCTGGAGGTTTATGCCAGCATCGCCTCGGTCCAGGCGGCGCGCAAGGCCCTGTGGCGGTGCGGCCGCGCCGGATTGCCGATCATGAATCTCATCGCCTCGGCCACTACGGCTGTAAGCACCCTCGCCGGCAGTTTCCCCACCTTCGGCCTCCGCCTTTCGGACGCCTGGCTGGTAGATTTCCTGGCCGAGATGAAGGTGAACTTTGAAACCCTGAACCGGCTGGCCTTCCTCACGAGCATCGGTGGCAACGTTGGCTCGACGGCGCTGCCCATCCTGGGTGGCTATGCCGGTGGCCCAGCCGGGACAGCGTTGGTGATGACGGCCTACTACCTATTGGGCATCCTGCTTTTCAAAGGGGCCTATCATATGACCGGGCCCGTCCATTTCCGCCACGGCTGCTCTACCACGCGGGACAGTCTGTGGGTGTTCTCGATAGTTGGCCGGGCCACCAGTCGCCACACCCGCTATCCCGACCTCGCCCTGGCCTACGCAGCCGCCGGTCCCTGCACCCGCATGTACTTCTATGAAGCAGCGGCGGCGAACCTGGCCTGCGTGCCGTCAGGCTATGGTGGCGTGCAAACGGTGATTCCCGCAGCGGCCATCGTAGAGGACGGGATCACACCCATGGAGGGCCTTTTCAACGCCGAAGTGGCCTATGCAGCCGCTGGGGTCCAGGCGGAACAGGCGAACGAGTGGGTCAACCGCTTGCTGGAGCAGTACGAGGCGGGGACCGACGACGCCCCCCAGGGCAAACGGTACCAGGAGTGCTACGACGTCAAGACCAGGAAACCGTCCGAAGACTATGTCCGGCTTCACGACGAGGTAAAGGAAGAACTGGCAGGAATGGGCATCCCGTTTCAGTTCTGAGAACAGAGCGCGAAACCGGTTGCGCACCGCGCATCCCCGTTTGCTGGCAAGAGGTCAAACAGCAGACTCTCAGGGCTGGAGAGACCAAAGAGGTGTGGAACATGCTCGATTTCTTGGATGTGTACGAGCGGGCGCTCAAGGGCCCGATCATGAACGAGGAGGACTTTAACCTGAAGGTCTTTATCCCCACGCTGAGAAAGGTGGTCAAGGCCTACGGGATCAAATACCAACCAGATGTCCCCGTCCCATCCGACGACGAGGCCGCGGACAGCCTGTACGAAGCAGCCGCGGACTTTTTGAGTCAGGTGGGCGTCTATTGCCAGGACACGAATCGCATCATCCAGTTTAGCCGGGACGAGATCCTCGAAGCGGTGAAAAAGGCTCCTGGGCGCTGTCTTGCCGGTGAGGGCAAGGACGCGGGGGAGTTCGGCCTCAGGAGGCCAGACGACCGCAAGATCCCGTGGCACCACGTAGGATCCGGCATCGTCGCCACCTCCGAGGAGGTGATGACCAACCTGATCGAAGGTTATGGCGCGCTCCCCGAAGTGGACTCGGTCGCCATCTCCTCGCTGGACAACATCCGCGGCATACCGGTTTCGGCTGGCGCTCCCTCGGAGCTCTACGCCGCCATCCGCAGTGTCCGGATTGGCCGGGAGGCGCTGCGGCGCTCGGGCCGGCCCGGGCTGCCGATCATGAATCTCATCGCCACTGCGGCGGCGGCGGTGACGACCATCGCTGCCAGCGCGCCCCAGTTCGGCATCCGTCCCAGCGACGGGTGGCTGGTGGGGACCCTCGCCGAGATGAAGATCGACTTTGGGGCGATGAACAAGATCGCCTACCTGCTACACTGGGGAGGCAACATCGGGGCCGAAAGCGCCCCGATTTTGGGCGGCTACTGTGGTGGGGCGGCGGGCACGGCCGTGGTGAGCGCGGCTTACATGCTGGTGGGGCTCCTGGTGCACAAGGGTAGTTACCAGCTTCACTTTCCGGTTCACTTTCGGCATGGCTGTTCCTCCACGCGGGATATCCTCTGGGCCGTGTCGGCGAGTTGTCAGGCGGTGAGCCGCAACATCCCCATGCCGGTGATCTGGCTGGCCTACCAGGCTGCGGGCCCCAACACCGAGATGTACTTCTACGAATCGGCGGCCTACATTCTGTGTGCTGTCACCTCCGGGGCTCCCGCGGTTCAAACGCCGCTGCCGGCCAAGGCGACTGTACCCGACGCGATCACGCCGATGGAGGCGAGGTTTGGAATAGAGATGTCGATTGCCGCCTCCAAGCTCAACCGTGACCAAGCCAGCGGGATCGTCAACCGGTTGCTGGAACGCTACGAGTCCCGGATCGAGGAGCCCCCCATAGGCAGTCGCTACACGGAATGCTACAATGTGGTAACCGGAAAGCCCGGCGAGGATTACCTCCGGTTGTACGATAATGTCAGAGAAGAGCTGGTGTCACTGGGGATTCCGCTTGAATAAAGATAGCTGAGGAGGCTCGAGACAGATGAAGGAAAAGATACTGGAGCGCCTGGCCACGGCCGTCATTGATGGGGACGAGGACGAAGCCAGAGAAGGCGCCACGGGAGCCCTGCAAAACCAGATCGATCCGCTGGAGGCGGTAGAGCAGGGGCTTTCCAAGGGGATGCAGGAGGTGGGCCGCCAGTTCGAGGTTGGTGATGTCTTCCTGCCCGAGTTGCTGATGGCTGCCGGGGCGTTCAACTCGGCCATGGAAATCCTGAATCCCGAGATCGAGGCTCAGAAAAAGAACGTAACCAAGTTGGGGACAGTGCTGATCAGTACCGTCAAGGGCGATGTACACAACATCGGCAAGAACATCGTGACCACCGTTTTGGACATCAACGGGTTTCGGGTGGTGGACATTGGTATCGACAATTCGCCTCTGGTCATCATCGAGGAGGCTCAGAAGGCCAATGCCAACATCATCGCCCTCTCCTCCCTGATGACGACCACAATGCCCGCCCAACGAGAGGTCATTGAGGTACTGCGGGAGATGAATCTGCGCGAAAAGTTCCTGGTGATGGTCGGTGGTGGGCCAGTCACCCGGGAGTGGGCCGAGGAGATTGGGGCTGATGGTCATGGCAAAACTGCCATCCATGCCGTGGAAACGGCCAAGCGATTGATGAGCCAGAAGAGCTAGCCGATCTTTCGGCTGGTGCAAGACGGGGTGAGCAGCGGCCCAGTCGAGGCCATGGCGTTGCAGCAGGCACAACCGGAGCAGGCTGTCTCGAGCCATTAGCACATTGCACGCCGGCTAGCCTGCCGGCTGGACGCAAGGAGAGACTACAATGATCGCACACAGGGCAGAACTGCTCACCCAGGAGCAGGTCCAGCAGGTACACGAGGCCTCACTCGAGATCCTCGAATCAGTAGGCGTGCTCGCACGCAACCGGGAAGGGAGAGACCTATTTGCCCGTCACGGCTGCCACGTGGATGGCGAAACCCAGATCGTCCGGTTCCCACGGGCGATTGTCGGGCAGTACCTCGCTACCTGCCCACCAACTTTTACCTACCATGGGCGTGACCCGCGGTACGACCGCACCTTGCCCGACGATGGTCCGCTGGTAGCCAACAGCAGTTCGGCACCCGATATTCTGGATCCCGAAACGGGGCAGGTGCGGCGCGCACGCTCGGAGGACATTGCCCGGATTGCCTACCTGGTCAACGAGCTACCAGGTTATGACATCCTCGCCCTGCCGGTGACGGCCGAGGATGCGCCGCCCGGCCAGTTCAGCATCTCTCGCTTCTACCCGGCCCTGAAGAACTGCCTCAAGCCGGTGCGGGGCAGCGCGCCCAGCCTGGAGGAGGCGAAGGCCATCCTGCGCATGTGCGAGCAGATGGCTGGTAGCGAAGCGGCCTTTTGGGAGCGCCCCTTTGTCGCGTTCCAATACTGCGCCACGGTCTCGCCGCTGACCATGGACGTCGAGTCGACAGAGAAGCTTCTGCGCTATACCGAGTGGGGCGTGCCCAGCTTTGGGGCGATTGTACCCAACGCCGGACTGACAAGCCCTCTAACCCTGCTAGGCACGCTGGCCCAGTGCACGGCAGAGTTTCTTGCCGAGACCGTGCTGGTGCAGATGGTGCGCGCCGGTACACCGCGGGTCTTTGATGCGCTGCCAACGGCGGCTGATATGCGCACGGTGGCCTACGCGCCGGGTGCCATTGAGACGGGTATCCTCACCATGGGCTGCGCCCAGATGGCACGTTACTACCAGGTACCCTGTGCTGCCTTTGTCGGCTCGACCAATGCCAAGCTCAACGATGCGCAGTCCGGCTACGAAACCGGCATGTCCACCGTCGCGGCTATGCTCGGTGGGGTGGATCTGCTGGCCATGGGCGGGCTGCTCGACGCAATGATGACCTTTGACTATGCCAAGCTCGTCATTGACGGCGAAATCGGCCTGATGTTGAAGCGGATCACACGAGGGCTTGAGTTCAGCGAGGAGAACATGGCGCTCGGTGTTCTGTCTGATGTGGGGCCGGGCGGCACATTTGTGGAAACCCGCCATACACTCAAGCGGGCCAGGACCGAGACCTTCCTGCCCACCGTCGCCGACCGGCAGATGCGACACCAATGGCAGTCCGGCGGCGCCCTGGATAGCGAGGCCCGCGCCCTTCAGCACGTTCGTGACATCCTGCGACGCGACAACCCGGCCGTCTTTTCCCCCGATGTCGACGCCAAGATCCGGGCACAATTCGAGAACTTGGTCCCCGGGGACGCGCGGCTGTAGGTCCAGGCCCGCACCCGGCTTCCAGTGCCGCCCCAACCGCTCGCCGGATGGGGCGCGCTGTGCCCGCGGGCTGTGGATCGGATCATAGAGCCACGGTGTGCGCGGACGAGATCAGCAGCTGCATGCCAGCCAGCCAGGACTGGGCGACGAAGGGAGGTCAGGGAGAACTCGCGATGCAGCAAGAGAACCCATTCAACGCCCCGGGCGGGTGGTACAAGGGCTGCCTGCATGTGCACAGCACCCTCTCAGACGGTCTGTTAAGCAGCGACGAGGTGCTGGATTGGTACCGCAGCCACGGTTATCACTTTGTGGCGCTGACGGATCACCACGTCCCTTCTCAAGCCGAGATCCTGGCTGAGGACTGGATCACATTGGCCGGCGTCGAGGTGGGTGGTTTGGATCCGGTAGCCGGCCTGTACCACCTGGTCGGGCTGGGCGTTGAGCTTCCGGGGCCGGGCCTGTCAGCGGTGACTTCTCTGCAGGACGCCGTCGACCGCCTGCGCGCAGCGGGCGCCCTCGTCTGTCTGGCACATCCCTACTGGAGTGGCCAGCGCTCTGCCCAGTTGATGGACGTGCAGGGCTGTTTTGCCCTGGAGGTCTATAACGGTGGCTGTGAGGTCGACGACGCCAAAGGGTTCTCCCACGTGCACTGGGACGACCTCCTGGCAGCGGGTCGCCGGCTGTGGGGCCTGGCCGTGGACGATGCCCACTGGCGGACCGGCGATCGAGACGCTGGCCTGGGCTGGGTCTGGGTCAAGGCCCCGGCCCTGACCCAGCAGGCCATCCTCGAAGCACTGGATCGGGGGTGCTTCTACGCTAGCTCTGGTCCACTGATCCACGATGTGGAGCTAGACGCCGGTCGCGGTGAGATCAGGGTGCGCTGCTCGCCCGTGGTGTCGATCGATTTTGTCGGCAGCGGGCCGTTAAGCCGGCGTGTCCTGGCACCCACGGGCCAGACCTTGACAGAGGCCAGCCATCGCTTGCAGGATGTTCAAGGATACGTGCGGGTTGCCTGCCAGGATGCGGACGGCCGTTGGGCCTGGAGCAACCCGCTGTTCCTGGGTCGAAACGGGGAGGATACAACGACATGGCCCATGTGAGGTTTGGACGGACAAGCTTTGACGCCGACCTGGTGGCCTTTGACAAGGACGGTACGCTGATCGAGTTCGATGCGATGTGGGGCCGGCTGTGTGTTGCCTGGGTGCAGCACCTCGCGCCCGGCACCACAGGCGAGGGCCTGGCCGAGGATCTCTACTCTGCACTGGGCTACAACGCTGCGGAAGGGAAAGCAGACCCCGAGGGGCCGTTGGCCATCGCGACCACGGGCCAGCTGCAGACCATCGCCGCAGTGACGCTCTACCGCAGTGGGCTGAGCTGGACTGCTGCAGAGGACAGCGCCAGGCGGGCGTTTCAAGCCGCCGCGGAAATCCCTTTGGCCGACCTGATCCGGCCCGCAGGACAGGTCCGCCGGCTGTTCGCTGAGCTGCAGGCGGCAGGTGTGCGCGTGGCGGTCGTCACCACCGATCACCGCGCCGAGACCGAGGAGACGCTACGCATTCTGGAGGTTGCTCACCGGGTAGATCACTTGGTGTGCGGCGATGACGGGATCCCCGCCAAGCCGGCCCCGGATATGTTGTTGGCCGCTTGCGAATCTCTGGGGCTCAAGCCCGAGCGCACGGCCGTTGTGGGCGATACCATGGGCGATCTCTTGATGGCACAGAGAGGGGGTGCTGGGCTACGGGTCGCTGTCCTCACCGGGGCGGGCGGCTCTCAGCAGCTGGCCCGGCATGCCGACGTGCTGTTGGCCTCTATCGACGATATCACGGTGGCTCTTGATGCTTGACAGCCCGGGATGGGGCTGATATAATGCCCTCGCCGTTAACCTGTTCCGGGTCGCCCGCTGCCCCACTTTACATAGGCTGTGCATTGCGACGGTTCTTGAGCAGGAATCGACAGCGGCCTTGCATATTGAGACAATCAGAAAGGAACGACTGCCGCCACCAGCGAAGCCTCCCCGACCACGACCGGTAGCCGGTCACAGGCACCTGCGACCATGATGGTCACAGACTGGCGTGTCGCGGGACGGTGGGGCAGCAGCCAGCCATGACGGAGCCCACTACGCTAAGATTGCCTGCTGAACTCGAGAGCCTGTCCGAACTGCGACGGTTCGTGGAGGAAGTTGCCACCCGGGGGAACGGCAAGCCCAAGGCGATCGACGACATGGTTCTGGCAGCCGACGAGGCCGCCACAAACGTGATCCAGCACGGATACCGGGGCCAGCCAGGCTATCTGGAGGTCGAGGTCGGCTACGAGCACGATGACTTGGTGGTCCGCTTGCGGGACCGGGCCCCGTCCTTTGACCCGGGGCAGGTCCCCGGGCCAGATCTGGCTGCGCCCCTGGAGAAGCGGACCCTGGGTGGGCTGGGTGTATACCTGATGCAGGCCCTTACTGACGACGTGCTCTATCGCTCCACGCCCGAGGGCGAGAACGAGCTCACACTGATCCGCCGTAATGCGCGTGGATCGGTGGATGAGGAAGGGGAGTATGACTCTTGTCGTTCTGGATGGCGATAGCCTGACGCTTGAGGATGTGGTGGCCGTAGCCTTTGGCCCCACGCGGGGAGAGCCTGTTGAGGTCTCCCTGGCAGAGGCATGCAGACTGAAGGTACGCAGGGCAGAAGAGGCCATCCGCGCCTTCATCGCCCGAGGGGACGTGGTCTATGGGGTGACGACCGGCTTTGGCGCGTTCAAGGATCGCATCATCCCGCCGGACCAGGTGCAGCAACTGCAGCGCAACATCCTCATGAGCCACGCCGTGGGCGTCGGTGAGCCCCTGGATGAGCCGGCAACCCGGGCGATGATGGTTATCCGGGCCAATACGCTGGCCAAAGGTCACTCTGGCATCCGCGAAGAGACCCTGGATCTGCTCTTGGACATGATCAATCAGAGGGTCCACCCCGTGGTACCCAGCCAGGGCTCGCTGGGGGCCAGCGGTGACCTGGCACCTCTGGCCCACATGTCACTGCCGCTCATTGGCCTGGGCGAGGCGGTCCACCGTGGCGCCCGCCTGCCGGGGGCCCAGGCACTGGCCAGCGCTGGGCTCTCGCCCGTCACGCTGGAGGCCAAGGAGGGCCTGGCGCTGACCAATGGCACCACCTTGATGGCGGCGTTGGGCGTGCTGACCACCGTCCAGGCGGAGAACCTGAGCTGTGTGGCGGACGTGGCAGGCTGCCTGAGCCTGGAAGCGTTGCATGGCACACCCAAAGCCTTTGATGCGCGCATCCACGCAGTCAGGCCCCATCCGCGCCAGGTCGAGTGTGCCCGGTTCCTACGGCGCCTCATCGAGGGCAGCACTTTTGTCCGCCCCGACGATCCACTCAACGTCCAGGACGCCTACACCCTGCGCTGCATTCCCCAGGTACACGGCGCGGTGCGCGATGCCATCAAGTACGCCCGCTGGGTGCTGGAGATAGAGCTAAACGCCGCGACCGACAATCCCCTCATCTTCTTTGACGAGGAGAGCGGCCAGCCTGAGGTGCTTTCCGGTGGCAACTTTCACGGTGAGCCCCTGGCGATTGCTATGGATTACCTCACCTTAGCCCTCGCCGAGCTGGGCAACATCTCGGAGCGGCGCCTCACGCGGCTGACCGATGAGTGCAGCAACCAGGAGACCTTGCCTGCCTTCTTGATCAAACACGGTGGACTCAACTCCGGATTCATGCTGGTTCAATACACCGCAGCAGCCCTGGCCTCGGAGAATAAGGTGCTCGCTCATCCGGCCAGCGTCGATACGATCCCAACCTCGGCCAACACCGAGGACCATGTCAGCATGGGGGCAACGGCAGCCCTGCAGGCCCGCCAGGTGGCTGCCAACGTGGAGCGCATCCTGGCGCTGGAGTTGTTCGCCGCGGCGCAAGGCATTGACTTCCGCCGCGAGGTGCTGGGCGACCAGGCTCGGCTTGGCCGCGGCACGGCGCCTGCCTACCGGCTGATCCGCGAGCAGGTCCCGTTCCTATCCCAGGATGCGGTGATGTACCCTCACGTGGAGGCGATCCGGGGCCTGATCGCGGGCGGTGAGATCCAGTCGGCGGTTGGAGCTGCGATCAGCTCGGACTGCCTGCCTGATGCCTGATGCCTGAAGCACGATTTGCTGTACTTGGCGACTTGACGAACCGACTCCCTTCTGGTAAACTTGCGTCACTTTGAGCGCGAGGATGAGCCTATTGAGCAGAAAAGGCCTGATACTGGCATGGGCATTGCTGGTGCTGGCAGCCCTCTTCCTGGGTGGCTGCCATCTCCGTCCCATGCTGTATGATGTTTCGGTCGCGCCGCAGGTCATCTCCCCCAACGCCGATGGCAACGACGATGCCACCAATATCGAGTACAAGCTGACGCGCAACGCGGATCTGTCCATCTACTTTGTGGATGCCCAGGGCGAGCGGTTCTATTTCCGTAAAGACCGCCCCCGCTCGCCGGGTGATTATCGTGTCCTGTGGGGGGGTGGGATCAACCAAGCCTATTGGCTCGAGAACGAATTCGGGCGGCAGCTGGTCAAGAGCTGGGTGCTGCCGGACGGCCTCTACACCTGGGTCGTGGAAGCGACCGACGCAGAGGGCATCACGGCCCGGGCGGAGGGCCAGATCGAGCTGCAGGCAGGCGATCCTGTTGTGCCTGAGCTGCGCCAGTTCACGGTCGCCGTGCCCGAGTTCACGCCCAATCAGGACGGCCTGCGAGATCGGACCGGGATCTCGTACTACCTGAACAAGGATGTAGAGACGGTACAGGTCTATCTCTACGACCCCGCCGACCCGGGCACTCGATACCCTATCGAGGAGCAAGAGCGGGTCGCTGAGTCAGGAAAGAGGGGCTACCATTACTACGACTACGATGGCGGCGTGGATCGCGGCGCCGAGCCGCCTCCCGACGGCACCTGGGTTGTTGAGGCTGAGGCCCGGGACCTGGTGGGCCATCACGTGGTCGTCAGTGATACGCTGACCATACGGGACGGCGGAAAGCCCCGGGCCCTGGTGGTCAACGGCGTCATCCACTGGGGTGATGCTGTCCGCGGGCTGGAGGGCACTGAGGCCTACCTGCCCCTCGGCGCCACTCTGTGTTTCACCACCTATATCGAGAACTATAGCCGGGTGCCTATCCGAACCTCGGGCCCGCCCTCGGGCACCCCGTATCGCAGCGACCAGAATTTCAACACGCTGGCCGTGGAGACGGCCGAGGACAGCTACCACGAACAGCCCGGCGTGTGGCGGTTTGGGGTCAACTTTGACGTCTCCGAAACCGACTTTCCCTATCGCTGGGCGGTGGGCAAGCCGGAAGAGCTGCGCTGCGAAGAGATCGAGGGCCAGGAACAGTGTTTCCTCGATCCGGGTGAGCGTGGCACGGTGTCCGGCTGCATTGAATTGATCGGACCCTTCCCACGCAACCAGATCTATGCCTGGGGCGGCCTGATTCACCAGTGGGTGGGCATCGACGCGATGAACAACTATGTGGACCGGTTGCTGATCAACATCGGCGAGCCCTAGCTCGTGAGGTACGAGGGCAGATCCACGCTCTCGGCCACCCTCCAGGCGTGACGGGCCATGGACCTGGCGATCATCACTGTCAGCTACAATACGCGCGACCTGCTGGTCGACTGCCTGGCGTCGGTCCTGGATAGCCTGGAGCGCTCCGGGCTGGAGGCCGAGCTGTGGGTTGTGGACAATGCTTCAGCGGATGGCAGTGCCGAGCTCGTGAGGCAGCGCTTTCCAGCGGTTCGCTTGATCGCCCACGACCAGAACGTCGGATTTGCAGCCGGCAACAACCTTGCCTTGAGACAGATGGGTTTCTCTGTCCCCACGTCCAGCTCGAGAAACGCTGCCGGTCCAGACGACCTTCCCCGGCACGTACTGTTCCTGAACCCCGACACCCGTGTGCTGGGCGATGCCCCGAGCCGAATGGTCCGCTTTCTGGACCAGGTGCCAGGCGCCGGTGCGGTTGGGGCCCAATTGGTGCATGGTGATGGCAGTTTTCAGCACTCTGCCTTTGCCTTCCCCGGGCTGGCCCAGGTCTTGATCGATTTCTTCCCGCTGCACACGCGTTTGATCGACTCGCGGCTCAATGGCCGCTACCCCCGGAGCCTGTACGATAAGGGCGCCCCGTTTCTGGTGGATCACCCACTCGGGGCGGCGCTAATGGTGTGTAGCGAAGTCTTGGCCCAGGTCGGCGGCTTTGACGAGCGCTTTTTCATGTACTGCGAGGAGATCGATCTCTGCCGTCGTATCCGGGCGGCCGGCTGGGAGATCTATTGCCTGCCCCAGGCCAGGATTGTGCACCTGGTCGGCCAGAGCACGCAGCAGTTTCGGGACCGCATGTTCGTCGAACTGTGGCGCAGCCGCTACCTGATGTTCGACAAGCACAATGGTCCCCCCTTTCGTTGGCTCGTGCGACGGCTGGTATGCCTGGGCCTTTGGGCTGAGGCCCGGCGCGCACGCGCAGCACACCGGCGTGGCGCCATCACCAGCGAAGAGCTGGAGGGCCGGCTCCAGGCCTTTCATCAGGTCGCGCAGCTGTGACCGCACCACGGCAGGGCCGTCCTCACCTGGCGGCTATTGTGCTCACTCGCAATGAAGAGCGCCACATCGCCGCATGTTTGGAGAGCCTGGCCTGGGCCGATGAGCTGGTCGTGTTCGACGATTTCAGCACGGATCGTACCATCGAACTGGCCGGCTCTCAGGGGGCGCGTGTCCTCCAACACCGCCTGGAAAACTTTGCCGCCCAGCGCAATGCGGCCCTGGTCGCTGTGGAAGCCGATTGGGTGCTGTTCGTTGATGCCGACGAACGCGCCACCCCTGCGCTGGCCGAGGAGGTGCGCCGCGTCACTGGCTATGAGGAGGATCGGGCTTGCGCTGGATGGTGGGTGCCGAGACACAACATCATGCTCGGGCACCGCATGCGCGGCGGGGGATGGTATCCCGACCATCAGCTACGCCTGCTACGCCGGGGCCTTGCGCAGTACGATCCCCAGCGGCCGGTGCACGAGGTGGTCCTCCTCGAGGGAGAGGCAGGCTACCTGGAGAACCCTCTCATTCATTACAACTATGATACTCTGGCCCAGTTCCGCCAGAAAATGGGGCGTTATACAGCCTTCGAGGCAGGCATCCTGCGTGATGAGGGGGTGCAGGCCCGGCCCTGGACGTACGTATCGATGCCCCTGCGGGAGTTCTGGCGGCGATTTGCTACCTTGGGGGGATATCGCGACCATCTATTCGGGCTGCTGTTCTGTGGGCTGATGTCGTGGTACACGTTGCAGACGTATCTCAAACTCAGGGCTGTGTACCGGGCGCAGGACTGAGCGGAGCCTTAGATCAATTCCAGGATTCGATCGAGCCCGCGCTCGAGGTAGAGGCTGATGATATCGGCGCTGGCGCGATAAGCCCCGATGGGTTGCCCGTAGGGATCCTCCACGTCTTTGCGCTTTCCGGCCATCTCGCTGAGACGATACACCTTCCAGCCGTATTGGGGCCACGTGTTGCGGATCATGGTCTCGTGCTCACGACTCATAACCAGGATCAGGTCAGCCTCGGCAACGTGTTCAGCCCTGATCGTCTGGGCCACGTGGTCGCGGATGTCGATGCCCCGTTCCTTCATGACGGTCACCGCGTGCTCCGCTGCAGGGCGCCCCTCAAGGCCCCAGACCCCGGCTGACGCGGTGCGGTGCCGCGAGTCCAGCCCCATCTCGGCCAATTGCTTGCGCAAGAGGCCCTCGGCCATGGGCGACCTACATATATTGCCTGTGCACACGAACAGGATCGAACTCATCCTTGCCTTTCCTCCGAAGCTCGCGCCCATTGTAGCCGAAGCGCAGGGGGATGTCAACCGGGCTGGGCTGCTCGGGTGCGCTAACGAGTCGTCACCGGCGCCCTGGGATCGCCGAGCACCAGCACGGCTCCAGCTCTGTCACTGACAAGTCGTTAGTGCACCCGGGCTGCTCCGTGACCGGGGCAGGAAAGAAAAAGGCCGGGGCTGTGACGCCCCGGCCCTGGATGCTCGGTCAGCTATACCAATTCAGGCTGCAACAACCCGTAGTTGCCACCCTTGCGACGATAGAGGACGTTGATCCGGCCTTCGTCCGCATTGAAAAAGACAAAGAAGTCGTGCCCCAACAACTCCATCTGCTCCACGGCCTCTTCCGGGTGCATGGGCACCATGGCGAAGCGCTTGACGCGAACAATGTCGCCGAGTCCCTCCGGCTCTTCTTCCTCCAGCTCGATGGGCAGCGGCTCCGGCGTCACCGAGGCTCCCCGCCACCGGTTCTGTCGCTTTCCCTTGTAGCGAGCGATCTGCCGGTACATCTTGTCCAACACGTTGTCGATAGAGGAAAACATGTCGTCGGACCGCTCTTCAGCTCGCAGGATGGTACCATTGGAGCGAACAGTGATCTGGCATACCTGCCGGTCTGCGGCCGCCTTGGTTTCCTCTGATGTTAGCTCCACCCAAGCTTCGCTGATGGTTGGCAGGTAGCGGTCCAGCTTGCCGATCTTTTTTTCTACGTAATCCCTCAGCCGGTCGGTGATCTCGACGTTCTTACCCTTGATCGTCAGTTCCATTTCCATTCTCCTTCTACGGTTTCATGGTTCCAGGCCGGACGGCTTGGCACGCGCCAGCGTGTAGGCCTGGACGGATGTGACGCCTGCCTCACGCAACGCCAGGCAGGCAGATTCCAACGTGGATCCGGTGGTGCAGACGTCGTCTACCAGGAGCACGTGCATGCCAGATAAATCGTCGCTCGTGCAACGGAACGCGCCCTGCACGTTGTGTTGCCGGTCAACCGGACTCAGGCCGACCTGCGGAGCGGTGGCCCTGGTCCTCACGAGTACGCCTTCGTCCACTGGCTTCGCAAAGCAGGTGCCCAGCTCTCGCGCCAGTAGTGCAGCCTGGTTGTAGCCCCGCTCACGCTGGCGCCTGGGGTGCAGCGGCACCGGCACGATAGTGCCAAAATCGGGACAAGGGGCAAGCGTAGCCCACCTCGCGGCCATCAACCGCGCCAGCGGCACAGCCAGGCTGCGTAGGTCCCGGTACTTGAACTCGTGAATCGCTGCGCGCAGAGGACCGCCATGATAGGCGAGGGACCGCTGCGCATCCAGCGCAGACGGAGTATGCTGGCATCGATCACAGAGTGTACGAGTTCCAGGATTCGGGATGGAGGTCTCCAGCGGCAGTCCGCAGTGAGTGCAGACCGGGGGTTGGATGAACTCGATCTCCTCAATGCAGGCGGCGCACAGCCAGGCGCCCAGGCGATGACAGATCACACAGCGGGGCGGGAACAGCAGATCGACGGCTGCGTCTCCCAGTTTTCTAAGCCACACCAGCACCGGTGGCGCGGTGGGAACCGATCCGGTTTGTATGGTCACTATCCCCTGTTTCTGCAGAGCAGTACGTACGGGATGGTTGTCCTTTTCGGCGTTGCTTCAGTGAGTCAGTTACATTATACCAAAAACTGGAGATTCTTTCAAGACCAGCGCAGCCGGACCCAGGATGACGATCAAGATGGTCGGAAAGATGAGGAAGGTCATCGGGAAGAGCATCTTGACCGGCGCTTTCTGCGCCTTCTCCTCGGCTCGCTGGCGGCGTTTGATGCGCATCTGCTCCGACTGGATCCGGAGTACCTTGGCGATGCTGATGCCCAGCTGGTCGGCCTGGATGAGGGCCGCGACAAAGCTGGTGACGTCGGGCACGTCCATCCGGTCCGCCAGGTCACGCAGCGCATCTTTGCGTGCTTTGCCCACACGCATTTCGCTGAGCAGCCGGGCAAAACCCTTGCTCAGCTCATTCTCCCACTTTTCCGCCACGCGCTGCATGGCACCGTCGAAGGGCAGCCCGGCCTCGACGCTGATGCACAGCAGGTCCAGGACGTCGGGCAGGGTCTTGACAATCTCGTCTTGGCGGCGCCGGATCCGCGAGCCTAGCCACAGGACCGGAAGGAAGAAGCCTAGCACGCCCATGGCTGCAGTGAACAGCAGGCGCTGCCCAACGTTGGTCTCTGTCAGAAGCATGAGGCTGAGGGTCAGCGCCGCTAGCACGAATCCTGCCAGCCCTCGGATGCCGAGAAACTCGGTCGCGGTCCAGTTGTTCGGATTTCCAGCCAGTTCCAACTTGTGACGGGTGGCTTCCAGTGAGCGCTGGGGCGTAAAGCGCGCTACGAACTGGGCGCTTGCATTCACCAGGGGGACGACCACCCGGTCGCTGAAAGGCTGGGCAAGCTCGATCTCTTCCAGGGTTAGCTGGCGGCTACCGTACTCCAGTAGCCGGGCTTCGACCTGATCCGCAGGCCGCGGAGCCGCAATACCCAGGATGATGAGCATCACGGCCAGAAAGACCATTGCAGTGATGCCAAGCAGAATCATGGATGCCATAGATACTCTCCCCAACGTGTAGCTATGTTATGCTGCCTCAACTCGGAAGAGGGCACGTCCTTATACCTCGATGTCTACGATCTTGCGGATGATAAAGAAGCCTATCGTGATCATCACCATCGAGACCCCGATCATGATCCAGCCGCATGGATCGGTGAACATCCGGCCGATATAGGGCCTGTTGATGAGATACAGCACCAAGCCCAGGATCACGGGCAGGAAGGTCAGGATATAGCCCGAGATCATCTGCTGGGCAGTGAGCACCCGGATCTCGCCCTTGATCCTTACCCGCTCGCGGATGGTATGCCCGATGGTGTCGAGTATCTCGGCCAGATTGCCGCCGACCCGGGTTTGGATGTTGACGGCGGTGATCATCAGGTCCAGGTCATCGCTGGGCACGCGACGAAGCATGTTGTTGAGGGCCTCTTCGTAGGTCAGGCCCAGACCGATCTCCTGGGTCACCCTGTGGAACTCGCTGGCGATGGGATCCGGAAGCTCCCGCGCGACGGTCTCCATGGACTGGACGATGCTGAAACCGGATCGCAAGGAGTTGGCCAGAAGGTTGATGGTGTCGCCCAGCTGGTCGTTAAAGTTGTGCAGCCGCCTTCGCTTCCGCATATTTACATAAATGCGGGGTACAAAGAAGCCGATGAACGCGGCGACGAGCCCAACGATAAGCGAGTCAAAGATCACCTTGCCGAGCGCAAAGAAAACCATGATAGATGCTACGGTCAGCATGAGAAACTCGGCG
>JAMJFU010000060.1 GCA_023544525.1 Anaerolineae bacterium | reverse complement strand
AGGATCTGGCGGCGGGTGCCCGTGACCTGTACTGGGTGATGACCGAGGTCGCCGCTGACCAGCTTTCGGACGAGGACAAGGCCTTTATCCGCGACCGCTTCTTTGACACCAACCCCAAGGTCGTCGCTCGTTTCCCGCGCTACCAGGAATTGGCCGGCGATCGTGAGAACAGCGATGGCTGGGATGCCCAGGCCTGGCGGGATCTCCAGGTCCTCTTTAACCTGGCCTGGACCGACCCTGACTGGCTGGCAGAGGAACCACTTCAAAGCCTGGTCCTCCAGGGCCGTGGGTTTAGCGAAGAGGATAAGGCGGTCGTCCTGGATGCGCACCAGCGCCTGGTTGAGGAGGTCGTCCCCGTGCACAGGCGCCTGCAGGACGCCGGGCAGATCGAGGTGACCATGACGCCCTACGCCCATCCCATCCTGCCGCTCCTCATCGATACCACGTTGGCCCGCGTGGCGCTGCCCAACGTGGACCTGCCTGAGCAGTTCAGCTTCCCCCGAGACGCGCTAGGACAGGTGGAGCGCGGTGTGGAGCTATATCGTGACCTCTTTGGCCGGGACCCACGGGGTATGTGGCCCAGCGAGGGATCGGTGGCCCAGAGGATGGTGGGCATCGTCGGCCGCGTCGGCATGGCCTGGATGGCCTCCGACGAGGGGGTGCTGGCCAAGAGCCTGGACATGACCGGCTTTTCCCGCGACAGCGCCGAGACGGTCCAGGAGGCGGACGTCCTGTACCGGCCCTACTATGTCGCCGACCCCAACTCGGCGCCGGTGGCAATGGTCTTTCGCGACCGGGTCATTTCCGACAAGGTGGGCTTTACCTATTCGGGCATGCCCGGCGAGCAGGCCGCTGCCGATTTCCTGCAGCGCCTGCACCTGATCAAGGACCAGCTGGAGGCGGAGGGCGCCGAAGGACCTCACCTGGTCAGTGTCATCCTCGACGGCGAGAACGCCTGGGAGCACTATGACAATGATGGCAAAGCCTTCCTCCACAGCCTCTACCAGGGCTTGAGCGACGATCCCGAGATCAGGACCGTGATACCTACCGAATTCCTGGCCCTCGCTCCCGATCAGCCCCAGATCGACAGCCTTTGGGCTGGGTCCTGGATCAGCCACGACTTTAGCACCTGGATCGGTGAGGAGGAAGAGAATACGGCATGGGACTATCTGCGTACCACCCGTGAGCTATTGGAGCTGTACATGCGCGGCAACCGCCAGGCCAGCGAGGAAGCCCTGGCCGCAGCGAAGGACGCGGCCATGATCGCTGAGGGCTCTGACTGGTTTTGGTGGTATGGGGCAGACCAGGACTCGGGCAGTGACGAGGACTTTGACCGCCAATTCCGCGAGACCCTGAAACAGGTCTACGTCGCCCTGGAAGAGCCGGTGCCCGACTATCTCGATGTGCCGATCATCCCTGAGCGCGCCCAGTTGCCAGAACAGGCCGCCACCGGCCTGATCTCGCCCACCATCGATGGCGTGATCGACCCGGGGGAGTGGGATGCTGCTGGCTACTACCTGGCTAGTGGCGGGGTGATGGCTCCAGGCCAGGTCCTGTTGGACAAACTGCTGTATGGGTTTGACCAGCAAAACCTGTACCTGGGCCTGCAGACCACAGAGGGCCTTCCCCTGCCTCTCGAGGAGAGCTACATCGAGATCTATCTGCGGGTGCCGGGTGGCGGCCAGGTGAGCAACTTCAGCCGGGGTGGCAGCTTGCTCGGATTTGGGGCCAACGCCATGGTGGCCGCGCAGTTTGGCAATGGTGAACTCGTGAGCGCCGCCTTCTATCGTGCTGGCGGCAACAAGGTATGGTCTGTGGCATCCAGATCCGAGTTCCTGTCGCCGGGGCAGGTGGCCCTGACGATTCCCGACGGGGCGATGGACTGGGTGCAGCCCGTGGCCTGGCAGGATGGACATCTGGAGCTGTCGCTGCCGCTCCTCTTGTTGGGACGCGCCGACACGGGCGACCGTTTCAGCCTTCGGGCCGTACATGGACGCCTGTCTATGGCCCAGCCCGTCGACCTGGAACAACTGCCGGGTATCGGACCGGCCGGGGTTGCTGTGCCGGATCTGGGGCTGACCACGGTGGTGCTGGAGGTGGTCGACCCCGAGGGAGATGACAACGGCCCGGGTACCTATCTCTACCCCACGGACGGTGTCTTTGGCGCGGGGGCCTTTGACCTGACCTCTTTTTCCGCCAGCTACGGCGAGGAGAACATTGTCTTCAAGTTGACCGTCGCCGGTCCGGTGGAGAACGTGTGGAATTCGCCCAATGGCCTCAGCATCCAGACCTTTGACATCTATATCGATCAGGATGGCCCGCAGAACGGTGCGCGCCTGCTGCTGCCTGGCCGGAACGCCGCCCTGAGCGAGGACCACGCCTGGGACTATGCCATTTGGGTAGAGGGCTGGTTCCCCGGCATCTATGTGCCGGGCCCAGACGGTCCCGAGCAGGTAGATGTCGAGTGGACCGTGCTGGTCGACCCCGGCCAGAGCAAGATCACGGTCCAGGTGCCCAGGGGCCTGCTCGGCGACGATCCCGGGAGCTGGTCCTACGCCGTGGCTGTCCTGGGCCAGGAGGGCTATCCCGCAACCGGTGTGTGGCGCGTGCGCGACGTAGAGGCCGCAGCCCAACAGTGGCGCTTCGGGGGTGCGCCGGACGACACCAACCATACGCGTATCCTCGACCTGGCCTGGCCGGCTGAGGCGACGCCCGATCAGGCCGCGTTTCTGGGCACCTACGTGCCCTCTCAGGAGACCGATATGGATATCCTCGGCCCCGGCGACTTTGCCCAGGTGCCGATGGTCGCGCCATAATGGGAGCGGTGTAAGCGGCGAAGAGCAGTCGTGCTGCGCCATCCCAGCTTGGCGGCCTAGCCAGAGCATGGTATAATCGGTGCTCGGCAATCCGGAGTGCCGGTGACCTGGCAGCGCCTGCGCTGGCTGACGGTCCTGGACTCGCCGTGCCACGGCTCTGGGCAACCGGTTGCGTTCCGGCAGCCTCTATCTCCGGCCCGCTGCCCGTGGGGCTGCAGGGTCGACACAAAGGGGGAAATGTGGGAGAAACGAATCCTGAGCGAGTGGTCGTCGTCACTGATAGTACCTCGGACATTCCGAAGGATGTGGTGGAGCGTCTGGGCATCTATGTCGTCCCTCAGATCCTCATCATGGGCGATCAGACCTGGCTGGATGGGGTCGACATCGACCCGTCGACCTTCTACGAACTGCTCCGTATTTCCCCGCACTTTCCATCTACCTCTCAGGCAAGCGTCGGCTACTTTGAGGACCTCTTCTCCCGGCTCGCGGAGCAGTATGCCGGAATCGCCGCCATACTCGTCTCGGCTGGTGTGAGCGGTACGGTCAACTCTGCTACGACGGCTGCTGCCAACCTACCCCATCTGGCCGTCGAGATCGTGGACTCGCGTTCCGCCTCTATGCAACTGGGCCTGATTGCCATCGAAGCGGCCCGTGCCGCTGTTGCAGGCGCCAGCCTCGAGGAAGTCGTGGCTACAGCCCGGAGCCTCATCGACCGGGTCCGCGTCTATTTTGTCGTCGATACCCTGGAATATCTGCATCGCGGCGGCCGCATCGGTGCGGCGGCCAGGCTCCTTGGCACAGCGCTGAACCTCAAGCCGGTGCTCGAGATGCGCGGCGGCATCGTCCAGCCCGTAGCCAAGATCCGTACCCGGCGCAAAGCCCTGGAGCGCGTCTTCGATCTTGTCGAGGCCGGCGTGGCTGGCGCAGCGTGCGTCCACATGGCCGTGCTTCACGTTGCCGTTCCAGACGAGGCTGCACGGCTCGCGGAGCAGCTGGCGGAGCGTTTTGAGCCGGTTGAGCTGATCAGGTCTGAGGCCGGTCCTGTCGTAGGGGCACACGTCGGCCCCGGTGCGGTGGGCGTGGCCTTTTACGCGGAAAAGGACTGACAGACCGGCCGGCGGTCTTACGCCACGCACCGCGTCCACAACCAGTGTGGCCCCGACTACAGCGTGCGTGGATTGTGGCCTGGCTTGCATAACCCTCCCGGTGTCCATGGTATGATCCTATCGATGGGCCCCAAATGCGACATGGGCAGGAGGAACGTCTTTGCCCATCAAGGTGCGCCGGGACCCGTGGATCATACGTCAAGGGGGCAATATGCCAGACAAGATAAAGAAGAGCGAAAAAGAATGGCGCGCGATCCTGACGCCGGAGCAATACTATATCACCCGGCAGAAGGGAACCGAGCGCCCGTTTACGGGAGAATACTACCGCCACAAGGAGGTGGGGGCCTACCTCTGTGTCGCTTGTGGCAACGAGCTGTTTAGCTCAGAGACCAAATACGAGTCCGGCTCCGGTTGGCCGAGTTTCTGGGAGCCTGTCTCTGAGGAAAACGTCGATGAGGCGCGGGACATGAGCCTCGGCATGGTCCGCAGGGAGGTCATGTGCAGCCGTTGTGGAGCCCATCTCGGACACGTTTTCGAAGATGGCCCTCAGCCGACCGGCCTGCGCTACTGCATCAATTCGGCTGCACTCCAGTTTAGCCCCGCAGAGAATGAGGGGCAAGGAGACTAGAAAGGTCAGAGACACACATGCTGACTATCGTAAAATTCGGCCTCCCGCTTCTGGGCGTCCTCGCCTTGGCGGCCATCCTGGTCGTGGCCCTGGGCTCCGGGAAGGGGGAGGACTTGAGCACGGAGGCAGGCATGGATACACCTTCCGCCTCCCTTACTGGCATCCCGGCCATCGACGCTGCCGCACCCACCGAGACCAAGACGGCAACCTTTGCCCTGGGCTGATTCTGGGGACCCGACTCCCGGTTCGGGAGTCTGCCCGGGGTGATCCGCACCCGCGTTGGTTATGCCGGTGGTGAGAAGGAGAATCCGACCTACGAGCAGATCGGCGACCACAGCGAGACAGTGCAGATCGACTACGACCCTGCCCAGATCACCTATGCAGAACTGCTGGAGGTCTATTGGCAGAGCCACAGCCCGACCTCGCGCCCCTGGTCGCGCCAGTACGCTTCTGTGATCTTTTATCACGACGAGGAACAGCGCCGTTTGGCCGAGGAGAGCCGCGACCGGCTGCAAGCAGAGCTCGGCAAACCGATCTATACCGAGATCGTTCCCTACTCCAAGTTCTACCTGGCCGAGGGGTATCACCAGAAGTATCAGCTGCGCCACGATCGGGAGCTGATGGCCGAGTTCCGGGCCATCTATCCCGACGAGTCCGATTTCATTGACTCGACGGCGGCTGCCCGGGTGAATGGTTACGTGGCAGGCAACGGGACCCTGGCCGAGCTACAGGCCATCGTCGAGGACTTGGGACTCTCGCCCGAGGCCCGCCAGAAGCTGCTGGACAAGCTGAGCGCGGGGCGTCCCTAGCCCGTTACCACCATAGCACACCCTGCCAGGCGACAGCCCTGGCACCCTGACCGGAAGGCAGGCCACAAGGAGGAGCCGCATGTTGGACAATGAAGTCGTGCAAACGATGCTGCGTCGCAAATCGATCCGCAAGTATACGGAGCAAATGCCGTCCGAGGAGGCGATCACCACTGTCGTGCGGGCTGGACAGCAAGCCCCCTTTGCTTACCAGCTCTGCAGCCTGTTGTTGTCCCGCGAACGGGAGGGTCACCCCTTCCGGGCGCCGCTCCTGTTCACCGTTTGTGTCGATGCCCACCGGCTGGAGCGAGTGATGGCCCGGCGCAACTGGCAGATGGTCACCAATGACCTGTCGCTGCTTTTCTTTGGCATCCAGGATGCTGCGCTGCTTGCCGAGAACATGGTCATCGCCGCCGAGAGCCTGGGGATGGGCAGTTGTTTTCTCGGATCCGCTCCATACCGCGCCGAGGAGATCATAGAGGAGAATAAACTCCCGCCACGGGTCTTTCCCCTCGTCCAACTGGCCATGGGCTACCCGGCCCAAGACCCGCCGGTGAGGCCTCGTTACCCCCTCGAGGTCAGTCTCTTCGAGGGCGCCTATCCCGAACTCACCGATGACATGATCGACCGTGCCATGCGCGTGATGGACGAAGGGTACCTGGCCCAGGGGTACTATCGCCAGGCTGGCTATCAGATCCCCCTGGAGGGAGACCGGCCGGAGACCTTTAGCTTCGAAAACTATGGCTGGACGGAGCACATCTCCCGCAAGGCGGGACAATGGCTCGCCTCCCTGGAAGACCTGCTCGAGCCCCTGGCGATGTGCGGCTTTCACGTCACGCCTGGCTCGTGACCCGTTCCCGACAACCGACAACCCGATCGAACATGGAGGAACCCATGGCAGCACCGAAATATCCCATGTCTGAGGCTGTGCGTGCCGCCTACCGCACCGGCCAGGAGGATGAGACCCTGGAACCCCTGGTCCGGGTCGATGCGCAGGGCCGGCCGGTGGGCGGCATCCAGGACGGGGACTATGTGATCTTTTACGACATCCGCGGCGAGCGCGAGGTGGAGCTCACCGCTGCCTTCGTGGATGGCGAATTCCCGCACTTTCCCCGGCCGCCGATGACGGTTGGCTTTGCCACAATGATCGAGTATCATCCCGACCTGGACGTGCGCGTGGCCTTTCCTCCCCTGGGCGCTGTGGAGAACACCCTGTCCCAAGTCGTGGCTCGGGCGGGTTTGCGGCAGGCCAAGGTGGTTGAGTCGGAAAAGGCCATCCACGTCAGCTTTTTCCTCAATGGCAAAGCGCAGGAACCTTTTCCTGGGGAAGAACGGATCGTCGTGCCCTCGCCCCACGGTGCTGCCTTCACCGAGATGCCGGCGCAGATGAGCGCCTCAGCCGTGGCCGATGCGGCCATCCTCGCCCTGCAGGACGAGGCAAATGCCCTGGTGACTGCCAACCTGTGCAACGTGGACGTAATCGGCCACATCGAGAATCCTGCTGCGATCCAGGTGGCCGTCGAAACGGTCGATGCCCAGGCAAAGCGCATCGTCGAGGCCGCCCTGGCTGCCGGCGTGAGCGCGGTGGTGACGGCCGACCATGGCACGGTCGAGCGTTGGTACTATCCCGATGGCACCATCGATACGGGCCACACCGACAGCCCGGTGCCCTTTGTCCTGGTCGACGCGGGCCTGGGCCACGGCGCCACGCTGCACGAAGGCGGGGCCCTGACCGACGTGGCCCCGACCGTGCTGGGACTCCTTGGCCTGCCCCAGCCAGAGGGCATGACGGGCCGGAGCCTGCTGCCTTCTCGCCTGCCTGCCGGTGAGCGCAGAGTGTTGCTGCTCATCCTCGACGGCTGGGGCATCGGCGATGGTGGGCCGGGGGACCTCATCGCCCGGGCCAGCACCCCGTTCATGGACGAGATACGCTCTACCTGGCCCTACACTGCACTGGCGGCGGCGGGGCCGGCTGTGGGCATGCCCGCCGGCACGGTAGGCAACTCGGAGGCCGGACACCTGCACATCGGTGCCGGGCGCATCATCCCTGCCGACCGGGTGCGCATCGATCGGGCCCTGGAGGATGGCTCATTCTACGAGAATGAGGCGTTCCTATGGGCCATGCAGGGGGCACGGCGCAATGGCAGCCGGCTGCACCTGCTGGGCATCGTCTCCTTCTACAGCTCTCACGGTTCGGTCGATCACCTGCTGGTCCTCATGGAGATGGCCCACCGCCAGGAGATGCCAGAGGTATACATCCATTCTATGCTCGGCCGGCGCGGCGAGCGGCCCGAGAGCGGTGCCATCTATATCGAGCAGGTCGAGCGCGAGGCGGAGCGGCTGGGCGTGGGCCAGGTGGCGACCGTCATCGGCCGGTTCTGGTCCCTGGATCGGGAGGGGCACTGGGACCGCATCGAAAAGACCTACCGCATGTTGGTCGAGGGCCAGGGCCAGCCGGTGGGCTAGGGATCTGCGGACCGCCAATGACCAAGTTCGCCATCCTGACCTACGGGACACGGGGTGATGTCCAGCCCTACATCGCGTTGGGGCTGGCCCTGCAGCGTGCCGGTCACACCGTACGCCTGGCGGCCCCTGAGGTGTTTCGAGACCTCGTGACGGGCTACGGGCTTGGCTTCCATCCACTGCCCGGCGACCCCGGCGACCTCATGCAACAGGCCGCAGATCGCGCCGGTTCTAGCCCGATCCGCTTTCCCCTCGTCGTCCTGCAGCACGCCCTGCCCCTGGCCCTGGAGATGCTGGACAGCGTCCGGGAGGCGTGCCAGGGGGCCGAGGCCATCGTTCATTCCCTGCTGCTGACGGTCGTGGGCCACGAGATGGCGGTCGAGATGCAGGTGCCCGATTTCTCGGCCCTCATCTTTCTGACCTTTGCCCCTACCTCGGCCTTCCCGGCCCAGATCTTGCCAGCGGTTCGCCTCGGCGGGACCTTCAACCGCCTGACGCACGCCGGCTTCATCCAGCTCTTTTGGCAGGCGAACCGCCTGGCCTATGCCTTCCTCCGGCGCAAGAACCGCCAACTACCGCCGCTGTCAGGCTGGCCCTTCGGCCCTGCCTCGACCCATCCCACGCCGATCCTGTACGCCCTCAGCCCGCAGATCATATCCCGTCCGGCCGATTGGGGACCGGATGTGCACCTGACCGGCTACTGGACCCTGGCTCCCGAGGATGGTTGGTCCCCGCCTCGGGTTCTGCTGGAATTTCTGGAGGCGGGACCGGCGCCGGTATTCGTCGGCTTTGGCAGCCTCATCACCGCCAAGGCCTCGCATCTCACCGAGGTCGCCCTCGAGGCCCTGGCTCGTACAGGCAAGCGTGGTCTTCTGGTGCGAGGTTGGGGTGGGATCCAGGATCGCAACCTGCCCGGCGATGTATTGGCGGTCGATGAGGTCCCGTTTGAGTGGCTCTTTCCCCGCATGGCGGCCCTCGTCCATCACGGCGGCGTAGGCACCACCGCAGCGGGTCTGCGCTCGGGGGTGCCAGCGGTGGTCGTGTCCTCCACCGCGGATCAGCCCTATTGGGGATATCAACTCCAGCGCGTGGGCGTGGGTCCGCCGCCCATTCCCCTGAAGAGACTCACGGCCGACCGCCTCGTCACAGCCATCGAGCAGCTCACCAGCGACGAAGGGATGCGGCAGCAGGCTGCCCGGCTCGGCCGCCTGCTCCACGATGAGGATGGTGTTGGGCGTGCCGTGGAGATCATCGAGCGCTATCTGAGCGGCGCTGGCTGCGCTTCAGCACACCGATAGGCACGGAACCCACCCTTCGCGCTGAAGCCGTTTCATGCCAGTTTGGCTGGTGAGCGGGTCAGGGCTGGACCTGGATCGCCCCCAGCGAGAGGTAGGTGCCGGCCTCGCGGCCCTGGGCGTCGACGAAGGGCAATTGCTCCCCTGTGCCCAGGTCGTACATGCCGGCGATGATCTGGTACGAGCCCGCTGCAGCATCCCGGGCGACCGGCAGACGATAATGGCTGCCGACGATGTCGCCGGGGCGCCAGGTGGTCGTCGGGCAACCGCCGTCACAGGGCAGCTGGTCCACCTGGCCGGCCTTGGCACCATCCTCGTCCACGGCCTGCAGGAACACGGTGTAGGACGTGTCCATAGGGGCCAGCGCCCGCCAGTAGAGGGCGACTTCCAGCTCCTGCCCCGCACGAACCGTGTCCCCTCCAACCCGGAGGCCCACCAGCTCTACGGCCTGGCCCAGCCGCATGCCCGTTGCCAGTACCGGGACGGGTAGGCGTTGGGTGTCGAACCTCTCCGCCTGGGCCGGGTAAAAGGCCACGTGAACCGCCCCCACCTGCAACCGGAGCGCGGCAGGGCCGGCTGCGCCCGTGCCGACGCTCCACAGCCCCCGCTCCGCCCCCTGCACGCCTTCCTTCGAAGGCACGCCCCACGCCGGCAGGCTTCCGTCGTAGGTATTCTGGAATGCTCCGGTGAGCACGGAGTCTGTCAGGGCCACCGCCTCGCCCTCCCGCTCCATCGCCGCCAACGCATGGCTGGCCTGCGCGATGTCGCCCGCGGGAGCATAGAGGATGAGGGATCTCAAGCTGGCCAGGCCCAGGATGGCCAGCAGCCCGGCGGCGGTCCAGCGTCGCACCTGCTTTTGCCAGGCTGCCCACAGCGCTGTGCCCGATACGGCCACCGCCAGCAGGCCCAGGGTGAGGGCCGGCCAATTCACCGCCCCTCCCCGCGCCCAGGCGAGATCCAGGTTCCCCGGGCGCAGGTAGTGCCACTGCTGCAGCAGCGCGCTATAGCCCGGCTCAAAGAGGGTCGCCGGGTGGTAGAGGCCTAGCTCGGCGTAGACGTCCTCCAGGTACAGGTTGAAATCCACGACTACGGCCAGCACCTGCACCGCCAGGCTGGCAAGCGCCAGGGCGACCAGCCCGGCCAGCAGCCAGCGGCGCCTGCTCATGGCCTGGAGGGCCCCCGCCAGGGGCAGCGCAGCGAAAGGCAGCACGGTGACCAGGAAACGCGGCCCCCAGGCGTGCCCGGCCCACCACAGGAACCAGGATGCATAGAAGGCCACGTTGCTCAGCACCACGGCCCCGGCCAATAGCGCCTCGCTGCGGTGCTTGCGGAAGAAGGGCACCCAACCCAGCAGCGCTGCCCAAAGGAGGGGATTGTACCATAACAAGCCCCGGCCCGGACTGAGGAGCAGGCCGTACAGGCCCTCGAAGAAAGGGGTTGAAAAGCGTTCTTCGGGTAGATAGCCGGTCGTCAGTGGACTGCCAAAGCGCGCCCAGTTGTACCAGCCAATGATGGCCAGGGCGGCCAGCACCGGCACTACGAAGAGGAGCACCGGCTGGACGAACTTTTGCCAATCGCGCCCGTTGCGGCGGAAGAGGTAGGCCAACAGCACCAACCCCAGGAAGGGCGCGACGATGGCGTTGTTCAGCCGGGCCAACAAGGCGACGCCCAGGCCCGCACCAGCCAGCAGCGGGCTCGCCGGCCCGGGTTGGTCCCGGAAGCCCAGCAGGAAATAGGCGCTGGCCATCAGCCCCAGGCCGGCCAGTGACTCGCTGAACAGGTAGCGGGCGTAGGGCCAGGCCATGGTTCCCAGCCCAAAGGCCAGGGCCACCGACAACGCTACACCCCGGGCGTACTCCAATCGCCGTAGCAGAAGGAAGACGAGCAAGCCGGTCAGGGCGGTGAGTGCGCCACTGGTCAACATCGCCGTCTGCACGTTCCCCAGCCCCTCGAACTGCAGGGCCAGCCAGTAGTGGGGTAGCGCGACGAGCGTGGTGCCGATGCCTTTTCGCGAATAGAGGTGGCCGTCGGGCCCGTAAGAGCCCTGCTGTTCCCCTGTCCAGCGCAGCAGCTCGATGTCCAGTGCACCCCGCCGGGCGATGCTGTCCGTCGCCGCCAGCATCGACATCTCGTCGCTGGAGTGGTAGATGCCGCTGAAGGTGAACAGGTAGACGCTGAAGAGCAGGCAGGCCAGGCACAGGCCCAGCAGGCCGTCGCGCTGCTCCTTCATCGTGTATCCCACGCCGTGAGCCGCCACCCCTCCAGGCTGTGGTCGGCCAGCGAGGGGAACCGCGCTGCGAGCCAGTCGTGGAGCGGCGAGCCCTCTTGGGCATAGAGCCACAGCTCGCCTGCGGCCCGCCCTGCCGCCACCTCAGCCAGCCGCGCTTCCCAGGGTGGCAGGTAGTCGAGGGGTTCGACGTTCATCACCTGGAAGCGGCGGTGCAGGAAGGGGTACAGCTGTTCGAACACCTCCTGGTCGTCAGTCAGCACCACGGAACCGGGGGCGGCCGACTGGTGCAGAACATCCATGGCTGCGCGGTGGGGGCTGGCCGCAAAGCGGCTGTCCCAGTAGGCCTGGAACCCCAAGATCCCCCCCACCAGGCCCAGGACGGTGACCAGCGCGACGGTGCCGGCTGCAGTCCGGGCCCACCAGCGTTGGGGCACGCGCCAGTCGTAGACCTGGGCGGCGTACTCGGCCCCCAGGATGATCAGGATCAGCGTGCGCAGCAGTACCGTGCCGGTCAAGAGCCATGGCTCATCCGGCAGGACCACGAAGTAGAGCGGGTATTCGACCAGGTTGAGGGCGCTCAGCAGCAACGCATAGGCCACCCCCCGCCAGCCCGGGAGCAGCAGGATGGGGAAGGGCAGCAACATGACCAGGAATTGAGGGCTGTAGCCCTTGGCGTAGAGGAACAGCAGGCTCTGGGTAAGCGCCGTAAAGGCCACGACCTTGCGACGATTCGACCAGTCCACCTGCCGGGTGTAGAGGGCCAGGAAGAGCAGGCCAAAGCCGATGGTGAGCAGGGTCCAGGGCAGTTGGGATGGGTGCTGGGCCGCACCGGCTTGTGCCGGATCGAAACGGTCCACGCCGCCGGCGATGCCGTAAGAGTAGTAACCGTCGAGCAGCGCCCAAACCGTCTCCCAACTGGAACGGCTGGTCAAGCTGGTGAAGGACTGGATCAGGAAATCGGGGCCGGTGATCAGGAAGGGCAGGGCGATGAGCAGGACCACGAGCCCGGCAGCCAGGAGGAACCTTACCCTCTGCGGCCATCGTCTCATATGCTGCCATGCAGCCGGGGCGGCTACCACCGGCACGAGCTTGGTCATGAACCCCAAGCCTGTGGTGATGCCACTGGCTAGCGGCCGCCCATCCAATGTGAGGAGGATCGTCCATAGCACAAAGAGGACGGCCAGGTTGTCAAAGGCGGTGAACAGGGACAGCACCGGGATCAGGAGCAGGACATAGATCCAGGATAGGTGCACGGCCCGTTCCCGGCTGTTCAGCCGGCGGGCGATGCCGTAGAACAGCGCCAGGTTGCCTGCCTCGACGAGGGTAAAGAACATGCCGAGCACCACAAAGAACCAGGCGCCGGCCTCGTGCCAGGCGGGGATCAGCAGGCTCAAACGGTAGAGGCCGATCAGCAGCCAGGGAAAGAGGGGAGGGTATTCGATCCAAAAGTCCACGTAGGGGAAAAAGCCCTGGTTCGTAAAGCTAGACAGCAGGCGATAGTAGTGGAATTCCGAGATCACGCCCACATAGCCTCCCGGCCGGAAGACGAGCACGGCCATGAGCCGGAACGCGGTGGCCAACACCAGGATCAGAACAAACTCCCGGTGGTTCTTGAGGGCGTCACGGAACCTGGCGGCAATGCGGGCCAATGGTCTGTCCATGTTCAAATTCGACCTGATCTGCAAGAGCGCATCTCGGCGTTTCGCGTGCCCTATTGTACTCGAAAAGGGAACCAGCGGCAAGTAAGGTCAAGATGCAAGGCAAGGCAGTTGCACGGTTGCCGCCAAACGACGGCGGTTTGCAATGGCAGGTTCTTACACGCTGCGTGGCGCACCTGCGCCAGGGATGAACTCGGAATGACAGACTTTGACACAGCCAGGTCCTAGCCGGTTTCGAGCGTTGACAGGAGGGCAACTTTCAGGTATCTTTGTCCTGGAGCGGGCTCCTCGTGGCTGGATCTCGGGCTCGCAAACCTGGCTCCTACTGGAACTCCCCACCGGCCTGGCTTGACCAGCGGTGGCAACTCAGCATTGAGGCAAGAGACGGGATGTATAGAGTCAAATTGATCCGCGCGCTAAGCATGCTCCTCTTCTCCATTGGCCTACTCCTCGGGCTCGCGCTGTCCACGGTCGCCGTCTGGGCTGACATCGAGGCAATGCGGTTCGACAGGGGGCTGACCCTGCTGCGTGATGCTTCGCTCTCGACCCTGCGCTGCCCGGTGATACTGGACAGTGAAAAGACAGGGACGGTGCGTGCATCGATCAAGAATTCCCTCGACCGGCCGGTGACCCTCCTGATCCGGGCCCACGTAAGTCGCTATCTCACGCTGATGAGAGAGGATGTCACGCGTCTGCGTCTCGAAGCAGGCGAGACACAGAGCCTCGAATGGGCCGTGGATTCTGAGGACATTGTCTACGAACACCTGATCTTGGTAAAGGTGCACCAGCATCGCAGCTATCCCCTTCTCGGCCGTACCGGGTCTTGTGGCATCGTGGTGCTGGACCTGCCAGGTCTGACGGGCCCGCAGGTGGTCGCCGGTGCCGTGGCTGGCAGCCTGCTGGGGATAGCCCTGGGGCTCGGCCTGTGGCTTGCGACGGCGAGACCGCTGGGGGCCTCCAACCTGGAGGTGGTGCGCGCGATGGGCGTCGTGGCAGCCAGTGCCGTCTTGGTGATGATCGCCAGCCTCTTGGGCTGGTGGCTGCTTGGTGGGTTGGCGCTCATCGCCACCCTCCTGCTCATTGGCGCCGTGGTTGGGCACTTTTCGGCGAGGCGCTAGATGTGGGGGACGCCATGAGGCTCAGCGGTGGCCAGTTGGTCGTAGAGATGCTCAAGTCCTACGGGGTCAGACACGTTTTTGGCGTTCCTGGTGACACGGGCCTGGCCCTCTACGATGCCCTGGACAAAGCTCAGGCTCAGGGCGAGATCTGTCACGTCCTGGCCCGGGATGAGCGTTCGGCTGCCTACATGGCCGACGTCTATGCCCGGGTCAGCTTCCGGCCGGCAGTCTGCGAGGGTCCAAGCGGTGCCGGTGCTACCTACCTGGCCTCGGGATTGGCCGAGGCCCATGCTTCGTCCATTCCGGTTATTGCCCTGACCTCTGATACACCCCTGAGCCTCGAGGATCGCAATGTCCTGACCGCGCTGGACCAGCCCGCCCTCTTTAAGCCGATCACCAAGTGGGCCGCCCTGGTGAAGGATGCCGGGCGTGTGCCCGATGTCCTGCGCCAGGCATTCCGTGTCGCTACCAGCGGGCGGCCCGGTGCAGTCCAGGTCTCGCTGCCCATGGACGTTCTATCGATGGAGGCCTCGCCCGCTTCCCTGCACGCCGAGGTGGCCTGTCGCTCCTACCCTGCCTATCCCACTCGCCCCGATCCGGCTGCGGTCGAGGTGGCAGCCGACCTCCTGGTGCAAGCCCGGCGGCCGGTCATCGTGGCCGGCGGTGGAGCGGTCACCGCCGGGGCTTGGGGCGAACTGACGGCCCTGGCCGAGGCGTTGGGCAGCCCGGTAGGCACCTCGATATGTGGCAAAGGGGCCATCGCCGAAGACCATGCCCTGAGCATAGGCGTGGTCGGCAGCAACGGCCGCCGGCCCTACGCTAACGCGCTGCTGGCCCAGGCCGACCTGATCCTCTACGTTGGCTGCAAGACCGACTCAGTCACAACGGTGGGCTGGACCCTGCCAGCCCCTGATACAGGCCAGACGATCCTGCATCTCGACGTGGACCCGGTCGAGATCGGCCGCAACTATCGCACCGCTGCCGGCCTCGTTGGCGACGCCCGGCTCGGGCTGGCCGATCTCCTGGCTGCCGTGCGCGCCAGGGGATCCGCGCCGCGGCCCGATCCTCTGGCCCCTGTCGCTGGCGAGATTGAGGCCTTCTGGCAGGAGTTTGAGGCCAAGGCGGAGGCAGCCAGTGTGCCCATCAAGCCCCAGCGCGTCATCCGTGCCCTCTCGCGGCTGCTACCCGCCGGCTCGATTGTGGTCGCCGATGCTGGCACCCCCACCCCCTTCACGGCCGCCTATCTCCGCTCCGCCGCCGGGAGGCACGTCATCATCCCCCGGGGGTACGGCGGCCTGGGCTATGCCATTCCCGGCGTGGTCGGCGCCAAGCTGGCCCGGCCCGAGGCCACCGTTGTGGGCCTGACCGGCGACGGCAGTTTCGGCATGAGCGCCGGCGAGCTCGAAACGGTCGCCCGCCTGGGCCTGCCTGTGACCATTGTCCAGTTCAACAACGCCTGTTTCGGCTGGATCAAGATCAGCCAGCAACTGCTCTACGAGGGCCGCTCCTTCGGCGTCGATTTCAGCGCCGGGACCGACCATGCCGCCATCGCCCGGGGCTTTGGCCTGCGGGGCGTACGGGTCGAGGCGGCCAGCGAGGTGGAGCCGGCCCTACAAGAGGCGCTGGCCTCGGGCCGTCCCACGTTCATCGACGTGGTGAGCGCCTGCGAGACCGAGGAACTCCCACCCGTGGAAAAGTTCCAGCAGTAGGCCCCGGCGGAAGGGCTAACGGTGCCCTGGCGGGGTGGCTGGCGGCGCGGGCGGAGAGCCGCTGATGTGGCGGACCGTCGCTGACCGGGAGCGGCGGTTAGTGCTCGACCTCGCCTAGCTCCACGTAATCGCGGCCCTCGCCGGCGACCGGCAGCCTGGCGCCTGTAGTGGGGTGGTAGAGGCCGGCTATGAGACGGTAGGTTTGTGTGCCCTCCCCCTCGGATGGCAGGGTCAGCCGCACCGGATCGGCTACCACCTCGCCGGGCAGCCACCAGAAGGTCGGGTACCCTCCACCCTGGGGTGCCGAGTCGGACTGGGCTCGAACCTTACCGGCCGCATCAAGCAGTTGGACAAAAACGGTATAGCCGGTGTCCATCCGCTCCTCGGCCTGCCAGTAGAGCGTGACCAGAACCGTGGCCTCTGTGCCCCGCCCCCCGCGTTCCAGGTCGTAGCCCAGCAGCCGGATCTTGCCCAAGTCTGCGCCGTGCGGGTGCTGGGGTGAGGGCGCGGCAAAGACGCGCGGCTCGCTCACGATCTGGCCACCATCGACGTGCAGCAGGCGGGCCCACGTATCGGCGTCAAAGAGGCGCACCACCACCTCGGAGGAGACCACCTCGATGGCCAGGCGCTGGCCGGTGTCCTGCCAATCCTCGCCGGCCATCACCCCTAGCCCCACGCTGAACGAGGGCCCGATGTACCAGGGCAGGGTACGGCTGTGGATTACCTCCCCCACCTTCCAGTCCCCGGGCGGGTACCACACCGTGGCAATCATCGGCCGCAACGACGTGTCCTCGAGCACCTGGCCGCTCGCGTCGTCAAAGAAGAAGGGATGGAGGCGCAGGCCTTCGGGCAGGGGCCGCAGTGCTCGCCAGTAGAGGTCCAGGCTATGGGCGCCTGTGCCTGGCTCCTCCTCGAGGCCATACCCGATCAGTTCCAGGGCCGGGCTGCCGTCCAGGAAGAAGCGCAGCTCGGCCTGGTACTCGGGCTGTGGTTCGGGCGCGCGGGCAAAGCTGTAGAAGCTGTCGGGCAGCGTCTTGGCTGCTACCCCACGCTGCAGCAGGAGCCAGCCATCCTCGGCCACTTTGATGCCATACTCGCCCGCCAGCAGGTTCGTCACCCCGCGCTTCAGATCGTTGGGGT
>JAMJFU010000005.1 GCA_023544525.1 Anaerolineae bacterium | reverse complement strand
CCAGCGGCCGCAGGCGGGCCACCTTGCGTGCCAGGCCGGCGCCGTGCACGACCTCGATGACGGCGTGGATGTCCTTGTAGGCGTCGGGCGCTTCCTCGGCCAGGCCGGCCAGGCTGCCAGCCCGGATGTGGATGCCCCGCTCTTCCAGCTCCTGGCGCAGCGCGCCACCGTGGATCTTCTTTTTTGCCGCGGTGCGGCTCATGGTCCGCCCCGCGCCGTGGCACGTGGTGCCGAACGTCTCCTCCATGCCCTCGGTGGTGCCCACCAGCACGTAGGACGCTGTGCCCATGTCGCCGGGCACCAGTACAGGCTGGCCCACGTCGCGGTATACCTTGGACACGGCCGGATGCCCCGGTCCAAAGGCCCGCGTCGCCCCCTTGCGATGCACGCACAGCCTGGTCCTGGCCCCGTCCACCACGTGCTCCTCGATCTTGGCGATGTTGTGGCAGACGTCGTAGACGGTGTGCAGGTCGAATTTGCGCACCCGGCCGGCCAGGACCTGTTCAAAGGCCTCGCGAGCCAGGTGGGCCATGGATTGGCGATTGGCCCAGGCATAGTTCGCCGCGGCGGCCATCGCCCCAAAGTAACGCCGGCCCTCGGGCGAATTCAGGGGGGCACAGACCAGCTGCCGGTCGGGCAACTGGATGTTGTACTTTTGCACGGCGCTCTGCAGATCCTTCACATAGTCGCTGCAGACCTGGTGCCCCAGGCCCCGCGACCCGGAGTGGATCGAGACCACCATCTGGCCCTGGAAGAGGCCAAAGGCGCGGGCCACAGCGTCGTCATAGATCTCTACGACTTCCTGGATCTCGATAAAGTGGTTGCCAGAGCCCAGTGTGCCCAGCTGGGGGCCACCTCGTTGCTTCGCCCGGTGGCTGACGGCCGAGGGATCGGCCGCCTCCATGGCGCCGCCCTCTTCCAGCCGCTCCAGGTCCTCGGGCCGGCCATAGCCCGCCTTGACTGCCCAGCCTGCGCCCTTGGCCAGGACCTGGTCCATCTCGTTGATCGACACACGGCGCGCACCGCCGCCCTTGCCCACGCCACTGGGCACGTAATTGTACAGGGCGGTGATCAGATCCCCTACGGCATCCTTGACCTCCGCAGCCACCAATTCGGAGGCCATGAGGCGCACCCCGCAGTTGATGTCATAGCCCACCGCGCCAGGCGAAATGACGCCGTCGGGGTAACGCGTGGGCACGACCCCGCCGATGGGCGGGCCGTAGCCCTGGTGGGCATCGGGCATGACCAGTACCCGCTTCACCACACCCGGCATGGCCGCCGTATTGACCAACTGCTCCATCGTCTTGTCCTGGAACGCCATCTCCAGCAGCCGCTCGCTGGTATAGATGCGCGCCGGGACCCTCATATCTGATCGGTAACTCCTGGGTATCTCCCAGGCATACTCGCTAACTCGTACCAGGTCTGACTTGCTGACCATCGTTCCATCCTTTCCGCCTTCAGAGGCACTCACACTACTCGATAACGCGGTATATCCAACCCGTAACCCTGGCCTCTTTGCCTGCTGCTTCAGACGTCGAAGGTCACCACCGTCGACCAGCCATCCTCCTCCTGTACCACCGCCAGGTCATGGAAGGTCACTGCCTTGATGTCGCGCACCGGCTCCTCGGCCGGCACCCCGCCGACACGGGCCTCCAGGCTTGATTCGGTCAGTGAATCGATCTGAAAATCGACCAACAACAGGCCCTCCACCTCGCCGATATACAGCAGCTCGTTCAGCCAATCCACGAGCAAGATCTCGGGATCTGTCGCCTCCAGCGAAATCTCGCGCCAGTCGGTGGCAACCTCACCCTCGATCTCCAGATCCATGACGTAGTACATGCCCCGCGCCGCGCCGACGAATAGATCCCGCAGCTCTTTGCCCCATACCCACAGGGCCCGGTCGGCGGTGTGTTCGACCTCGTGGTAGCGGTAGGGGCAGTTGGCACCATTCTGCTCAGAGGCCTCGCTGCCCGGACCCGGATCCTCCAGGATGGCGCGCGCCGCCTCCATGTCCTTGCCGATCTGGGCGATCAGGTCCCCGATGTCCTCGAAACGGCGTTCGTTGCGCAGCCGGGCGACAAACTCTACGACCAGGTCACAGCCATAGATATCGCGGTCAAAGTCAAAGATGTGGGTCTCTACCGTGCGCTCGCCGTTGTCGAAGCTGGGACGCACGCCCACGTTGGCCACGGCCGGGTAGCGCTCCCTGCCCAACACCGCATACACGGCATAGACGCCGTTGGCCGGGACCGCCCGCTCGGGCCGCACCTCCAGGTTCGCCGTCGGGAAGCCCAGGTTCCGGCCGCGAGCTGCCCCGCCCACTACCTGGCCCGAGACGCGGGGGTAGCGGCCCAGCAGCTCTGTTGCCTCCTCGACATCACCCTCCAGCAATAGGGCACGGATGCGGCTGCTGGAGATGGGCGCGCCATCATCCACGACCGGCTCGACGACATAGACGGCGTACCCGAACTGGTCACCCAACAGGCGCAGGCGAGGCACATCGCCCTCGCGGTTGCGGCCCAGGGCAAAGTCAGCCCCGATCCATAATTCGCTCAGCCGCAGCCGCGTCGAGATCTGTGCCATAAAATCATGGGCCGAGGTAGCAGCCAGCTCGCGGTCGAAGCGCATCAGCACGACCAGGTCCATCCCCAGCCCTTCCAGCAGGGCCACCTTTTCGCCCGGCGTGGTCAGGTAGCGGGGTGCGCGTTTTGGGGCCAGGACCACGGCTGGATGCGGGTGAAAGGTGAGCAGCCCGGCCAGCCGGTTGGTCGCCCGGGCCCGGTTGACCACCCGGGCGATCAATGCCTGGTGGCCCCGGTGCACACCGTCAAAAGCGCCAATGGTCAGGATGGTTTCCTGCCGCAGGCTAAGCTTGGAGAGATCGTCGATTAGTTGCATAGTCCCGTCACGTCGAAGGCCGGAATCTGGGGCGCCGGGTCAGCCGGAGGCAAAGACCTTCTTTGGCTGCCAGGCGCCAGTCTGCGGATCGTAGCTCATGATGGCCAGGAACTCTCCATCGAGGCTGTAGGCACGCCACAGGGAGCTGCTGCCCCCGTCGTCCTGGGATAGACCTTCGTAGATGGCCTGTCCCTGCGCGATGCGGCGCGCGTCGCCAGCACCGACCACCACCGCCGGCCAGTCCAGGAGGGCCTCGTCCATGGGCAACAGGTAGCGCTCGCCCTGGCCGTGCTCGAAGGCCTCCTCCACCCGGGCCAGGCTGGCTGCATCTTCCAGCCTGAAATGGCCACTGCGCAGGCGCACGAGGGCGCCGAGATGGGCACCACTGCCCAGCGCCTGGCCCAGATCGTGCGCCAGGGAGCGGATGTAGGTGCCGGACGAGCACTCGACTTCGATGACCAGCGCCGGCGATGCCCAGTCGAGCAACACGGCCTCGTGGATCTCGACCGGGCGCGGCTCCAGCTCCACAGCCTGTCCCTGGCGGGCCAGCCTGTACATGGGCTGGCCATCGCGCTTGATGGCCGAGTAGGCCGGCGGCACCTGCTCAATCGGCCCGACAAAGGCGGCCAGCGCCTGATCGAGCTCGTCGCGCTCAAAATCGGTGCGCCCGCCCGAGGCCACGACCTGGCCCTCGGCGTCATAGGTGTCGGTGGTCCTGCCCAGGATGATGGTGGCCCGGTATCGCTTCCTCCCGGCCATCAGGTATTCGGCTACCCGGGTGGCCTGGCCCAGGCAGACCAGAAGCACGCCCGTGGCCATGGGATCCAGCGTGCCAGCGTGGCCGACTTTGCGTTGGCCCGTCACCCGCCGGATCACGTCCACCACGTCGTGGGAGGTCAGGCCCGGCGGCTTGTCCACGTTCAGGATGCCCGTCAGCGGCACCTCGCGCTTGGGGGCCACGTAGCGGGCCGGGGGTTGGGTCGGGTGCTTGGGGCAGTTCTCACAACCGGCCATCTCTGGACCTGACTAGCGGTTCCGGCCGGCAGTGAGCAGATGGGCCCGCAGCCGCGCAAGCCGCACCCAGGAGGTGCCTGGTTCCAAAACTGCGCGGGCGCTCATTGGGCGTTTGCCACCCGTTCACTGAGGCTGCGCCGCACCTCAGCCAGGACCCTGTCCTGCACCTGCCGCAGGTCACCCTCCAGGGTACAGCCCGCTGCCTGGGGGTGTCCCCCACCGCCCAGGCGCAGGGCCGCCCCGGCGACGTTCAAGCCTGGCGAGGCGCGCATGCCGACGTCGACCAGCCCGTCTTCGCGCTCGGTAAAGACCACGACGGCGCTCGCTTCGCGGATGCCTGACAGGGAATTGGCCAGCCCCGAAAAATCGTTCTCGCTCATCCCATGGCGCTGGCGCATGTCCAGGGTGACCGAGGTCCACAGGATCCCATCCTCCAGCCGCAGATCCTCCACGGCATCGGCCCAGAGGCGCACGGAAGCCAGCGGACGTTGTTCCAGGGCTTGCCGCGCGATCTCGGGCAGCGAGGCCCCGGCCTCCATGAGGCGCAGCACAGCGCGCATGGCGGCCAGGTCGACGTTGGAGGTGCGGAAGGACCGCGTATCGGTCACCAGGCCGTTCAGGAGGCAGATGGCCACCTGGCGCGTCACGCGCCAGCCCAGGGCCTCGGCCAGGGCCAGGACCATCTGAGTGGTGGCCACCGCGGAGGCATCCACCCAGTTGATGGTGCCAAAGCGGCTGTTGGTCAGGTGATGATCGATGTTGATCAGGGGCAACCCTGCCAGGTTTTCAGGGACGACATCGCCCATCCGCCGCTGATCACTGCAGTCCAGGCTGACTAGCAGATCGTATCGGCCGCCCGTTGCCTGCACCACTGCGTCGCTGCCGGGCAGGAAGCGATAGCTCTCGGGCACCGGATCCTCGCAGGCGAGCGTGACTTCCTTGCCCTGGGCCTCCAAAAGCGCGCCCAGGCCCAACAGCGAGCCGATGGCATCACCATCCGGGCCCACGTGGGTCACGAGCAGAACGCGTTGGGCCTGCTCGATCTCTGCCGAGATGGCCTCACTCAGGATCGGATCCATCTTCTACCGGATCTTCCAGGGCGATCTGCGATAACAATTCCTCGATCCGTTGCCCGTACTCGGCGCTCCGGTCCAGCTCAAAGATGAGCTCCGGCACGGTACGCAAGCGGAGTTGCGCAGCCAGTTGGGAGCGCAGGAAGCCTGCGGCGCTGTCGAGGCCAGCCTGGGCTTCTTTCCGCTCGGCGTCATTTCCCAGGACCGTGAAAAAGATGCGGGCGATCAGCAGGTCGGGCGTGACCCGCACCTCGGTGATGGTCACATCCCCCAGGCGTGGATCCCTGACCTCGCGCATCAAGAGCAAACTCAGGTCACGATGTATCTGTTCCGCTACGCGGCGTTGCCGGCGAGTCGCCATGATTCCTTACCTATGCCAGATGAAAAAGCGGATGGCCGATGGCCGCCAGCCGATAGCAGGGGCCGGCATTCCGGCGGAGGCTATCTGCCTACAGCCATGGGCCATCCGCCAGATAGCTAACTTACCCTTTCCTCTCGATAGAACTCTAGCGTGTCGCCTTCCTCAAAGTTCTCAAAGCCCGCTACGCTGAGCCCACACTCAAAGCCCGCCCTGACCGATGCCACGTCCTCTTGGAACCGCTTCAGCGAATCGATCCGGCCGTCGAACAGCTCCTCACCGTTGCGCGTGACCCGGACCCAGGAGTTGCGGGCTACCTCGCCATCGGTCACGTAGCAGCCAGCGATCCTCCCCCGGCGCCGGATGTCAAAGACGGCCCGCACCTGCGCATGGCCGATGACCACCTTCTCGTAGACCGGCTCCAGCATCCCCTTGAGGGCCTTGTCGACGTCATCCACCAGGTTGTAGATGATGTTGTACTGGCGGATGTCTACGCCCTCCTGAGCGGCCAGCCGGCGCGCAGCCTCGTCCACGTCCACGTGAAAACCGATGATGATCGCGTCCGACGCAGAGGCCAGCATCACGTCCGACTCGGACACGTTGCCGATGCCCTGGTGCAGGATCTTGACCTCCTGGTCCTCGGTGCCCAGTGGCTCGATGGAGTTGACGATCGGCTCCAGGGAGCCATCGACATCGGCCTTGAGGATCAGGTTCAGCTCGACCGGTTCGCCCTCGCCAAAGCGCCGCAGGACCTCGTCAAGCGTCATCGTCCGCGGCCGTGTCGGGCGGACCTCGGCCAGGCGTTCTCGCTCTGCCTGTACCTCGGCACGCGCGCGCGCCTCACGCTCACTCTCGAGCACCTCAAAGTACTCGCCGGCCCTGGGCACATCCGACAGGCCCATGACCAGCACCGGCATGGCCGGCGGCGCCTCTTTCACCATGTTGCCCAGGTGGTCCATCATCGCCCGCACCCGGCCCGAGATGGGGCCGATGACGAGCGCGTCGCCTACGTGCAGGGTACCTCCCTGCACGAGCAGGGTGGCCGTCGGCCCGCGCTTTGTGTCCAGCTGGGCCTCCACCACGGTGCCCACTGCCGGCCGGTCGGGATTGCTGCGCAGGTCAACCGCGACCTCTGTCAGCAGCAGGATGTTCTCCAGCAGCTCCGAGATGCCCTGCTTCATCTTGGCCGAAACCGGGACGGCGATGACGTCGCCACCCCATTCTTCGACCGTCAGGTCATTATCGGCCAACTGCTGCTTCACGCGGTCCGGCTGGGCCGAGGGCTTGTCCATCTTGTTCAGTGCAACCAGGATGGGCACGCCGGCTGCCCGGGCGTGGGCGATCGCCTCGCGGGTCTGGGGCATCACCCCATCATCTGCCGCAACGACCAAGACCGCCAGGTCGGTGACCATGGCCCCGCGGGCACGCATGGCCGTAAACGCCTCGTGGCCGGGTGTATCAAGAAACGTGATCTTGCGCCCGTCGTGCTCGACCTGATAGGCGCCGATGTGCTGGGTGATCCCCCCATACTCTCCGCCCACGACATTGGTCTGGCGGATGGCATCGAGCAGCGTCGTTTTGCCGTGGTCCACATGGCCCAGCACGGTCACGACCGGCGGCCGGGGCTTGAGGTCGTCCGGATCTTCTTCCTTGATCAACCGGTGCCACAGGGTCTCGACCGCTCTCGCGCCTTCCTCTGCTTCTGCCTCAGGCTCCTCGGCACGGATCGGCTGGGTCTCAAAGCCCAACTCGCTGGCCACGATCTGAGCAGTTTCATAGTCGATGGTCTGGTTAATGCTGGCCACGATCCCGTTGGCCATCAACTCTTTGATCACGTCGATGGGATTCACACGCAGCGCGCGTGCCAGATCCCGGACCGCCATCGTATCGGGCAACTCGATCACCCTGGGCGCCGGCGGCGGACCACCAGCCTGGGATCCACCCCCTGCCCCCCCGCCCTTTTGGCCTGGCGGTTGGGACTGGGTTCGAGTTTTCTTACCGTCTGAACGCCCCATTGCTTTACCTCCCCCTTTCGTGCATAACCGTGGCGAGCTTGCCAGGCCTATCTGCCCGCCGCCTCGCTGAGAACCGCAGTCTTGACCGTGGATTCCGCCTCAAACAGCGATGCGATCTGGGCCTCAAGTGCTGCCGTGTCTTCTGCACTGACCTGGCACTTCAGAGCACGCGACAGTCGCTGCGGCTGCAGGGCAGCCTGCCAACACTCAGGCTTGCGGCAGACATAGGCCCCCCGGCCAGCGCGCTTACCGCGCAGATCGACCTCCAGGCTGCCTTCAGGCGTGCAGACCAGGCGGACAAGTTCCCGCTTGGGCCGCTTTTCCCGGCAGGCCACGCACGTGCGCAGCGGAATGTGCTTCCGTCGTTTGCCCTTCAATGATCAAACTCCTCACCACGTTGGCGACGCGTGTCTCGCCTCGCTCTGTTGAGCGACGGCCGCGACCGATCACCGGCCTCGGCCACGGGGCCCGCGCCCACGGCGCCAACCCTGCTCACTTTCGACCTGTTCGAACTCGGGCTCGCGACGCCGGCGCTTTTTCCCCTTCTTTTTCTTCTCCGGCCGGTACTCTTCCGCTCCCTCCTCCTCCGTCTCGTCGGCTACCCACTCGAACTCTACCGTTTCCACCTCTTCTTCGTCCGACCAGCCGGTGTAGAGATCCTCTTGCGTTTCGGTCTGGACCCAGCCGATCGAATCGGACACAGGCTCACCCTCAAACGGAGGCGCTGCCTCGTCGAGCTCGACATCGCGCAGATCTCTGGCTTCGACGCCGGCCGGCACCTTCTCCGGCTCGGAGGGCTCCGCCTCGGCTTCCGCAGGAATTGGCCCGGCTTCGGCAGCTTCCAACTCCTCCTCAACTTCTTCAGAGGGCTCGGCTGCTACCGCTTCCGCCGCTTCTTCCTCAACCTCGGCTTCGGGCTCGCCCTCGGCTTCTGCCTTTTGGGCCTCGGGCTCTGGCCAGGGCTCCTCGTGAGCCATGGCCATGACTTGCTGGATGACCCCACGCTCCTCCTCGCTGAAGCCGTCCTCGTCCTGCTTGTGCAAGAGCGCCTCTGCCAGCGACAGCAGGTCCATTTCGTCAGGAGCCAGATCCGTGATCTCCAGGCGGCCAAGCGTCTCCTCAGCTGCCTCGGTGGCGCTCTTGATGTCGATGCGCCAGCCGGTCAGCTTGGCGGCCAGGCGTGCATTCTGCCCTTCCTTGCCAATGGCCAGCGACAGCTGCCGGTCGGGCACAATGACCGTCGCGGTCTTGCCCGTATCCGGGCCATCGCTGAGCAGCACGTTCATCACCTTGGCCGGGCTGAGGGAATTGGCGATGAAGGTAGCCATCTCAGAGTCCCACTGCACAACGTCGATCTTTTCCCCGTTCAGCTCGTTGACCACGTTCTGGATGCGCCCACCGCGCACGCCGACGCACGAGCCGACCGGATCGACCCCTTCCTGGGTAGCCTGCACTGCTACCTTGGAGCGCGACCCGGCCTCGCGGGCAATGGCCTTGATTTCCACCGCCCCGCTAAAGATCTCGGGTACCTCCAGCTCCATCAGCCGGCGCAACAGGGCCGGGCTGCGCCGCGACAGCGTGATCTGCGGCCCGCGGCTTCCCCGGCGGACGTCCACCACATAGGCCCGCAATCGCCGCCCACGGTGGTAGTGCTCCGATGGGACCTGCTCCCGGGAGGGCAGGACGGCTTCGGCACCCTCGATATTGACGACGACATCGCCCGAGTGAAAGTCCTTGCTTTGGATGGTGCCATGCGCGATCTCGCCAGCACTGTCGGCAAAGGAGCTGTATAGGGCTTCTCGCTCGGCCTCGCGGATCCGCTGCAGGATCACTTGTTTGGCCGTCTGTGCGGCGATCCGGCCGAAATCCCGGGGCGTGCTCTCGATCAGGACCATGTCGCCAAGCTTGGCATCCGGCTCCACCCGTTGTGCATCACGCAGGGAGATCTCTTCCTTGCGATCGGTCACGGTCTCGACCACTTCTTTGGCGGCAAACACGCGCACATCGCCGGTATCCTGCTCGATATGCACTTCGATATTGGCTGCAGCGCCAAAGTTTCGCTTGTACGCCGAGATGAGCGATGCCTCCACGGCCTCCAACACCACGTCAGGCGAGAGCTTGCGCTCCGCACACAACTGGTTGATGGCTAACATGAAATCACTTCTCATTTCTTACCGCCTTATCCTCTGTTAGATCATCACCAGATGGTGAGGATACCAGGATGTGTCCTCCCACCTGCGACAGAAACCACCTTCTTTTTATCATTTCCTCTCAATTCACTGCGATCCATCAAGGGGTCTAGACCCAATACGAGCGGTGGCTTGGCCAGCTCCACCGCTCTACCCCTCATAGCAAGAAAAGTGGGGCTGCCCCACTTTTCTCAAGAAAACGGACCACTATGCTGGCAGCATTATATCACAATCCGACTGTGGCTGCAAGTTTTCCCTGCCCGTTTGCATCTCGCGATCGAAGTGTTCGCAGTAGGCTGCTAGAGCGGGCTCACACCCAACGGCTGTGAACCCGCTGCCGGCCTGGCCCACGCCTGCCTGCCAACGGCCCGGCCCGCCAACTCGCGCCAACAGAGGCCGGCTGGCCCCAGCCTGGGCCAGCACAACAGCAGACTGGCAGCCCTGGCTATTACATCCACTGGAGTACTGTTCGTTTCTACCAGTTCCAAACTGGACATCCGGTCACGAAGATGGTACAATGGTACTATCCTGCATACCGGGAACGAGGATGAAAGCAAGGCCAAGAACACCCGAAGAGACCTATGAACCAGCCCTGGAGAAGGCCAAACAGAGCTTCTCGGGCCTGGATCCTGCCGGGGTCGCGGCGCGCGCTTCTGTGAGCCTTGAGCTGCTGGACGAAGGCCAGGGCCAGTTCCTGGTGCCTTTCCTGGGCAGGCTGTACGAGGTCCACTGGCCCAGCGCGGTGGTGCGGCGCGCGGCCGGTGACGACCAGGGAGTGGACGTCGTCACCCGCATCCTGCTCCTACACTACCTGCTCACCGCCGATGGAACGCCCATGGGCGCCCAGTGGATCGCTTTTCGCCAGTTGCCAGGTGGGCTCGCCTACGACGCCGCTTTTCAGGGGCGGGCCAACATCCGCCTGGCGCGGGCTTTTGGGCGGGACCGCATCGGATTTGAGACTGCCGCCGGGACTCTGGGAGGCGAGCGCCTGGACTTTGGCGATTCTGCCTTCGCGTTCCGCGTCCTGCCCCGGCTGTGGCTGGCGGTCATCCTGCACCTGGCCGACGACGAGTTCCCGGCCAACGCCAGTGTGCTGTTCGATGCCAGCGCGCACCACTACCTGCCCACCGAAGACCTGGCAGTGTTGGGAGGTTTGCTAACCAGCCGGCTCATCAAGAGTGTGCCTTGAGGAGGGGACAACATGCTGTGAGGGACTCCCGACAATGAGAATGCCGCAGGCAAGGTACTCACCTGCGGCCTCTGGCAACGGCTGGCGGAGAGGGCGGGATTCGAACCCGCGGAGGTGTTACCCTCACACGATTTCCAATCGTGCGCATTAGGCCAGACTATGCTACCTCTCCTCGACGACTGCCACTGCGGGCAATTATACCATCGATATTCTCCCCCGCCAAATCCGAACCTCACCCTAGGCTGGTCCTATCCGACCCTCCCGCCACGCACACGATTCCGGGCACGAAGATTAAAATTTGCCAAATTCTATGGATTTCGGCGATTGGGGACTTGTCAAGCGATATGGATTGGGGTATAATTGTGGCTAGTTGTGGTGGATTGTGGGGGGGAGTGGGGCAAGCCATCCCCAAACCTCAATAGAACAAGTGTTCGGTGGGGCAATGCTTCTCGGAGAGTTCGAGCACACCATTGATGACAAAGGAAGGATCACAGTCCCAGCCAAGTTCCGGGGGCGCCTCGCTGCTGGCACGGTGCTTACGAAGGGGATCGATCCTTGCCTGTGGCTCTATCCCTCTGACGTTTGGAGCGAGCTTTCGGAAAAAGTCAGAAAGCTACCTCTCACCGACCCCAAGGCGCGCAATTTCAGCCGGCAGGTGTTTGGTGGTGCTTCTGATGCAGTACCTGACAAACAAGGTCGGGTCATCCTCCCCCCCTATCTGCGCGAGTACGCGGACATTGACAATCAAGCCGTGATCATCGGTCTGTACGATCACTGCGAGATCTGGAATCCCGAGCGCTGGCGCTCGCTGCAGGCAAGCAGCGACAACGACCCGGAGGGTCGTGCGGCTCACTACGCCAGTCTGGGCATCTAGCCGGTCGCGGTTCAGGGCTTGCCATGGACGGGCTGGAGGAGCACATCCCAGTCCTCGCTGAGGAGGTGCTAGCCGGGCTGGAGGTCCAGCCTGGAGGGCGCTACATCGACGCGACGCTGGGCGCGGGTGGACACGCAGAGAGCATCCTGCAGCATTCCGCCCCCGATGGCAAGCTGTTGGGGCTGGATGCCGATCCTGACGCGGTTTCCTTTGCCCGGGAGCGGCTTCGCTCGTTTGCCGATCGCGCAAGCCTGCGGGTTGGGAATTTCCGGCACCTGAACACTGTCGCTACTGTAGAAGGATTCGAACAGGTGGATGGGATACTCATGGACCTGGGGCTCTCCTCCCGTCAGTTAGCTGATGCCCAGAGAGGCTTTTCATTCAGCCAGGAAGGTCCGCTCGACATGCGGATGAACCCAGCCGTGGGCCGGACCGCCGCGGACCTGGTTAACTCGCTGAGTGAATCAGAGCTGGCCCGGATCTTGTGGGAGTACGGGGAGGAGCGCCACTCGCGCCGCATTGCCCGCACCGTCGTGGCCCACCGGCCACTGAGGACGACGGGCCAACTGGCCGACCTGGTGGCCCGAACCATAGGCCGCCGCGAAAAGATCCACCCTGCCACCCGGACATTTCAGGCATTACGGATTGCCGTTAATCAGGAACTGGTAGCCCTGGACAAAGCCCTGCCGCAGGCTCGCGACCTGTTGCGGCCTGGCGGCCGCCTGGCGGTCATTGCCTTTCATTCGCTGGAGGATCGCCTGGTTAAGCGCTTTTACCAACACGAGTCCAGAGATTGCATCTGCCCACCGGAAGCGCCGTTTTGTGTCTGTGGGCATCAGGCTACACTCAGGGTCATCACGCGCAAACCGATCCGGCCGACTCGGGCTGAGGTCGAGCAAAATCCACAAAGTCGTAGTGCCCGGTTGCGGGTAGCAGAGCGCCTACCCGCCAGCCGATAACGCCATATTGAGGAGAAAGGAACTTGAGCCGTCAGCCGCCGCCTATTCTGTTCCGCTACCGGCCTGCTACCGGACCGTCTGTGACGGTGGTCGTGGCCGTGTTCGTGGCGCTCTTTGTGCTCTTTCTTTGGTTACACTTTATCGTCGCGCAGCAAATCGAGTCGATCGGGCGCGAGATACAGGTCCAGACCGAGGAACTGCAGAGGATCGAGCGGCACAGCCGCGACCTGCAACGGCAGATCGCCATCGCTGGTTCGCAGAAGAGGCTTTCCTTCCAGGCAAAGAGCCTGGGCTATCAGCCTCAAAAACCGGTCTATCTGCGGGTGGAGGAACCGCTGCCCCCGGATACAACGTCTATAGAAGGACCGGTGTCCCAGATGTCGTCACTGCTGTTTGGCTTTACCAGCGCAATGACCAGAACAAGCCCAACGTGGGATGCGTTGACCGGCCAACTGAATTCTAGCCCTGCGGGGCCGGACTCACCGTAGAGATTCGAACTGGCAACGAACATGTCCACCGGAAAAGTAGCTACAAGCGGCCACCACCGCCTGAACGTCCTTGCGTTCGGCCTGACCTTTGTCTGCGCGGTCCTGGTCGGTCAGCTTTTTCGCTACCAGGTCATAGACCACGAAAACCTTCGCCAGGATGCTCTGGGCCAACGAACCTGGGACAAGGAGATCCCGACCCAGCGTGGCTACATCGCCGATGCGAACGGCCACATCCTAGCCCTGGACACCGTCGAATGGAAGATCTCGGCCTCTCCAACGCTGGTCATCCATCCGGAGGAAGTGGCCGACCAACTGTCTGAGCGGCTGGGCCTGTCCCGGGAGAAGGTCCATGCCCAGCTGACCTCGAAGCAGCCGTGGGTCCAGTTGGCCGTAGGCGTAGATTATGAGACGGGGGAAGCCATTCTCGCCCTCGACGAGCCCGGAATTGAGTGCCTGGCCGAGCATCGCCGCTCATACCCAGAGGGCGAGCTCTTTGCCCACGTACTGGGCATCGTCAACAATACGGGGGACGGCTTCTACGGGGTGGAGGGCTATCATAACCAGCTGCTCCATGGTGAGGCCGGGCATCGCCGGGTCGAACAAAACCCCGTGGGCGTCGAGCTGCCCTTCTCGCCCCTGGACGAGGAACCGCCTCGACCCGGGACCAGCCTGATCCTGACCATCGATCGCAACATCCAGTTCATTGCCCAGGAGGAACTGCTGCGGGCCCTCGACGAGTTTGGCGCCGAAAGCGGGACAGTCCTGGTCATGGACCCCAAAAGCGGCGCCGTCCTGGCCCTGGTGAGCTACCCAGCCTATGATCCCAACGATTTTGCCCAAGCCGAGTTGCGGCTCCTGCCCGATCCCGCGGTCAGCAAGATGTGGGAGCCCGGCTCGATCTTCAAGATCGTCACCTGGTCGGCCGGGCTCGACTCGGGCACCATCAGCCCTGGCACCACCTTCTACGACGACGGCGCCCTGGAGGTAGGTGGCCGCGTGATCCGCAACTGGGACCGCCAGGGCCATGGCCTGGTAACAATGCAGGATGGCCTGGTCCAGTCGCTGAACACGGTCGCTGCCTTCATCAGCACCTCGACGGGCAAGGATCAATTCTACACCTATCTGCGCCGCTTTGGCTTCGGCACACTGACCCAGGTAGACCTGGCCAGCGAGGGGCCGGGGATGATGAAGCTGCCCGGGGACTCGAACTGGTTCCCCTCCGAACTGGGCACCAACTCGTTCGGCCAGGGCGTGGCGGTCACGCCGATGCAGATGATCGTCGCGGTCGCTGCCGTCGCCAACAAGGGGATGTTGATGAAGCCCTACATCGTGGGCGAGATGATCAGTGAAGACCCAGATGGGACCTTGCGCAGGATCCAGGTGGAGCCGATGATGGTCCGCTGGGCCATCTCACAACAGACAGCCAAAACCGTGACCCAGCTGATGGTGCGGGTGATCCAGGACGGGGCGACCAGGGCCCAGATCCCCGGCTACACGGTCGCGGGCAAGACGGGTACAGCCCAGATCCCCACCCCTTACGGCTACCACCCATCGGACACCATCGGCTCTTTCGTGGGCTTTGCTCCAGCGGATGACCCGCAGTTCATCGTGTTGGTCAAGCTGGACAAGCCAACCGAATCGCCGTGGGGGTCCCAGACGGCGGCGCCCACCTTCCGGGCCATCGCCGAGAGGCTGTTCGTCTATTTGCAGATCCCACCGGACGACATCCGGTTGGCTGCGAGCCAGTGAACGAGATGCGAGCAAGAGCAGGCGGACTCACGCTCCGGCACCTGGTTGCAGCTCTGGCGGGCCCCGATGCGCCAGCGGCCACAGCCGTGCCCGACGTGGAGCTCCGGTCGGCGGTGATCGATTCCCGGTTGGCCGGTCCGGGCTCGCTGTTCATCGCCCTTCGTGGCGAACACAGCCACGGCCAGGACTTTGTCGCGGATGCCTTTGCCCAGGGGGCCGTGGCGGCCATCACCGAGAAGGCGCCGCCGGGGGCAATGTGCGAGTGCCTGTACCTGACAGGTCAGGCGGAGAGTGATGCCTGGCGACAGGAGGGCTTGCCGCTGTGCCTGGTCGTGCCAGACAGCCTCAAAGCGTTGCAGCAAGCAGCCGCTTACTGGCGCAGGCAGCACGATCCCCGCGTGGTGGGCATCACCGGTAGCGTGGGCAAGACGACGAGCAAGGAGGTCATCGCCGCGGTATTGGCCCAGGAGTATCACATCCTGAAGAGCGAAGGGAACTATAACAACGAGATTGGTTTGCCGTTGACGCTCCTGCATTTGACCGCCAGGCACCAGTGCGTCGTGCTCGAGATGGGCATGTACGACATCGGCGAGATCGCTCAACTGGCAGAGATCGCCCTGCCGCAGGTGGGCGTGGTGACCGACGTGGGACCGGTGCACCTGGAGCGCCTGGGCACCATCGAGCGCATCGCCCAGGCAAAGGCGGAGCTGCCGCAAGCGTTGCCCGAGGCCGGGCAGGGCGGCGTGGCGGTCCTGAACATGGACGACCACCGGGTCCAGGGCATGGCCGGTCAGACACGGGCCCGCGTCTTTACCTACGGCCTGAGCCCAGAGGCAGACCTGCGGGCCAGCCATATTGAGAGCGACGGCCTGGAAGGGATCCGCTTCCGGTTCCACTACCGCGGTGAGACCATCCATGCCCGGGTTCCATTATTGGGCCGGCACAGCGTCCACACCGCGCTGCGTGGAGCGGCGGTGGGCCTGGTCGAAGACATGGCCTGGGCCGAGATCATGACCGGGCTGCGCGATCAGTCCGCCCAGCTACGGCTCGTCGCGGTGCCGGGTCCAAACGATTCCACCCTTCTTGACGACACTTACAACGCCAGCCCTGCCTCTTGTATCGCTGCCTTGAACCTGCTGGACGAGTTGTTCCCCCCGGGGAACGGAGGTCGCAAGATCGCAGTTTTGGGCGATATGTACGAACTTGGCAGCTATGAAGAGGAAGGACACCGGGTCGTCGGGCGCCGCGCACGTGAGGTTGCCGACCTGCTGGTCACGGTGGGCGAGTTGGGACACATGATCGGAGAGGAAGCGCTATCAGCCGGCATGCGAGTGGATGGAGTGTACATGCTGGATACCAAGGCCCAGGCCATCGAAGTGCTGCAAGATCTCGTCAAGACCGGAGACCTGGTGCTTATCAAGGGCTCCAGGGGCTTGGAGATGGAGGAGATCGTGGCTGCCCTGCAGGAGGAGGTAGCATGATCTCCGACCCGATGGCTTTTGCCCTGGCCCTGGGTGCCATCTCGTTCTTCCTGGCCGTGATCTGGGGCCCGCCCCTGATCCGCCTGTTGCACCGCTGGCACATCGGCAAGCAGATCCGCATCGAGTTGCCAGACAGCCATCACCACAAGTTCGGGACGCCGACGATGGGCGGCCTCATGATCCTGGTGCCCGTGATGCTGATCACCGTGACCCTGAACTTTGCCAACTTTCTCAGCGGCTTTGAGGCGGGCAAGCAGATCCTGGCCTTCTTCAATTTTGAGGAGGGCAGCACGCTGATCGGCAAGAGCATCCTGTTGCCCCTGGTCACCATGATCGCGTTTGGCCTGTTGGGCGCCGTCGACGATCTGTGTGAGGTCCGCGGCTGGCGGGGCGGAGAAGGGCTTCTGGCACGCTACATGTTCCCGCTCCAATTCGCCATGGCGTTGGCGATCTCTGTGGGTTTGTATCACCCCCAGATCCTCGACCTGTCCGAGGTGGGCGTGCCAGGCATTCCGGACCTGGTAGATGTTGGCATCTGGTATGTACCGTTGGCTACCCTGATTATCGTCTGGATGGCCAATGCAGTGAACCTTACAGATGGGTTGGATGGGCTGGCGGGCTCGATCGCCGCCGTCGCCTTTATCGCCTATGGGGTCATCGCTTTCCTGCAGACCCAGTACCCACTGTTGTCCTTTGCCTTTAGCATGGTTGGGGCGCTGTTCGCCTTCCTGTGGTTCAACAGCCATCCCGCCACCCTGATTATGGGTGGCATGGGCTCTCTGGCACTGGGGGCAACGTTGGCGGTCGTAGCCCTCATGTCTTTTCAGTGGTTGCTGCTGCCGATTATCGGGGCCATCTTTGTGGCCGAGGCGGCGTCGGTGGTCATCCAGGTGGCCTTTTTCAAGGCCAGCCGTCGATTGACCGGCAAGGGGCGCCGCATCTTCAAGATGACGCCCCTGCACCATCACTTCGAGCTTTTGGGTTGGAGCGAGACCCACATCACCCAGAGGTTCTGGATCCTGGGGGTCCTCGCTGCAATGTTGGGCATTGCCCTGGCGCTACTATGATGATGCAAGACGAGCTGGAAACCGGATACGACTTTTCTGGAGTACGCGCGCTCGTCGTCGGGCTGGCGAGAGAGGGTACGAGCCTGGCTCGCTTCCTGGCCGAGCATCACGCGCAGGTGGTGGCAACGGACGTCAAGCCTGTGGAGGCGCTGACTGACAGCCTGGCTGCCCTGGACGGTTTGCCGATCACCTTTGCGCTGGGCGGACATCCCTTGGGCTTGCTGGACAAGATCGACATCGTCTTTGTCAGCCCAGGGGTACCCCTGGAGATCCCGCTGGTAGAAGAGGCCCACCGCAGGCACATCCCGCTGAGCAGCGAGACGCGGCTATTTGCCCGCCTCTGTCCGGCGCTTGTCGTGGGTATCACCGGCTCCAGCGGCAAGACGACCACGACGACCCTGGTGGGCAGGATGCTCCAGGAGGCAGGGCGGCCGACCTGGGTGGGCGGGAACATTGGCCAGCCCTTGATCGGCAGCCTGGAAGAGATCAAGCCTGCCGAGGTGGTCGTGCTGGAACTGTCGAGTTTCCAGTTGGACCTCTTTGGGCCTCAGCCCGAGGTCGAGAGCCGGGTGGCGGGCCATCCGGTTGAGACCGTCTTTGACCCTTCGGGCTGGAGTCCAGAGATCTCGGCGATCCTCAACATTACGCCGAACCACCTGGACCGCCACGTCACGATGGAGGCCTACGCCGCGGCCAAAGCCAACGTCCTGGCCTATGGCCAGCCGGGCGACATCGCGGTCCTGAATCGGGACGACCCCCTCACCCGCGAGCTGGGCCAGCACGTCCGGCAAGAGCTTCTCTGGTTCAGCCTGGAGGGCGAAGTCGACCGGGGCGCTTACCTGCGGGGCGATCAACTCGTGCTGCGCCTCAGCGACCGGGAGAAGGTCGTGTGCCGTACCGGCGAACTGAAGCTGTTGGGAAAGCACAACGTGGCCAACATGCTGGCGGCGTGCGCCATTTCCGCTGCCGCCGGAGCCACCGTGGAAGTGCTGCGCGATGTCGCCACCTCCTTCTCGGCGGTCAAGCACCGGCTCGAGCATGTGCGTGAATGGCACGGTGTCCAATGGTACAACGACAGCATCGCCACCGCACCAGAGCGCACAACTGCTGCACTGAATGCGTTTCGCGCACCGATCGTGCTGCTCGCCGGAGGTCGCGACAAGAAACTACCCTGGGACGAGATGGCAGCTCTGACCTGGCGCAGGGCCAAGCACGCTATCCTCTTTGGGGAGGCAGCAGGGCATATCAAAGAGGCACTGGAACGTACGGCACCCGCCGCTGGGGAGGGTGGCGCCAAGACCACCATCCATGACGCCGGGACACTGGAACAGGCTGTCGACCTGGCGGCCAAAGTGGCACAGCGCGGCGACGTCGTCCTGCTGTCGCCAGGCGGCACCAGCTTTGATGCCTACCAGGACTATGAGGAGCGAGGAGAACACTTCCGCCAGTTGGTAGAGGCTTTGGAGTGAGGGCATGGTAGCCGAGAAGGCAAGGCGTAGCGGTTCAGTGGACTGGATCCTGTTGGGGGCGACGGTGGCCCTGATTGCCACCGGCCTCATGGTGCTGTACAGCGCGACCTCAGACCTGGGGTACCGTGAATATGACGATGCAGCCTACTTTTTCAAACGCCAACTGATGTGGCTGGGGATCGGCCTGGTGGCCGCCTTTGTCGCCATCCAGTTTCCATATCGCTACCTGATGAAGCTGTCGATCCCGATCATGGCCTCTACCGTCCTGTTGTTGCTGGCGCTGGTCATCTTTCGCGAGGGCAGGCTCCTGTTCGGCCAAAGTGTTTCTCCAGTTGAGCTGGCCAAACTGGCCATGATCATCTATATCGCCCACTGGCTGTCGTCCAAGTCCGACGTCCTGGGCAAACTGCCCTATGGGCTATTGCCCTTTACCATCATGGTCGGTGTTATCGCCGGCCTGGTCATGGCCCAGCCCGACATCTCGGAGGCACTCGTCATTGTCCTGGTATCGCTGGCGATGTTCTTCCTGGCCGGTGCGGACCTCATGCAGTTCGTCATCGGTCTGCTGGGGGGGACAGGTGCTTTTGTCCTGGTGATCACCAGGCTGCCCCACGCGATGGAGCGGCTCGACGGCTATATGACCGAGATTCGCGACCCGTTGCACAGCGCCAACATGCAGTTGAGTCGAGGCTTGCTCGGTCTGGGCAGCGGTGGCCTCACTGGTTTTGGCGCAGGCAGCGGCCGGATGAAATACCAGTGGCTGCCCGCGGGCCACACCGACAGCATCTTTGCCATCGCCGGCGAAGAGCTGGGCCTGATCGGCTGCTTGTTCATCATCGGGCTCTTTGCCGTCGTCGCCTTTCGAGGCCTGCGCATTGCCACATTGGCTCCTGACGCCTTTGGGCGACTCCTGGTCTCGGGCGTCACGTGCTGGATCATCTTTCAGGCCCTGATCAACATGAGTGTCGTGACCGGCACCATCCCTTTTACGGGCATCGCGCTGCCATTCATCAGCGTAGGTGGATCCTCTCTGGTCACGTGCATGCTCGGCGTGGGCATCATGCTCAACGTCTCGCGGAGCATAGCCAGCGAGGCCGAGCCGGCCGCAGAGGATTCGAGATGGCGCAGAAGCACGACGCCAGAGCGGGAAGCGGCATGAGGCTCGTCGTGTCGGGAGGAGGAACAGGGGGACACGTGTACCCTGCACTGACCGTGATCGAGACGCTGCTTGACCCTGGGGCGGGGCAGGCTGCCATGCCTGCCCTTAAGCCCCAGGACCTACTATGGGTCGGCAGCCGGGGCGGGATGGAACAGGACCTGGTGGGCCGTGCCGGCATCGAATTCGAGGGCCTCCCAGCAGGCGGCATACGGGGAATGGGGTTGCTGACAGGGATGCGCAATAGTTTGCATATCCTGAAAAGCGTCGGGACGGCCCGCCGGATCCTGGCCCAATTCGGGACTGACGTCGTCTTGATCACGGGAGGCTATGCCAGCGTCTCTGTAGGATTGGCTGCATGGCTAAAGCGGGTACCGATCGTGATCTATCTGCCCGACATTGTCCCGGGCATGGCCATCAGTTATCTCAGCCGGCTGGCAACCAGGGTCGCGGTGACCAGCGAAGAGTCCTACCGGTTCTTCTCACGGGATAAGGTTGTGGTCACCGGCTACCCGGTGCGGGCCGAGGTATACACGTTGAGCCGGCAGGAAGCACGCCAGGCGTTGGGTCTGGAGCAGGACGTGAAGACATTGCTCGTGTTCGGAGGCAGCCGGGGTGCGCGCAGTATCAACCGCGCAGTCGTGTCTGGCCTCCGGGAACTGCTGCCGAAATGCCAGGTGGTGCACGTCACCGGCCAGCTCGACGCAAGCTGGGTTACCGGGGCGGCCAAGAGTCTCCCAGAGGATTTGCAGGCACGGTATCACCAATTTGACTACCTGCATGACATGCCCCGGGCCCTGGTGGCGGCAGACCTGGTTGTGGCGCGGGCAGGCGCCGCTACCCTCGGAGAATTCCCGGCGGCCGGCCTGCCTGCATTGCTGGTCCCTTATCCACATTCCGGACAACACCAGCTGCCCAATGCCACGTATATGGCCAGGAGCGGTGCGGCCGAGGTGTTACCCGACGCTGCCCTGGACGAGGACCTGGTGCCCAGGGTCAGTGCGTTGCTTGAGGATGAGGCCAAGTTGGATGGCATGCGACAGTCAGCGAGGGCAATGGCACGCTCCGACGCCGCTGAGATGATTGCCGAGCTGCTGTGGACGGTAAGGCGGCAGCGGAGCTCCAGGGATCCGGCCGGAGGCGTGGCATGATCCCTGTCGAGTACCTGTGGTTCACCTTGTTTCTGGTCTTCGGTATCATTGGCATGGTCCGCGGCCTGCTAAAGGAACTGGGGGTGACCACAGTATTGCTGCTCAGCCTCTTTGTCCTCAAGTTCACCTGGGACCTGCTGGGCGAGCAGGGCACGGCAGCCCTCGCCGGCCGCGCTCCTGCGGACACGGTGTTGGTGTTCTACTACAGCATTACGATCCTGTTTGTGGCCTATATCTCTTACCAGGGCTTTACCCTCTCGTTTCCAATCCGGGAGATGAGGGGTGTTGCCAAAGCGTTCCTGGGCTTTCCCGGTGGCTTGCTCAACGGCTACCTGATCATCGGCACCGTTTGGGATGTCTTGAACCAGGCGGATTACCTCGGCATGGACGTGCCGTTTGGCACCTCAGGGGCGGTGGAGATCAGCCAGAACCTGACCCAGTTCCATAACAGCCTGGCTCAGTTTCTGCCCATCACCTTCATCGACCAGTATCTGATGCTGGTGCTCGGCATGATCCTGCTCGTGGCAATCTTGCTCAGATAGATGGAGAAAACCGTGAATTCGTGGTTACGCCCTGGGGCGCACGTACACCTGGTCGGAATTGGCGGCATCGGCTTGTCCGCCATCGCCCGTGTGCTGCACGGTTGGGGTTATGCTGTATCCGGCTCGGACTGCCAGTCCTCAGCACTGACCGAGTCGCTGGCCGGCGAAGGCATCGTCGTCTATGAGGGCCACCACGCCCAGCACGTCAACAGCGCGGATGTGGTGGTGATCTCCTCGGCAGTCCCGGAGGGGAACCCTGAGGTCATCGAGGCCAGGCGGCGGGGCCTGCCCGTGGTCAAGCGTGAGCAGTTCCTGCGCGAACTGACCACTGCCAAGTACACCATCGCCGTAGCAGGGACCCACGGCAAGACCACGACCAGCGCCATGATCTCCTGGATCTTGATGCAGGCCAACCTGGACCCGACCTTCGTCGTAGGCGGGGTGCTCCAGAACCTGGGGACCAATGCCCACGCTGGTACCGGACCCCATTTTGTCGTCGAGGCGGACGAGTACGACCGGGCCTTCCTAGGTCTGCAGCCCCAGGTGGCTGTGCTGACCGCTGTGGAGCACGACCACCCGGACTGCTACCCAACGTTCCGCCAGATGCGGGAGGCGTTTGCCAGTTTCGTGAGGAGCCTGGTGCCGGATGGGCTGCTCATCCTCTGTGCCGAGGATCCGGAGACATTGCAGCTGGCTTCGGAGCTGCCCGAAGGAGAGCATCGCGTAGAGACCTACGGCCTCAGCGCCGCCTGCGACTGGTGGGCTGAGGGGCTGCATCTGGGCAACAGCGCGGCCTTTGAAGTGTATCACAAGGGCAAGCGGCTCGGAGCGTGCGCATTACAGGTGCCGGGCCAGCACAACGTGCTCAACGCCCTGGCTGCCCTGGCCGCCAGCACAGGTGTTGGTGTTGATTTCGGCTCTGCATCCGCGGCGCTTACGCGGTTCCGCGGCACCCAACGCCGCTTCGAGATCAAGGGCCGAAAAGCAGAGGTCACGGTCGTCGATGATTATGCCCATCATCCCACAGAGATCCGGGCGACCCTGGCCGCAGCCCGGGTCAAATTCCCGGGACGAAAAGTCTGGGCGGTCTTTCAGCCCCACACGTACAGCCGTACCGCTACCCTGCTGGACGATTTCGCCGGTGCTTTCGGGGATGCAGACCACGTCCTGGTGACCGGCATCTATGGGGCCCGGGAGACGCAAACGCTTGGCGTCTCGGGCCAGGATGTCGTCCGGCGCAGTGGCCATCCCGACGTCCGGTACGTGGAGGAGCTCGACGACGCGGTGCAGGTCTTGCTGGATTATGTAGAGCCAGGTGATGTGGTCATCACCCTCGGTGCGGGAAACGGCTACCTGGTCGGCGAAAACCTCCTGGTCCATCTGGAGGGAAGAGAGGAGGCCGGATGAGCGAGGTGATAGATGGTTGGGGCTTGGGAGCTTGTGCGCCTGTTGTGCTCGCACCGTGGCAGGAGCGTCTCCATCAGGTCCGCCGCAGAAAGCGCGCCCAGACCGCAGAGGTGTTGCCGTTCGAGCCGGCGGATCCGCCAGCAGAGGATGAGTCGGACGCGGTGATCGAGCACAGAGACTTTCTAACAGCCTTGCGTACACGCTTGGGATCGTCGGCAGTGCAAGAAGATGAGCGGCTGGCCGCGCATACGTCGCTGCGAGTGGGCGGTCCCGCCGATGTGTTGGTCGTCGCCAGCGACATGGACACCCTACGCCAGGCCGTCATGCTGGCTTGGGAGCACAGCGTGCCCTGCCGGGTATTGGGTGCAGGATCGAACGTCCTGGCCAGCGACCGGGGCGTGCCCGGCTTGGTCGTGATCAACCGGGCCAAGGCCATCATCTTCTCAGAAAAGGGCGTGCGGGCAGAGAGTGGCGCATCCCTATCGACGTTGGCCCAACGCTGCGTGACCAGGGGATGGGCCGGGCTGGAGTGGGCGACCGGTATCCCCGGCACGGTAGGCGGGGCGGTCGTCGGGAACGCGGGAGCGTGGGGTGGCGATGTGGCATCAGCGTTGGCCAGCACCCGGATCCTGCAGCCGGATGGGACTGTGGGCCTATGGAAGGTGGAGCAGATGAAGTATGGCTACCGCCAGAGTGCCCTCAAAGGGAGTGCAGTAGAGCGAGGCCCCGGGACAGCACCCGGCGCAACGCGACGGCCAGTGGTTCTGGAGGCTAGCTTCAAGGTCCAGCCGGGAGACCGGCATGCCTTGCGCGCTCGCGTCGTCGAGATTGCAGCGCACCGCCGGGCGACCCAGCCCGGGGGCGCGTCCTGTGGCTCGGTGTTTCGTAATCCACCCGGCGACTATGCGGGACGCCTGATCGAGGCAGCAGGCCTGAAAGGTCAGCACCGGGGCAATGCGATCATTTCCCCGGTACATGCCAACTTCATCGTCAACCTGGGAGGTGCCAGTGCGAGCGACGTCCTGTCCCTGATCAAGCTGGCCCGCCAATCGGTCAAGGAGCAATTCGGCGTAGCGCTGGAGCTCGAGATCGAGCTCCTGGGACGCTGGTAACCACAAGATGCGGGGCAGGCAGCTCCGTAACCCTGGTAGTAGAAGTAGGTTTATACGATGAGTATTACTCATCAAAACTTGCAATCTGCTAGATATTATGGTATAATGCTAGATGAAGAGTAAAATCAAGGTTGGGCTGATCTTTGGGGGTAGATCCGGTGAGCACGAGGTCTCGCTCATGTCTGCACGGGGCATCATGGCCGCGATTGACCGGGACAAATACCAAGTCGTGCCCATTGGCATCACCAAAGAAGGTTCCTGGCTGGCGTCCGGCGACCCTTTAGCGGCGCTGGCCTCCGGCGAACCATCACAAAGCAACCACGCCGCTCTGCTGGCAGAGCCCTCCCAGCGAGGGCTGATGCGGCTGGAGGACAGAGAGCAGGATAGAACCATCGAGGCTGTCCAGGTGAGCGAGATTGACGTGGCCTTCCCGATTTTGCACGGCCCATATGGCGAGGACGGGACCGTCCAGGGGCTGCTTGAGCTGGCGGGTATCCCTTACGTGGGGGCCGGCGTGGCAGCCTCGGCCGTGGGCATGGACAAAGTGCTCTTCAAAGACATCATGCAGGCGCACGGGCTGCCTGTGGCCCCCTACCTCGCCCTGAAGCGCCGCGACTGGGAGAAGTCACCGGACGACATGCTGGCATACATCGAGGCCGAGCTGGGCTACGACTGCTTTGTCAAACCCGCCAACCTGGGCTCCAGCGTGGGTATTTCTAAAGCACATGACCGCACCGAGCTCCGAGCTGCGCTCGACGATGCCGCGCGCTATGACCGCAAGTTGCTGGCCGAGGTCGCCGTGGATGCTCGCGAGATCGAGGTCAGTGTCCTGGGCAACGACGATCCCATCGCCAGCGTGCCGGGCGAGGTTGTACCTTGCAACGAGTTCTATGACTATGCAGCCAAGTACATCGAGGAAGAATCTGAGCTACTCGTTCCAGCTCCTATCCCGGCTGCAATGGCTCAGGAGGTGCGGGAACTTGCCGTGCAGGCCTATCTGGCGATCGACTGTGCAGGCATGGCCCGCGCTGATTTTCTCTTGGAGCGGTCGACGGGCAAGGTGTATATCAACGAGGTGAACACCCTTCCAGGCTTCACACCCATTAGCATGTATCCCAAGTTGTGGGAGGCCAGTGGGGTTTCTTATACGGAACTGATCGACCGCCTGATCGAGCTGGCTCTGGAGCGCAGCGCCGACAAGGGGCGGTCGGCTACCACATATCAGCAGCCAAAGAAGGGATAGACAGGTGCGCATCGATCTGGCAGCAGGGAACAGGGCTCGCCGAGGATATAACAGGCAGGGGAGATCTGCCGCATTCGAGTCGGTTCTGACCTTTCCGCAGGGGCTGATCCGTCGCCCACCTTCTCGGGCGAGAGAGTCCGAACGAGTACGTGACCGGGATGAGCTCGCACGCCGCAGGAGGGAGCAAGCTCGGGCAAAGCGGGCAACCACGGCCCGGCGCAAGCTGTACCTGACAGGGGCGATTCTGAAGCGCATTCCCATGCTGCTGCTACTGATGGCCTTGCTCGCCGCCCTGGCATATCTATCCGCCGACGCCAAGTTCTTTGTATACCAGGCCAGCGTCGTGGGCGCAAGGCATGTGGATGCAGGACGCATCTATGAGGCTGCCAGCATCCACGAGCAGAACATCTTCTGGGTCCATCCCAGGCAAGTAGCCCAGCGGGTCCTCGAGCTGGACGGCATCAGGGCGGTGAGCGTGCAGTGCGATCTCCCGGCTCGGGTGCGCATCCAGGTAGAAGAGCGGGAACCGGTCCTGGTGTGGAGGTCCTTGACCCAGCAGCAGGATTGGTGGTTGGACCGGGACGGGGTCGTGCTTCCGTACGGCGGCGACCCCCATGCGGCAGAGACCTTGTATGTCATCGACTCTGGCTCACACCAACTCGAGACGGGGCAGCTGCTACAGCCCGATGCCGTCGTGCCATCGGTACTACAGCTTGCCCGGGTACTGCCCGATGTCAAGATCTTTTACTACCAGGAGGACAAGGGCCTGAGTTTCATCCAAGAGGAAGGGAACAGGACGTGGCCTGTCTACGTGGGCGGTGTTGAGAACCTTGCCCGCAAGATCGAGGTCATGCAGGCCCTCAACACCTACCTGTCTGACAAGGGGATACAGCCCAACTACGTAGATGTGCGCTGGAGCGACCATCCGGTCTATGGCCAGAAGCCCTCGGCTGCGGCAGCAGGAGGCAACTAGGGCAGTGTGGTGGCTTCCTGTTCTCGGCTTGCTGATCGGGATTATGCTCGGTCTTGCCTTCTCGGTGGCCGTGCCAGGCGAGTATTCGCGGTACACGGCCATGGCCATCCTGGCCGCCATGGACTCCATCTTTGGTGCCATCCGGGCCCAGTTGGAGGGCCGATTCGATAACCGCCTCTTTCTGAGCGGTTTCTTTGTCAACATCATCCTGGCCAGTGCGCTGACGCTGCTCGGCGACCGGCTCGGGGTAGAGCTGTATATCGCCGCCATCGTAGCCTTTGGTGTGCGTGGATTCGATAACCTGGCCAAGATCCGCAGACAGCTGATCCAGCAGCTGAGTGGACCCAGAACAGCCCAAGAGGCGCAAGGTGACTGAACCGAGGACCATCGTCGGCGTTGACGTCGGCACAACCAAAGTGTGTACCCTCGTCGGAGAGGTCTATGACGATGCCCAGCTGCGCATCATCGGCGTGGGCGTCGCACCATCCCGGGGACTGCGCAAAGGCGTCGTCGTCAACGTCCACGAGGCGACCGAAGCCATCTCCGCTTCGGTGCGCAAAGCTGAGCGCATCTCGGGCTACCAGATCACCAGCGCCCTTGTCGGGGTGGGCGGCGGTCACATTTCGGCCATCAATAGCCGGGGCGTGGTCGGCATCTCGCGCAGCGCACGGGGCATCAGCGAGGTTGACATTGAGCGAGCCCTGGACGCAGCCCGGGCCATTGCCATCCCGCACAACCGGGAGATCATCCACACCATCCCGCGTGGCTACATCGTGGACGGGCAGGAAGGGGTCAAGGACCCGGTGGGCATGCAGGGCATCCGGCTGGAGGTGGAAGCCCACATCGTGACCGGCGCGTCAACCTCGGTCAGCAATCTGGTCAAATGTGTCCGTGGTGCAGGCGTAGAGATCGACGATCTGATCCTGCAATCCCTGGGCTCCGGCGAGGCCGTGCTCAGGGACGCGGAGCGCGAGATGGGCGTGGTCCTGGCCGACGTCGGTGGCGGGACGACCGACATCGCGATATTCATAGAAGGCAGCATCTGGCATAGCATCGTGCTTGGCACCGGAGGCGAGCATCTCACCCATGACGTCGCCGTTGGGCTTCGAACACCGCTCAGCGCAGCGGAGGAACTCAAGATCAAATTCGGCCATGCCTTACCATCCTCGTTGACCACCGACGAGATGATTGAAGTCACATCATTCGGCAACGGCGCCCGCGAAGCCGTGTCCCGGATGCGACTGGCGGAAGTCTTGGAAGCTCGGGCGGAGGAGATCATCAGCCTCATCCTGCGCGAGGTCAAGCGGTCCGGCTATGATGGCTTGCTGGCAGCAGGGCTGGTGTTGTGCGGCGGCTCTGCGGATCTCGCCGGATTCAAGGAACTGGCTCACCAGATGCTACAGCTGCCGGTACGTGTTGGCACGCCCCACGATCTGCAGGGGCTGACGGACGTGCTGGAAAGTCCCGCGTATGCGACGGCCGTTGGGCTGCTCTCATGGGGAGCTCGGCACAGCCCCACAAGCGAGCCGCCCCCCCGACCACCGCGGGGCATTAACCTGCCCGTAGGGCGTGTATGGGATTGGCTCCGGGCCTTTTTGCCCGGCTAGAACCGACAAGATCACTACCAAAGTGAAAGGGAGGAAGACATGCAGCGGAATCTAATGCCCGAAGTAGAGAACTTTGCCCAGATCAGAGTATTGGGCGTGGGAGGCGGCGGCAGCAATGCTGTCAACCGCATGATTGAGGAGGGACTGCAGGGCGTCGAGTTTATCGCGGTCAACACCGACGCTCAGGCACTGATGCTCTCACAGGCGTCCAACCGGGTACGGGTCGGCGACAAGCTGACCAAGGGACTCGGCTCCGGTGGGGACCCGAACATTGGGTCCAAAGCCTGCGAGGAGTCAAGTGACGACCTCTACGAGGTGCTCAGTGGCTCCGACATGGTGTTCATCACCGCCGGGATGGGCGGCGGCACCGGCACCGGTGGTGCGCCGGTCATCGCTCGCATCGCCCGGGAGACAGGCGCGCTGACCATCGGCGTCGTCACCAAGCCCTTCAACTTTGAAGGCGCCAGGCGGCGACACGTGGCCGAAGAGGGGATCGAGCGACTCAAGGAGCACGTCGATACCCTCATCGCTATCCCGAACGACCGGCTGCTGGAGATCGTGGACAAGCGAGCCAGTATCCAACAGGCCTTCCGCGTGGCCGACGACGTGCTCAGGCAAGGTATCCAGGGTATTTCGGAGCTGATCACCGTGCCCGGGCTCATCAACCTTGATTTTGCCGACGTCCGTTCCATCATGGCCGAGGGCGGTGCCGCGCTCATGGCCATCGGCCACGGCGAGGGCGATAACAAGGCCATCGAGGCCGCAGAGAAGGCGATCGCCAGCTCGCTGCTCGACGTAACCATCGACGGCGCCCGGGGCATCCTGTTCAACGTGACAGGTGGTCCCGACCTGAGCCTGTTCGACGTCAACGAGGCGGCCGAGATCATCCGCAAGACGGCCGATCCCGAGGCCAACATCATCTTTGGCGCCGTGATCGACGAGAGCATGAAGGACCAGATCCACATCACCGTCATCGCCACTGGCTTTGACGCTGCCACCCAGCAGCGCCCGGCTACGGTTCGGACCCAGACCACCCGCTTGTCCGAGCCGCGGGTTGCTCCCCGGGCCGTGCCGGTAACCGAGTTTCCGGTGCGGATGCTCGACGGCGAAAACCTGGACATCCCGGCCTTCTTGAGGAAGCACGCCAAGAGTTCTGACTAGTCGGGCTGTCGTACCAGGTTACGCTGAAGGGGAGGACCCTGGGAACACCTGGGGCATTGGTTGCTGCATGTAGGAGGTTCGGATAGAGGGAACCGGCCTGAAGACGGCATGCCGCAAGCCGAGCTGCTGGCAGCCGTTGGCTGCGCCCTACGGCGGAGCACTGGCCCACAAACATATGACACATCCAGCCCAAGATGGGCTATCGCATCCCCGCTCGCCCCCTTTCGTCAAGAAAGGGGGCGCCCTCTTGCCGGGCCAACAGCCGCGCAAAGTTTAAATTCTTCCGTTCGTTTTCCGCCGCCCCCCTGCTCTTTTTGCACTATATAGCTCTTTGTGGTATAGTATTCGCGCCTACCACATCTTGTATTCCAATCCCGAGGGACTACGAGATATAGTGCCAAAGGCGCAACCGAGTACTGGGGACCTTCTTGAGGAAGCGTTCCCCTCTTTTCGCTAACCCTCTTGACATCATACAGGCCCTTGGCACTGGCATGGAGTTGATCATGAAGTGCCCGTTTTGCGGCTCGACCAACTCGAGAGTGATAGACACCCGCAGTGGCGAGGGTGGCATTCGCCGCCGGCGAGAGTGTGAGGACTGTGGCCGGCGCTTTACCACCTATGAGCGGGTTGCGCCGTTGCGTCTCATGGTGATCAAGCAGGACGGGCGCCGCGAGCCATTCGATCGAGAAAAGATCCTGCGCGGCATACAGATCGCCTGTGCCAAGCGGCCCATTGAGACAGAGGAGATCGAAGAGCTGGTCAGCAGCATCGAAAGCGAACTCTATCACCGGGGCAGCCGCGAGGTCACCAGTCGAGAGATTGGCGAGATGGTGATGCAGAACCTGCGAAGGCTGGACGAAGTTGCTTACATCCGGTTTGCCACCATCTACCGCAAGTTTGCTGACGTGGGGGACCTGGCCGACGAGATTGAGAACCTGCTAGAGCGCCGCCAGCGGGAGGAAATCTCCAAGGCCCAGATGAAACTGGACATGTAGGGCGAATGGTTCGAGATCCAATGAGTGAGGGTGAGAGCAGCACTGCCGAAACGCTGGCACAGTTACTGGCCGACAGGGGGCTATCGTTGGGCACAGTAGAGTGCGCCACAGGCGGCTCCGTCGGTCACCGGCTCTTTGACACCGAAGAGGGTCCGGCGGTCCTGGGCAGCAGCTTGAACGTAGAGACGGTCGAAGAAGCCATCGATGTGCTGGGCCTGCCCTGGCACCAGTTCCAGGCAGGCGCCTTTTCAGCCAAGGCGGCACGCGCCGCTGCGCGCGTCGGTCGCGATTTCCTCGAAACCGACCTATGCCTGGCAGTGTGGGCAGAGCCCCTGCCTGAAGCTGCCACAGAAGTCCACGAGACGGTGTACCTGGCACTGCACACCGGTGAAGATGTTTTGGACGAGACCCTGCATTATGACGGCGCAACGGGAGATATGGCCGGCTGGTTGGCCGAAGAGGCCTTGGGCTTTGTACGCCGTGCCCTGGCTTGACCTGTCCGCATCGAGGCCGGGTGCGTCAGCCACGAGCGAACGCACCACCACCATTACAATGAACGAGGATGGACAATGCCTGAGCAACTGAACATCGCTGCAAAAGACATCGTACAATTCATGGCGGCCCCCATGGATCGCGAGATTCCGCTCAGTGAAAACGCACTGACCGTACTGCGCAAACGCTACCTGTTGCGAGGGTCGGACGGTGAACCGATCGAGACCCCTGGCGAGATGTTCTGGCGGGTGGCAAGCGTGGTCGCCGAGCCTGACGAGGAGTATGGCGAGAACGCGGACCAGTCGGCACGGGCCTTTTACGACCTGCTGACCTCCTTCCGCTTCATGCCCAACTCCCCGACGTTTACCGGAGCTGGGACCCCCCTGGGGCAATTGGCCGCCTGCTTTGTCATCCCCATAGAAGACGACATGGGCCGCGATCCGGCTGGCATCTTTTCCACGTTGCGCGTGGCCGCCCTCATCCAGCAGACCGGGGGTGGCAACGGTTTCTCTTTCTCAAGACTCCGGCCCAAGGGAGCACGGGTGAAGACCAGCAAAGGTGTTGCGACCGGTCCCGTTGGCTTCCTGCGGGTTTATGACAAGGCGTTCGGAGAGATCGCCCAAGGGGGCACGCGACGTGGGGCCAACATGGCCGTGCTCCGCGTCGATCACCCGGACATCCTGCAGTTCATCCGCTGCAAGAGCGAAGAGGGGGACATCAGTAACTTTAACATCTCGGTCGGTATCACCAACGAGTTTATGCGTGCAGTGGAAGCCGACGAGGAATACGATCTTGTCAACCCACAGGATGGCACCGTGTGGGAGAGGCTCCCGGCCCGGAAGGTCTTTGATGAGATCGTCCAGCATGCACACCGGAATGGAGAGCCCGGGGTCCTGTTCCTCGACACAGCCAATCGCAGCAACCCCGTGCCTCATCTCTACCAGCTCGAAGCCACAAATCCCTGTGGCGAGCAATGGCTGGGGCCCTACGAAAACTGCTGCCTGGGCTCCGTAAACCTGGCACAGCACGCCACCCCCAGCGGCACGGTCGACTGGGACAAACTGCGGGAGACTATCGACTTGGCGACCCGCTTCCTGGACAACGTCGTGGACGCCAACAAATACGTGCCGGCCGTGCCTGAAATCGAGGAGTCGGCCCAGCGTGCGCGACGGATCGGGCTGGGAATCATGGGCCTGGGGGACCTGATGTTCCGTGCCGGAATCCGTTATGGCAGTCCCGAAGCGGCAGAGTTTGCGGCACAGATCGTCGAGTTCATTCGCTACCACTCGATGCGCACCAGCATTGAGCTGGCCGAAACCCGGGGGGCTTTTCCCGCCATCCAGGGAAGCATCTACGATCCTAAAGGGCCTGAATGGCGACCGCCAGCCCCGTTGGCACCCTACTCTCGCGATTTTGGCCGGCCTCCGTTGGACTGGAACGGGATCTTGCAGGGCATTCGCAACCACGGCATCCGCAATGCCGCGCAGACGACGGTGGCACCCACGGGCACGATCGGTACAGTTTCGGGATGCGAGGCCTACGGATGTGAGCCTGCCTTTGCCCTGGCCTATGTCCGGCATTTCACGGACGGCGACGAGGATGTGGAACTTACCTACACCAGCCCCCTCTTTATGCGGGCCCTGGAACGCGCCGGACTGGACGAGGAAACCCGCGAACGGGTCGCCGAGCAAGTGGCGATTAGTGGTAGTTGCCAAGAGATCGCTGAGGTGCCCGGCAACATCCGGGACGTGTTTGTGGTCGCCAATGACATCCCCGCCGAGGAACACATTCACATGCAGGCCGCCATCCAGGCGTTCGTGGACAACAGCATCTCCAAGACGGTCAACTTCCCGGCCGACGCCCAGCCCGAGGACGTGTCCCGTGCCTACCAGCTGGCCTGGCGACTGGGATGCAAGGGGTTGACCGTTTATGTCACCGGCTCCCGCGAGAAGGTGGTGCTCGAGACCCAAAAGACCAGGCAAGCCAAGAATGGCGATGACCTGCAGGTCGAGCCCCGCAAGCCCCGGCCCACCACTTTGCACGGCACGACCTACCGGACGCCGACGCCCCTGGGCACTGCCTATATAACGATCAACGAGAATGGCCATCAGGATCCCTTTGAGGTCTTTGCCAACGTCGGCAAGGCTGGCTCTGACACCGCGGCCGTGGCGGAAGCCATCGGCCGCCTGATCAGCCTTGCCCTACGCATGCCCTCGCCCCTGACGGCGCGAGAGCGGCTCATTGAGGTCATCGATCAGCTCGTGGGCATCGGCGGTGGCCGGCCCATGGGCTTTGGGCCAAACCGGGTACGCTCACTGCCGGACGCAGTCGCGCAGGTACTGGCCAGGCACATAGCCCTGATCGAAGACGAGCAGCCGCCGGAACAGCTGCCGCTGCCCATTACCATGCCCAGCCCAAGGGCAGATCTCTGCCCCGATTGCGGGCAGGCCTCGTTCGTGGCCATGGAAGGTTGTCGCAAGTGCCTGAATTGCTCCTACAGCGAGTGCTAGGACCTTCCCTCTTCACATTCCGAAACCAGATCTCGTAATCCGGCTCGGGGCAGGTGCGATGCGCCACCTGCCCCGCTCCCTTTGAGCACTCCAACCCTTTGTGCGCATCCAAAGCACCGAACTCACGTGTCTTGAGCAACGCGGGCTTTTTGACCGCACGTGACAACGCTGGTATAATGGCGGCATGATATACAGGCTACTCCGCGCAGCGCTGATTGTGCCGGCGCTAGTGGTGCTGGCTGCGGCCATTACCTTTCTCTACATTGCCTGGAGGGTCAACGACACTGGCTTGCACGATCACGCCCAGCAGGCTGATGCCATCGTCGTCCTCGGCGCACGGGTCACGCCCGACGGTGCTCCGGGCCCGGACCTGCGCGTGCGGACCCTCCACGCCGTCGAGCTGTACCGGCAGGGTCTGGCACCCTATCTGATTTGCACGGGGGGCTATCGAGGCGACCGCCTGTCGGCGGCCGCGGTGGCGCGCGATCTCGCGGTAGGCCTGGGCGTGCCCCCTGAACGGGTGCTGCTAGCCGATGGCTCGATGACCACTCGCGATGATGCCGCGAGCGCTGGCGAGATCATGGTGAGCCATGGCTGGGACAGGGTCATTCTGGTCAGCCATCCCCTTCACCTCGAACGTGCACGCCTGCTTTTCGTGGGCCAGGGATTGACGGTCTACCCCAGTCCGACCAATACCAACCTGGGCAGCATCCCCTGGCGGGAGCGGGCCCGGCTGACTTCACGCGAAACGGTGGGCATTCTGTGGGCCAGCCTGGAGGCCATCGGCGTGCCTGACAAGTGGACGGCCATCCTGAGCCAGCGTGTCTATCGCTCTCCCGGCACTGGAGAGCCAAACTGACATGCCCCTGTCCGGCTGGCATCGTCGCTCAATGGGCCGTAGGGTGAGCGCCGCATGACCTGGCAGCAGATCGAAGCAGGTGAGCAGCTCATCCAGGCCGAGAAGGGCACCGTCTACAAGGACTGGGGTGGCCGGTTGCCCATCGCCCTGATCTTCCCCAATAGCTACTACCTCGGCATGTCCAGCCTTGCGCTGCACACGCTTTACCGGCTGTGGAATGCCAGCGACGACATAGTTTGTGAACGTGTCTTCGTGGATCCGTCGGCAGGAGACCCGGCCCCGCCCCTCTCGTTGGAGAGCGGTGCACCTGTAGATTATTTTCCGGTCCTGGCCTTTTCCTTGACCTACGAGATGGACTATTTCAACTTGGTGGGGCTCTTGCGCGCTGCCGGCCTCCCCCTCCGCGCGCGGGAACGCGATGAGAGCCATCCTCTGATCATCGCTGGTGGTCCGGCCGTATCGGCGAATCCCGAACCCCTTGCTCCATTCCTGGACGCTGTTCTCATCGGCGAGATCGAGCCAGCATTTGCCGCCCTGACTGCGGCGCTGCGCTGCATCTATGACGGTCGAGAAGCTGCCCTGGAGGCGCTTTCCCAGGTCGCCGGCGTCTATCTGCCGAATCCTGACGAAACTCCAGCACCGGGCAGGCCGGTCGTACGCCAATGGCTCGCCGACCTGGATCGCTGCCCCACCCACTCGACCATCTTGACCCCCAACACCGAGTTCTCGAACATGGGGCTGATCGAGATTGCGCGAGGCTGCGGCCGTGGCTGTCGCTTCTGCCTGGCAGGTTACGCCTACCGTCCGCCTCGGGAGCGGTCAGTGGCCTGTATCATCGAGCAGGCGCGCGTCCTGCTGGCCGACACGGATCGCATCGGCCTGGTGAGTGCCGCTGTCTCGGATCATAGCGGCATCGACGTGCTCGCCAGGCAGTTACGCCAGCTTGGCGCCGATATCAGCGTCTCGAGCATGCGGGTCGACCCGCCCTCCACCCCGCTGATCCGGGCCCTGGCCGAGTCGGGGACCCGGACCCTGACCATCGCTCCAGAAGCTGGATCCGAACGCCTGCGCCAGGCGATCAACAAGACGCAGACCGCGGACGACGTGCTCCGTGCCGTGGACCTGGCCGCCCACTATGGGCTCGCCCAGGTCAAGCTCTACTTCATGATAGGCCTGCCCACAGAGACCGAGGAGGACATCCAGGCGCTCGTGGACCTGACCCTGGCCTGTGCCCAGCGCTTCACGGGCCGGGTGACCGCCAATGTGACGCCCTTTGTGCCCAAAGCTGGGACCCCATTTCAACGGGTGGCCCAGACCAGGGCCAAGACGTTGAAGAAGCGGCTGGATTATGTCGACAGCAAGCTGCGCAGGCAGGCCATCACCGTCAAGTCCGAGAGTCCCGCCTGGGCCGAGATACAGGGGGGCCTGGCCCGTGGTGATCGCCGGGTGGCAGAAGCCCTCCTTACGGTGGAGCGAGTGACGCCCGGGAACTGGAAGAAAGCCCTGAATGAGGCTGGCCTCTCACTGCAGGATCTACTCCGGGAACGGGCTGCCGGCGAGCCGCTACCCTGGGATTTCATCCGGAGCGGGATCCAGGAAGCCCACCTTCGCCGGGAAGCCCAACGGGCTGCCGTGCCCAGGACGACCGGGCCCTGCCAGCCAGCGGATTGCGTTGCCTGCGGGGTCTGCCAGTGAGCATGGCCCGCTGTCTGTTGAGCAAACACCATCTGCCTGGTGACGGTCGAAGGAAGCGACAGGGGCAACCGCCCAACCGCAGATCCCGTGTTGTTTGGGGGGCGCGCGCTTCTATAGTATAATGCGGCCTGGCCGGGTCTGCGCAGCTCCTCGTCCGTTCTACGCCGGAGCTGAGCAGCAGCCGGACCTGGCCAACATGGCGGCAAGGGTGCATTACTTGGGACCATGCACTGCGTATGGCCTGCCACCCAGAGGAGATGCTGACGCTTGTTGCGCCAAGAGAGCAACGGGTTGGTAACCTATCACTTTGAGACGCTGCGTGTCGAAGGTCTTGTGCACGCAGTGTTCACGCGCCTGGGCGGTTGCAGCCCCGTGCCTTTTGCCAGCCTCAACGTCGGGCGTTTGGTCGACGATGACGAGTCTAACGTTCTGGAAAACCATCGCCGGATCTATGCCCACCTCGGTCTCCAGCCCGGCCAGGTCGTCACTACCCGCCAGGTGCACGGCAACCGCGTGGCAGCGGTGGACACGCCGGATGGGGCCAGGATTGTGCCCAACACCGACGGGTTGGTGACTGTGACACCGGGGGTGGCGCTGCTGCAGCGCTTTGCCGATTGCCAGCCCATACTGCTCTACGACCCGGAACACCACGCCGTGGGCCTGGTCCACGCCGGCTGGCGTGGTGTGGCCCAAGGTGTGGCCCGGCGGGCCGTCGAGGCGATGCATCAGGCTTTTGGCACACGGCCCAAGGGCCTGGTCGCAGGCCTGGGCCCCGCCATCGGGCCATGCTGTTACGTCGTAGGCGACGAGGTAGCCGCGGCGATGGGCTACGCGCTGCCAGACTGGAAGGCAGTGATGCAGCTTGAGGGAGAGGGCCAGTGGCGTTTTGACCTGCCCGCGGCGAATGCACAGCAGCTGGCGGCGGCAGGCGTGAGACGGATCGAAATGGCAGGGATGTGCACCGGGTGCAACGTGGACGAGTTCTACTCTCACCGCGCCGAGCAGGGCAAGACCGGACGATTTGCCGCTGTGGCCTACCTCCAACCCCGGGGCGCAGAGCAGGCAGAAGCTGTCCCGACAAAGACACGGAAGCAGGCAGACGATCCAGAGCTGGCCCCATTTGACTCGTTGCATCCGGCGGGATTTCCGGCCTTTGACCAAGGGGCAGATAGCCAGTGACCTGCCTGGAGAGGAACCTCAGCTCAGTCCAGGAGCGGATCGCGACCGCTGCACGGCGCGCAGGACGGGCCCCGGACGAGGTCACCCTCGTGGCGGTGACCAAGACGCAGCCGCCCGGTGTGATCCGTGCAGCCTACGATCTTGGGCTCCGGCACTTTGGCGAAAACCGCGTAGGAGAGGCCGAAGAGAAAGTGGGTGACCTGCCTGCTGACGTCACCTGGCACATGATCGGCCACATCCAGAGCCGCAAGGCCAATCGCATCGTGCCGCTGTTCCAGATGGTACATTCTGTGGACAGCCTAAAGATTGCCCAGCGGTTGGATCGCGTCCACCCAGAGGCCAACCCGGCCCTGCCCGTGCTGTTGGAGGTGAACGTTTCCGGTGAGGAGAGCAAGTATGGCTTTGCGGCCAGTCGCTGGGACTCGGATGAGGCGCAGCGGGAGGCGCTGTTCACCGCCATCGAAGAGATCCTCAGCCTGCCAAAGCTGCAGGTCCAGGGGTTGATGACCATGGCGCCGATCGTCACCGATGTGGAGGCTGCTCGTCCCGTCTTTGGCCGGTTGAGGCAGCTGCGCGATGGGCTGGCGAGAGCGTTTCCTCCTGGCAACTGGCATCACCTCTCGATGGGTATGACGGATGATTTCGAGGTAGCCATCGAGGAGGGAGCCACACTGGTGCGCCTGGGGCGCGCTATCTTTGCGCCGGACCTGCCTGCCTGGCGTACATCCTAGATCCCGCGAAAGGGAGGGCGGCAACATCCATGTCCACGATAATCAACATCATCTCCTGGGTTTTCCAGGTTTACGAGTTCCTGATCCTCATCCGCGTGCTGCTGTCTTGGATCAACGTGAACCCGTACCGCCCCGCCATCGACCATCCGCTGGTCCGGATCCTGTACCGGATCACCGACCCTGTGTTGGAGCCGCTTCGTCGCATCATCCCGCCCATCGGCGGTGCGATCGACATCTCGCCCGTGGTGGCCCTGCTCCTGCTAGAGGTCCTGCGCCAGATCGTCATCCGCGTCCTATTGGGCCTGTAGAAGTCTGGCAGGTCGCCTAGCGCGGCGGTGCGATGTTCATCGGCGCGTTCGCATCGTAGAGGTCATAGACAAGGTCGAGGGTGCCGCTGGAGCCATAAATGCCATAGTAGGTTCCCTGACCGCGCATTGTGAGCCGTACCACGTAGCCGGAATCCTGTGCGACCCAGACATCACCCTGGGCTTCGACCATCCCCGCCTCGGCCTCAAGGCTCCCAGTATCGTAGACGTAGTGATTGCAGGGGATGCCATTGACCGTCTCGTCGGGCTGGGCGCGATGTGCAGCCCGGATCCGGGGCAACAGGTCTTCCACGCCGACGACCTCACCGGAGAACTGCTTCTCGACGGCACTGGCCGGGACCTGGATCCAGGGCTGGCGACCAGCCTTGACCCAAACCTTGTCGCCGATCCAAATGACTTCGACCTGGTTGGTGGGAAGCTGTCCCGTGCCCCGCCCCTCGATCCACAGCAGCGAGTGCAGCGCCTTGGGCTCAGCCGTTACCCTGCCTTCATAGGTTGCTCTGCTGGTGGTCCTGTCCTCAGAGGTGAACTGGAGGACCGCCTTCTGGCGAAAACTGGTCAGTGCCGAGAGGCTCTCTTGCCAGTTCTGCGGGTCAAAGGTGTAGACCTCACCAGTCGCAGGCGGTTCATCTGTAGCAGTGGGGGATGGTTCCGGGCTTCTGGGGGGCTCGGCCGATCCAGTCGAGGCCTCGGCGGGGGAAGCCGCCGGCTGCGCGGCTTCAGTCGCAGAGCCCGCGCCGGGCTCACCAAGGGGTTCCTGCTGTATGCCGATCTCTCCAGTGCCGCAGCCAACCAAGACGGACAGGAGCAAGACTGCCGCCAGGCACTTTGCAGTTTGCATTTTTTGTCCCTCTCGTGAAGCGGGCGATGCCTCACCGGCGAGGCCATTATACCACAGGCCTGCGGCAAACGCCAAGCTCGACATGGTGGCTTGAACTGCGTGCTGCTTTGTGCTATTATGGTGCCACCAAATAACACAGCGCTGGAGGTGTGCACATGGGGGATTGGAGGTCGACCGCGGCGGTCGTCATCATTGGCGGCGGGATCATGGGTGCCAGCACCGCGTACCACCTGGCCCGTCGAGGCCACACCGACGTCGTAATCCTGGAGAAGGACCTGCTCGCACAGGCATCTACTGGCCTGAGCGCCGGCGGCATCCGCCAGCAGTTCTCCCATCCGGCCAACATCCGCCTCTCCCAGGAGGCCGTGCGCGTATTCGAGCGCTTCGAAGAAGTCTTTGGCGTAGACATGGAGTTCCGCCAGGTAGGCTATCTCTTCCTGGCCCAGAGTGAGGACGTCTGGCAGGAATTCTTGACCAACGTCGAGATCCAGCGCCAGGAGAATGTGCCCGTAGAGGCCCTGTCAGCCGAAGAGATCGGGTATCGCTGGCCCTATCTCAACGTGGACGACCTGCGCGGCGGCACGTTCTGTGCCGAGGACGGTTACGCCGATCCCTACATGGCGGCCATGGGCTTTGCCAATGCAGCCCGCCGCCTCGGGGTGCACATCGAAGAACAGACCCGGGTGACCGCCATCCAGATCGAGGGTGGCAAGGTCCGAGGCCTGGAAACCACTCGCGGACCGATTTCGGCACCGGTCGTCGTCAACGTCGCCGGGCCCTGGGGTGGAGAGGTGGCGTCCATGGCCGGCGTGGATCTGCCCGTCAGACCGGTCCGCCGCCAGGTCTTTGTCAGCGCCCGGTTCGATCCGATCCCCAAGCCGGTGCCCATGATCCTTGATATCGAGCCGGCGTTCTACTTCCGGGGCGAAGGACCCGGCATCCTCATGGGCATGAGCGATCCCGACGAGCCACCGTCGTTCAACCTCAACTGGGACTATTCCTTCATGGAGAAGGTCATCGACAAGGCCGTGCATCGCGCGCCTATCCTGGAGGATTGCGAGATCAACCGGGGTTGGGGAGGCCTGTACGCCATCACGCCGGACGATAATCCGATCATCGGGGCATTGCCGGTCGCCGAGGGGCTCTTCTGTGCCGTAGGCTTTTCGGGACATGGCTTTCAGCAGGCACCTACGGTCGGGCGCATCCTGAGTGAGCTGATCCTGGACGGCGAGACCAGCTTTGACCTCAGCCCCTTTGCCCACGATCGTTTCGACAGGGTTGCGGGCAAAGCCGAGACGCGGGTGGTCTGAACGAGAGAGCGGGGAGCGGGTACGCATGAGCAGTACAGACACCTTCCGGAGCATGTTCGCAGGCGCCGAACTGGACATCGAGGACCTGTACCTGCTTGAGGCGTTCCAGATCGGCTACGTGCCCGGCTGGGTACCCGAGGCCGAATTCTCGGCGGTCCTGCACGCACAGCCAGCCATCCGGCGCTTCCTGGCCAAGAAGAACCCGGACGTGGCGCCCTACCTGGATGGTCTGCTGGCGCAATACGATCCTGCAGCGGATGCAGAGTCACCGGTCGCGGCAGCTGACAGGGTCGTGTGGACCATCGCCGATCTGTTGGTCTACAACAAGTGTCCCGAGGTCTATGACGCCCTGGCCTTCCACGGCTGGGACTGGCAGGAGGTGACGTCGATCACCAACCTTCAAGACAAGACAGTCATAGATGCTGGTGCCGGTACCGGCCGGGTGGCTCTCGAGGCGGCCCGCAGCGCGCGCCTGGTCTTTGCCCTGGAACCCGTGGGACGACTCCGGCGATTCATCCGAGAGAGGGCGGCAGAACTAGGTCTACACAACCTGTACGTCCTCGACGGCTTCTCGCACGCCATCCCGCTACCGGATTCATTCGCGGACGTGCTGATCACTTCCCATGCCCTGGGCTGGCGCCTGGAAGACGAGTTGCTCGAGTTCGAGCGCGTCGTGCGCGGGGGCGGCCACATCATCCACTGTCCCGGCACTGCCGAGATCGAGTCAGAAGAAGCACAGCATCGCCGCCTGACCTCGGAGGACTGGGGTTATCAGTTTTCGCGCTACCAGGAGGCCGACGGCCCGAAGCGTAAGTACTGGAAACAGGTGGGTGCCGCTCTTCCAAGGGGACCACGGCCTGCCAGTGAAGAGTACACGCAGAGACAGGGCCAGTACCTGGCCTTCATCTATCAGTACACCAGGGTGCATGGCCAGCCGCCATCCGAAGCCGATATGCAGTCGTTTTTCCAGACGTCGCCGCCCAGCGTTCACCAGATGGTGATTCGGCTGGAAGAGCGCGGATTGATCGCGCGCGTTCCTGGGCAGCCGCGAACGATCAAGGTGTTGTTGCCAGCCCGGGAACTGCCCAAACTGGAGGTATAGCATGAAACTGCGCATCCTGTCTGGCGCCGACGTGCGCCGCGCCGTGACCATGGCCGAGGCCATCGAGGCCGTGAGGCAGGCCTACATCCAGCTCTCGACTGGCCAGGCCGTCGTGCCTCTGCGCACGCCGGTCGAGGTGGAAAGGCGCGATGGGGTCACCTTGTTCATGCCGGCCTACCTGGCGGGCAGCGATGCCATGGCCGCCAAGATCGTCTCGGTATTCCCCGAGAACACGAAGCGAGGGCTGCCCCTCATCCACGCCGTGGTCATCGTGGTCGATGCCGAGACGGGCCGCCCCGTGGCCTTGATGGACGGCACCTACCTGACGGCCTTGCGCACGGGCGCGGCCTCTGGTGTGGCGACGGATCTGCTGGCACGGCCGGATGCACGCATAGCGGCCATCTTTGGCGCAGGAGCCCAGGCCCGAACGCAACTGGAAGCGGTTTGCACCGTGCGCCCGATCGAGCGGGTTTGGGTGTACGATACCAGCAACGAGGCTGCGGCTGCCTACGCCGAGGAGATGCGGGGCCGGGGACAGCCCATACCAGCCGACATCTCGGTAGCTGACTCCCCTACCCAGACAGTCCAGGATGCCGACGTCATTTGCACGGCAACGACCTCGTCGGCCCCCGTCTTCTCCGACGCGGATCTAAGACCTGGGGTTCACGTGAACGGCATCGGCGCGTATACGCCCGAGATGCAAGAGATCCCTGCCGAGACGGTGGCCCGAGCCACGATCGTCGTGGACTCTCGATCGGCAAGCCTGGCTGAAGCCGGCGACCTCATCATCCCGCTCCGATCGGGCCTCATCACCGAGGACTCGGTCTATGCCGAGATCGGCGAGGTGGCAGCCGGCCGTCTGTCTGGCCGCCAGTCAGCCGAAGAGGTGACCTTCTTCAAATCGGTAGGCGTGGCCGTGCAAGACGTGGCCGTGGCGGATCTGATCCTGCGCCGGGCTAAAGCACTCGGCCTGGGCATTGAGGTAGATCTCTGATTGCCGGGCAGCAGCTATCGGAAGCTGCCGGTTTGGCCGCCGACCAGCCCTGTGGTATAATCCAACGGAAGGCAGTTGACCTTCACACAGGGTTTGTGACGATGGGGTCCTTGCTCGATGATGAAGATACTGATACGAGGCCAGTGCCAGTATTGCTGGAACAGAGCCCTCGACCTTTCCCACTCGGGCAGAAGTGCTCGCCGTGCAGGGTGCGGCTATCACTCCTGCCCTTTTTGCTGATTGTTTGCCGGACACTACAGGAGGGGACATGACAGACAGCGAGAAGCTGAATGCAGCCTTGACAGAGCTGCAGGCTTTTCTGGGTGAGCGCGCGACCGCCGCCCCGATGCACCGCATGGCGTACAGCCGCGACTGGAGCCCACGGTTCAAGGACATGGTGGATCTGCCCGACATTGTCGTGGTACCGCACAACACCGATGAGGTGGTCCAGATCGTCCAAGTAGCGCTGAAATACGAGCTGCCGGTGATCCCCTTTGCCGGTGGGACAGGCATGGGGGGTGGGGTTGTCGCCTGGAAAGGCGGCATCATGATCGAGACCAAGGGCATGAACAAGGTGCTGGAGATCGACCCCGACAACATGTCCGTCACGGTCCAGGCCGGGATCACCATTTGGGAACTGAACGAGCACCTGGCTCCGTACGGCCTGTGGCTGCCCCACCAGCCGGAGAGCAAACGGGCCTGCACTGTTGGCGCCAGCATCGGTGTTGACAACGACTCGACCTTTGGCGTGCGCTATGGCAAGATCCTGGACTGCCTGACCAATGTCGTCGTCGTCACCGGGCGCGGGGAAGCGGTCCGAATGGGACACCGCAAGGCGTCGTTCTCGTCGACCGGCTACAACCTGATGCACCTCTTCGTGGCGGGGGAAGGGACGCTGGGCGTGGTGACCGAGGCTACCCTGCGCGTGGTGACGCTGCCCAAGACGCGCCAGGTACGTGGCTGGGTCTTTCCTACGCTGATCGATGGCGCGCGCGCCCTGGAACGAACCCTGGCCAGCGGCCTGAGCGTGGAGAGCGCCCACCTGAACTGCCGGCAGCGGTTGCACTTTTACACGCACGCCTACCGCCAGAAGTACGGCCGCGAACCGGAGGTCCCCGACTGGGCCGAGTCGATCCTATTTCTTTCCTTTGCCGGTGATGAAGACGTGGTCGAGTTTAGCCTGGGCAAAGCCCGGCAGGTCATCGAGAATGAGTACAAGGGGGAGCTGGTCCGCGAGCAGGAGATCGTCGAGGGCTACTGGGATAGCAAGCATCGCCTGGCATTCCTCCCCTTCAAGCAGAAATGGCCCGACAGCCAACGGGAGAAAAAGTTTGGGTCGGCCGACGTGGGTGTGCCTATGGGCCGCCTGGAGGAGATGTACCACGCCTTTCTGGAGATCTCGGCCAAGTACGAGCAGCAGATCCTGGGCATGACCGTCTACAACGAGTCACCCAACAAGGTAAGCCCCAGCATCAGTTTCGCCATCTTTGTGGATGACTCGACCGAGGAGCGCGTGCGTAACTTTTTCGGCTACGTCCGGGAGATGAGCCTGAAGGCCGTGGAGCTGGAAGGCACCATGAGCACCTATATCGGTGATGGTGACCGGCTCGGCGGCTTTAACGCCTACGAGCACGGCTTGAGTTACGAGTATATGAAGGACGTCAAGGCTCTATTCGATCCAAAGAACATCATGAACCCCGGGAAAAAGTTCGAGTCCCGCTGGATCGCACCCCAGGGCACCTAGAAAGAGGGAACAGAGTGGCTGACTACCCGATCCTACAAGAATTCACCGAAGAGATCTATACCTGCAACCGAACGCGGTGTGGCTTCTGCAGCGTCGAATGCCCGGTGTTCCGGGTGCGACGACTGGAGACGTACGCCAGCCGTGGGCGCATGTTGGCTGCCCGGGGCCTCCTGGAAGGTGTGCTCGAACCCTCCGCCGAGCTTCAGGAAGTGATGGACGAATGCCTGATGTGCGGCTATTGCCAGGCACGGTGCGCACTCCACAACATGGACATCTTTGCGTCGGTGCGCCAGGAGTTGCGGACTGCTGGCTATTCCTCGCCCAAGCATGAACGGACGGCGACCAAGATCCTGGAGGAAGGCACGCTCTTTGACCGGCCCAAACCGATCCGCCGGGTAGGAACCACGCCCCTCTACCTGGGCTGTGCCTACCAGACCAAGCCGCACGAGGTCCAAACCATCGTCTCGGTGCTGGAGAAAGTGGGAATCGACCCACTCATCTCCGACGAGGTCTGCTGCAGCTACATTGTCGGCGCGGTTGGCTTTGCAGACGAGTTCGAAAGCGCCCAGGCCCGCTTCCGGCAGATCTATGGGCCGCACCTGGACGGCGCAATTCTGACCGTCTGCCCCACCTGCACCGCCACACTACACGACGAGTACAATCTCGCCGCCAAACACGCGCTGGTCGCCGTTGCGGAGCGGCTGGCAGACATGGACCTGAAGCCGCTGGACATGCGGGTGACCTATCACGATCCATGTCACCTGGGCCGCATGCTGGGCGTCATCGAAGAACCGCGACAGATCCTGAGAGCTCTGGGCATCGAAGTGGTCGAGATGGAACACCATGGCACCTTTTCCACGTGCTGCGGCGGTGGAGGCGGCCTCTTGGACGTGGACCGGAACCTGGCTATTGAGGTGTCCAAGAACCGCATCCGTGACGCCGCCGCAGTGGGCGTGGACACCATCGTGACCGCCTGCCCCACCTGCCAACCGACGCTGCTGCGCGGGGCGGGCCGCATGGCCAACGAACTCGGCCATTTCGTGGATGTGCTAGATCTGTGGGAGTTGCTGGACAAGGCATTGGACTGATCGCCGGCCACTATCCACCGTAGAGGATACGGTTGCAGATCGGACAGAAGTGGGTGCCCTCGCCACGCTCTATCGCACGGGCCATACTGGTGGGCACGTCGACGCCGCAGGCCTGGCAGATGCCCCGCTTGAGCAACGCAACGGCAGTGCCTCCCTGGCGCTCGCGGAGGTCGTCGTACGTGGCCAGGGCAGACGCCCCGATCCGCGCGCGCACCCCTGCGCGCTCCTCGTCCAGTGCCGCCAGCTCGCCCTCGAGTTTATCCTTCTCAACTCGGAGGCTGGATTGATCCTGGTGCCAACTGGCCTCAATCTGCCGGAGGCGGGCCTGGCGCTCGGCCAACTCGGCCTCATGCTCCTCGATGCCGATCATCAACTCCAGCTGCGCATCTTCCAGCTCTGACCTGCGGCGCCGGAGGGCGGCGGCTTCGTCCTGGAGGCTCGTGAGCTCTTTGGGGTTGCGGATCTTGCCGCTGTAGAGCCGGTCCTGGTTCTGTTTCAGCTTGGCATTGAGCCCGGCGATATCCAGTTCCAGTACCCTAAGCTGGGCTCTCAGCTCTGCAAGGGATGCTTCGGTCTCAGCCACTGCCTGGCGGGCCTGGATCAGCTCCCGGCTCTCGCCCAGGCCGTCGTGGACCTCGGCCAGGCGCTGAGCTTTGGCCTCGCGCTCGCTGTCCAGGAGCTGCAACTGGTAAAGATGTCTCACGTAGGCCATGTCTCGTCTAACCCTCCATCCGTCCCTGCTCGGCCGTATGCGGTCTTGGTCCTGGCAT
>JAMJFU010000059.1 GCA_023544525.1 Anaerolineae bacterium | reverse complement strand
GTCTCAGCGAGGACCCCGGGCGCATGCAGCTCCTGCAGCCCACGGCGCGGGCCATCTACGAGGCCGAAGCCCAGGGCCGGCTGGCCACCGGCGGCCTGCACACGCGGGCTGCAGCCCGGGCCATGGCCGTGATGCACGTCAATGGCGGAATGGGACTCGTCTGCGCCGCGCCCACCGCCGGGTCTGCCGGCACCGTGCCCGGCGTGGTCGTGACCTTGGTCGAGGATCTGCACCTGAGTCGCCAGCAAGCCGCCCATGCCTTGCTTGCGGCGTCGGCCATCGGCCTGATCGTGGGCATGCGGGCCACCTTCGCCGCCGAGGTCGCCGGTTGCCAGGTGGAGATTGGCGCCGCGGGGGCCATGGCGGCCGCCGCCGTGGTCGAAGCTGCGGGCGGTTGTGCCCGCCAGGCAGCGGACGCCGCTGCCATCGCCTTCCAGAACACCATGGGCTCAGTGTGCGATTTGGTGCAGGGCATCGTCGAGATCCCGTGCCATACCCGCAATGCAGTCGCCGCTTCCAGTGCCTTTGTCTGTGCCGACCTGATCCTGGGCGGCTACCGCAACCCGGTGCCCCTGGACGAGACCGTAGACGCCGTCTTTTCTGTGGGCCAGATGCTGCCCCGTGAGCTCAAAGTCACGGCTTTGGGCGGGCTGGCCATGGCCCCTTCGGCGCGGGCCATGCCCCGCCTGCGGTAGTCTCACACACCGCACTGTGCCCACAGCCGTCCGATCTAGTAGGGGCGCACGTCTGCGCCCGGAGAGGATCCCATGGCCAAGAAACTGGACCGCATTCTCGTAGTCGACCTCGAAGCCACCTGCTGGGCCGGCGAGCCGCCTCCCGGCGAGGTGTCAGAGATCATCGAGATCGGCCTGTGCGTCCTCGACGTCGCCACCGGGCGCCGGCTGGACAACCCCAGCATCGTCGTCCGGGCTGAAGCATCCACCATCAGCCCCTACTGCACCAAGCTGACCACCCTGACCCAGGAGGAGGTCGAAGCCGGCCTGTCGCTCGGCGAAGCCTGCCGTATCCTGAAGGAGCAATACCGCGGGCATGAGCGCGTCTGGGCCAGCTACGGTGACTATGACCGCACCAAGCTCATGCAGGAATGCCACGACCGCGGCGTCGAGTACCCCTTTGGTCCCAGCCACATCAACGTCAAGACCCTCATTGCCCTGGCCCGCAACCTGCCTCGCGAGGTTCCGTTAGACGAGGCGCTGGCCCTCATGGACCTCCCGCTGGAGGGCTGGCATCACCGTGGCTCCGATGATGCCTGGAATATCGCCCGCCTTTTGGCCGCCATCCTGGAAGGCGCGCGCCGCTAACGCGGGGTCAAGCAGGCACTCCGCTTGTTTCAGCCATGGAGGAAGAGATGACCGATCTGGAGACACGCTTCGTAGGCAGCATGGCCGGCAGCGCCCTGGGCGATGCCATCGGCGAGCTTGCCTTCCGCATACCTGATGAGGCCCGGCTGCGCAAGCAGATCGACGCCACCGGGGAGTTGGTCTACACGGACGACACGGCCATGGCCATCGGCCTGGCCCAGTCCTTGCTGGCACGGCGGCAGATCGATCCGCAGCACCTGGGCGATACCTTCCGCAGCAACTACCAGCGCGAGCCCTGGCGCGGCTATGCCTCTGGCCCACCGTCGCTCTTCCGCCTGGTCGAACGGCAGGGGATCACCTACGTCGAGGCGGCCCAGGGGCTCTTTGGCGGCCAGGGCTCCTACGGCAACGGCGCTGCCATGCGCATCGCTCCGCTGGGCCTCTACTGCCACGCTGCACCCGATCTCTACGACCAGGCTCGCGCCTCGGCTGCCGTGACCCATGCCCATCCCGTCGGCATTGACGGGGCTGCCGTTCAGGCCCGGGCCGTCGCCCAAGCCGTCGAGCTGGATCCGGACGAGCGCTTCGATCCTCAGGCTTTCCTGAAGGGCCTGCGCGACATGGCTCGCACCCCAGAGATGCAGGCCAAGCTGGCCCAGGTCTCGGAACTATTGGCCGGCGGCGTGCCCGGCCGCCAGGCTGCCCGGGAACTGGGCCAGGGTGTTGCCGTCCACCGCTCCCTGCCCTTTGCCTTGTACGCGTTCCTCCGCCACCCCCGCTCTTTGGAAGATTGCCTGTTCTGTGCTATCCTGAACGGCGGGGATCGCGATACGCTGGGAGCCATGGCCTGCGCCGTGTCTGGCGCATATCTCGGGGCAGAGGCTATCCCAACTGGTTGGTGGCAGCGCCTCGAGAACCGGGAGCTGATCACAGGCCTGGCCCGGCGACTGGCAGCCGCGGCCGGCAACTGACGTGATGGGCAAACCGGTCCTTCTCCAGGTCGAGTCCGCGATCCGGACCCTCCTGGCAGCCCACCCAGGCCTGCCAAAAGCGACGAGGAGGAGCAAGCCTGCACCATGACCTACGATTTTGACCAGATCATCGACCGGCGCGTTACAGAGAGCGTCAAGTGGAATCGCTACGGCGAGGACGTATTGCCCCTCTGGGTGGCCGACATGGACTTTCGCTCACCAGAGCCCGTCATCCGCGCGCTGCAGGAGCGCATCGACCACGGCATCCTGGGCTATCCTCAGGAACTGCCTGGGCTGCGCGAGGCTTTCCTAGCCCACCTGGAGCGAGACCACGGATGGCAGGTAGACCCCGAGGCCCTGGTCCTGGTGCCCGGTGTGGTGACCGGCTTCAATCTCGCCATCCACGCCTTTACGGCCCCTGGTGACGGCGTCCTGGCCCAGACCCCGGTCTACTACCCCATCCTCCGCGCCCCGGGAACCGCTGGCCGTCTGCTCGACCAGATGGAGCTCACCTTGCGGCCCAACGGCCGCTACGAGGTTGACTCTGAGCTCTTTGAGGCGGCCATCACCCCTCGCACCCGCATCTTAATCCTGTGCAACCCGCACAACCCTGTGGGCCGGGTGTTCCGTCCGGACGAGTTGGAGCGTATGGCCGAGATCTGCCTGCGCCACGACGTGGTCATCTGTTCCGACGAGATCCACTGCGATCTGGTCTTTCCAGGGCACCGTCACACGCCCATCGCCAGCCTGCATCCCGACATCGCCCGGCGGACCATCACGCTGATGGCCCCGAGCAAGACCTACAACATCGCAGGCCTGCACTGCTCGGTAGCCATCATCGAGGACGAGGACCTGCGCGAGCAGTACTGCGCTGCCCGTGCCGGCCTGGTCCCGTGGGTGGGCGTTATGGGCCAGCTCGCAGGCTTGGCTGCCTACCGCGACGGCGGGCCCTGGCTGGAGGCCGTGCTAGGCTATCTGACCAGCAACCGTGACTTCCTACAGTCTTATGTCGAGAAGGAGCTGCCAGGGATCACCATGATCCATCCAGAAGGCACCTACCTCGCCTGGCTCGACTGCCGGGCAGCAGATCTGGGCCGCAACCCGTACGAGTTCTTTCTCGAGGAGGCTCAGGTCGCTCTCAACGACGGGGGCAGCTTTGGTCGCGGGGGTGAAGGGTTCGTCCGGCTGAACTTTGGCTGCCCGCGATCGACACTCGAAAGCGCGCTCGAACGGATGCGCCGCGCCTTGTTGGCCCGCGGCTGAGGCACCCTGCAGCCAAAAAAGAGACTTTGGAGGACCGGGTCCTCCAAAGTCTACGAACCTGCAGCACTGCGGCACTGCGGCACTGCTCCACTGTGCTGCACTGTGCTGCGCTGTGCAGCGCGGGCTAGTCGGGCACCACGTAGACCATGGCCTCCTGCAGCTCGCGTTCGTCCAGCACATACTCGGCCGCGGACAGGTAGGCTTCACACTCAAAGCACCGGTTGTCGTCGTCCGCCTGGCGTGCCAGATCCCAGCAGGGCGTAGTCCGGTCGTGCACGGCCCTACAGCCGTTGCGACCATCCGAGCCACAGGCAGTAATCTCCCAGCAAGGCACGCGTGCCAGCAGCCGCCGTAAGCCCTCCTGATTCAGCCCCTTCTCGTGGATCAAGTAGCGGATGCAGGTGATCCACTGGAGATCGTTCGTCGTGTAAAAGCGTCGATTGTTCTTGCGGGCGGGGCGCAAGAGGCCTCCATCTTCATAGAGGCGGAGTGTTCGAGGGTGAACACCGAGGATCTCGGCGGCGGTGCCGATGGTATACACTGGTCGGCCTTTGTCCAGCATGGCTCATCTCCTCCCTGGCAGCCTCCCCTTGCGGACAGCACACGACGGCCTAAACGAACGACGAACAGGGGCCCGTCCATCCAATTGGGAAGGGTATCACTAGACCAGATTATACCACGGGCGCCGCCACTTGTCAATCGACTTGACAGCCACTGTAGACAATTTGCATGAAAAAAAGAGGGTATCTGTCCAGACACCCTCTTCAGACCGCGGCCATTCGCCCGGTCTTAATCGTCCCCATCCTCGGCGGCAACAGGCAGTTCACCTGCCGGCTCGTCGCTCGTCTCCTTACGCGGTGACCCCGCGTTGCAGGCTTCGCCCATTCAGGTCGAGACTCCCAGCCGTGGCAGGACAAAGCGCATCAGCACAAACCAGAACACCACGAACGCCACGGCGACCAGGACATCTCCGGTCCCAAGCATCTCCATTGATCCCCTCCCCGAGGCTAGCGGGGCGAGCGCAGCAGGGCGCTCACCAGGCCTCGCACCGCCTCATCTACGCTTCCATTGCCCTCGGCATCGTGCATGCACTGCAGGGCGTATTGCTCGGTCAGCACCACGCTGGCACTATAGGCCGCCGAGCGCAGTGACGCGAGCTGGTTCAGGATCTCGAGGCAATCTCGTTCCTCGGCGATCATCTTTTGAACGCCCCGTGCCTGCCCCTCAATGCGCCGCAGACGGGCAAGGATATCCTTTTCGGCTGTCTCTGGTAGCTTCATCATCCAGTTTCCTCAACACGGGGCCACCCAAACGAGAGCACACGGCTCTCAGCGAGGGATGCCTCAGGTGCCCCCCGTGTTACACGCGCTGGCAGCAGCACTGCTGAATCCCGCCAGGCTGCCATCCGTCCCACTCGTGCCAAAGACCGACCACCCCTTCTTGACATGGGTGCCCCCGCACGTCGGGCACTTGACCTCGACCGTCGCCGTCATGGAACGGACAAACTTCTCAAACTGCGTATCACAGTCTTGGCAGGTGTATTCGTAGATTGGCATAGTCCTACTTCTCCAACGAGTCTATCTCTACTTTGATTCGATCCGCATCCAGCCGGCCCACCTGATAGTGGACCATCTGTCCTGTACCGTCGAACAACAAGAACGTCGGCACGCCACGCACACCATACCTACCAGATAACTGCCGGCCCACCGAGCTCACTGCATTGAGTCGCAGGATAGTTGCTTCGCCCTCCAGGTCTCGCTCCAGCCTGTCCACGACAGGTTTGGCCAACAGGCAGGCACTTCAGGTATTGCTGTAGAACTCGATCAGTGTCGGCTGGCCCCCCTCCAGGATCGCGTCCACCTCTGCCGCCGACGCCACGTCGCTGGCAGGCGTCCTGAGTGCCAAAAAGGCAATGGCGATCGCACCAACGATCAGCAGGATGAGCCAATTCTCCCGCAGAAGCCGCAGTGCGTGCTGTGCCAGCTTGTCCACTAGGCCTCCCCCAACAAGGCTTGCAGGTGCCCCTCCAGGGTCCGGCGCGGAACAAAGCCGACGACCCGCCCCACCTCCATCCCATCCTTGAACAGGATGAGCGTCGGAATGCCCATGATGCCCAGGCTCGATGCCGTCTCGACATTCTCGTCGGTGTTGAGCTTGGCGATCACCGCCCGGCCATCGTACTCCTTCGCCAGGTCCTCGACAATGGGCGCGACCATGCGGCAGGGACCGCACCACGGCGCCCAAAAGTCAACCATCGCCGGCACGTCCGAATTCAGGACCACCTGCTCAAAGGTTTCGTCAGTGACGTGAACCGGCGATGCGTCCGACCTCCGCGCGGCACGAGTTCCCGCCTTAAGCAGAGGCTCTGCCACCGTGGCCGAGGCATCCTTCTTGCCAAAAAACGACTTGAACAGGTCAGCCATCTCTCTCCTCGATCCAGCTCCGTCGCGCTTTGCTGCGTTGACAAACAGCTGATGTCATGATATGATTTGCTCTGGTCAGCCATACCCCGTAGGGGTATGCACTATGAACAGTATACCAGAACGTGTCTGGCCTGTCAAATTCCAGGCGAGGCTGGTACAAGGGAGGAGTTCGTGCAGGTCGATGTGAACGCAGAGAAACGGATCGCGCAACTACAGGACCAGATCGAACAGCTCAAGGCCCGCCTGCCCAAGCACTCGGTGCCAGCAGCCATGATCATAGAGCTTGAGGACCTGGAGGACGAGTTGCAGGCTCTGCAGACCCAGGTGGAACGTGACCAGGGCGAGCGCTGACACCTTCGATCGCATCGCCTCGCCTTACGACCGGGGCATGGCCCCTCTCGAAAGGCTCTGGCTGCGCCGGATGCGCCGCCGCTTGCTGGCTCACGCCCGGGGCCACGTGCTCGAGATCGGCGTGGGCACCGGGGCCAATCTGCCCTACTACCCGCCCACGGTGCGCATCACGGCCGTGGACGAAAGCCTGGACATGCTGGCCGTCGCTGCCCAACGCGCAAGGGGACTGGATGGCCGCGTCGCGCTCGGCCAGGCCAACGTAGAGCACCTGGTCTTTCCGGCAGACACCTTTGATACCGTCGCCGCCAGCCTGGTCCTGTGCAGCGTTGTCGATCTGCAGCGGACCCTGGACGAGATCCGGCGCGTGTTGCGCGAACCTGGTGGGCGGCTTCTTCTCCTGGAGCACATGCGGCCCCGCGTCCAACCCCTCACCCTGCTGGTGGATCTGGCCAACCTGCCCTGGTACGCTTTTAACGGCCGTTGTCACCTGAACCGTGAGACCCAACAGGCCGTCTCCGCCGCCGGCTTTGAGGTAGAACACGTTGAGCGCAAGGTGGGTGGCTTTCTGCGGCTCATCGTCGCACGCATCGTGCCCGGCGCAATCAAAAAGCCCCTCCTCCCTTAGGGCTGAGGGGCTCAGCATCGATGCAGAACCGCGCTATCTTTCCTTGTGGCTCTCGAGCGTGCGCGAGATAATCTCGTCTTGGATGTCGTCGTGGCGGCGCCTCTTGGATTTCTTCCGGCGGCGCTGATCACGGAAGTTGGGCAGGTCAACCCCCTGCTCCTCCATCGCTTCGCGCAGCGCCAGCTCCATGGCCGTCGGCGCCTCGTCATCTGCCTCGATGTACGACTGGTAGTCGTCGCCGGGCAGATCCTTCATACTGAGAGAGATCCGGCCGCGGCGTGGATCCACCTCCAGCACACGGACCTGCACCTCGTCGCCCACAGACACGATCTCCGAGGGACTGCCCACGTAGCCGCGTCCCATCTCGGTGACGTGGATCATGCCATCGCGTCCCGCGCCAATGTCGACAAAGGCCCCAAAGCTCTCCAGGCGCACCACCTTGCCGGTCAATACCGTATCCGGCTTTAGCGAGCGCATGTCGACTTCTGGCGGCTCGACCATCGTCAGGCTGATCCGGCCGGCCTTGCGGTTGATGTCCTTGATCCAGACCGAGACAAAGTCGCCCTCCGAGACCACATCAGACGGCTTGTTGACCCGCCCGGTGTCCATCTCCGAGATATGGACCAGGCCATCGGTCTCGGCGCCAATATCGACAAAAGCGCCGAATTTCTCCAGGCGCACCACTTTGCCCTGCACTTTCATGCCCGGCTCCAGGTCCGCCCAGCCAAACTCGGGCGGCTCGACCAGGGTCAGGCTCAGGCGCTTGCGCGAAGGCTCGACCCGCTTCACCCAAGCGGTGACCTCCTGGCCTTCGCTGAGCACATCAGAGGTGCGGGTGACCCGCCTGGCACCCAGATCCGAGATGTGCAAGAGGCCGTCGACCGCAGCGCCCACGTCGATGATGGCCCCTGAGAGGGTGACTTTACGAACGGTTCCCTCCAGCTTTTGTCCCGGTGAAACATCTGAGAGGGAAATCACATTGTCTGCACTCACGATACGACTCTCCTGACTTTGAACTAGCGATCAATTATACATGGAGGACAGGAGACTGTCAATTCCAGGGCCTGCCCCGACCGGGGCAATCGCAATTGGCAGTAGCAGCACCCTCTGGGCGCGGAGACCGCGCCCCTACGGCAACAGGGTAGTGCTCTTACATCACTGACGCTTGCTCTTTCCCTGCTCGCCACCGGTCACGGATTGGGACTTTTGACCCTTAGGTGGTAAGACGCTGAAAGGTACAGAAACCGCCAGTTCGTAAGCGCAGCACCCCTGTGGGGCGGACCTGGCTAGAGCGAAGAAAGGTCAAGGTCTGCTTTGTGAAAGGTCATCAGGCCAGCAAGCGTCCATTCACCAGCAGTTTCGCTCTGACTGGCCTTGTTGACAGGGAAAGCGCCCGCATGGTATACTGCCAGGGAAAGGAGGGAATCGCGGAATGCAGCAGTCCGCAGACCTCATGACCAGAGTCAGCGGGCAACTCCTCCGCTGGCGATGGTTCATCATGGCTATGATAGGGTGCTTCAATATCGCTGTCGAAACCGCTGAGCGGTGGTCGGCTGCCGTGACTATCCCAGACCCCTACTACGTCTGGGAGATTCTCCTCTTTGGCTTCGTCGGTCCTATGCTGGGCGGGATTGGGCTAACGTGGCTGGCTCGCGCGCGAAAGCGGCAGCGACGTGCCGACCATCATCTGAGCCTGCATAGGGAGTTGCTCGCCCTCCTGGGGGAGGTCCAGGACTGGGATGAGCTCATCTCGCTCGTGGTTCGGTTTCCCCGCCGGGTGCTAGACATGCGTGCCGCCGGCCTCCTGGTGCGCGATCAGTCCCACGATGGTCACCATCTGGAGGCGCAGTGGTGGGATCCCACGGACGAGAGCCTGGCCGGCTTCACTTTGCTCGGTGATGCGAGCATCTGCACCGAGTGTGCGGCGATAGAGAGCGCGGCATCGGATAGACCCTTCCCCGTCCGCTGCACCGAGGAGAATGACCCCAGGCTGGGCGATCGGTACTGCTTGCCGCTGGTCTATGGCGGTCAGTTGATAGCCCTGCTCTATCTCTACTTGCCAAAGGGGGTCTCCCCGGCACAAGACGAGGCCAGCGCCCTCAGCGCCATGGCCGCGTCTATGGCCATCGCCCTCCACGATGCACAACCGCAACGCTCGGCCATAATCCAGGCCGAGGCCGCACATGCCGAGCGAAGGCGCATTGCCCGGGACCTGCATGACACGCTGGGACAGACCCTGGGCTATCTCAACCTTAAGCTGGATCAGCTCGCCCACAAGGACGATTCAGGCACGATGCGTGATATCCGGGCAGATTTGGAGCAGATGTGCGCGGTTGCAGGTGAGGCGTATCGCCAGGTGAGGACCACGCTGTCAGATCTGCAGCCGCCCACACCGCCCGATATCGAGACAGCCTTGCAGCAGGAAGCCGAACTGGCTGCCGGGCGCGCCGGATTTGAGCTCAAAGTGGTCAGCGACGGGCTGCCCCGCCCGCTGCCGCCGCATGTGCGGCGGCAGCTGCTTTACCTGCTCGGTGAAGCACTCGCCAACGTCGAACGACACGCAGGTGCGCGTCACGTCGAGTTGCACCTGACCTGGACCCAGGACCGCCTGGTTATCCGTCTCTTGGACGATGGCTGCGGCTTTGACGCGGCCGCCGCCCAGTCTCCGGGACACTTTGGCCTGGGGACCATGCAACAGCGGGCCATGGCAGTCGACGGCGAATTTGGCATCGTATCCTCCCCTGGCTCAGGGACCGAGGTCTCCTTGTCGCTGCCCATCATAGCGCGCCGCACAGCCCCGGGTGAACTGCCATGAGGATCTTGCTCGTCGATGACCATGTCCTTTTTCGAGAGGGCGTCGAAAGCCTTCTCGCCGCTCAGCCCGACCTGGACGTCATCGGCGAAGCTGGTTCCGTCGCCGAGGCAATCGCCCTTGCCCGCCAGTTCCAGCCCGAGCTGATCCTGATGGATTTTGTCCTGCCCGACGGCACCGGCCTGGATGCGACGACGGCCATCCTGGCCGATCTGCCCCAGGTCCAGATCGTGTTTCTCACCTTCCACGACGACGACGAGCGGCTCTTCGCAGCGCTCCGGGCCGGCGCCAAGGGTTACCTGCTCAAGAACGTCTCCTCCGCGGAACTGCTGGCCAAGCTGCGCGGTGTCCGGGACGGCCAGGCAGCACTCACCCCTGACAAAGTGACACGCGTCCTGGACGAGTTCGCCCGGCAGGCCCCGGCCCCGGCTCAGCCAGAGGCCGTCACTGAGGAGCTGACACCCCGTGAGCGAGAGGTGCTGGCCGAGTTGGCAACAGGCGCCTCAAATCACGAGATTGCAGTGCGCCTGGTGATCAGCGTGAGTACCGTCAAGAAGCACGTGACCAGCATTCTGGACAAGCTCAACGTCCCCAACCGGCGAGAAGCAGCCAGGTTGGTTAGTGGCAGGCAGGAGTTCAACAAACCGGCTCCAGATTGATCATTCTGTCACAAAGGACTAGCTCGTCTCGAAGGGATCATCGCCAAGATGGTCCCTTTTTTGGTACCGGCGGATGGGCCCTGTACCATAGACACGCCTGCTGGACTCCCGTATACTGCTAATGTCGTTCCTGAGAGACGGCGAGCGCTTTCCGCCCAATCCAGCAGCGCTCCCGAGTACAGCACTCCGATGATCGCTTTCATCGAGTTGGCTTCGTTGGAGTATTGACAATCAATGATTTCCATGACATTATCACTAGATATTCCAAGACCTGGTATCCACATTATGCTGATCTAGCACCCAGCCGGCCCAGGCAGCGATCCACGCTGCGGCCGGCACCAGTCGCGGCGCAACCCCTGCACCGCCGGCAGCAGGGCCCGCTCCCACCCTAAGCCTGGTTTGTCGGGTGCAGCCTGTCTGGACAGGAGACGCCCGTACCAGGTTGGACCGGAGCCCGCCGGTTGCCTAGAAAGGAGATTCTTGCAGGATGGATAGCGGTCCCCGACAAACCCCCAGTCGATGGCAGACTGCGTCACGCCGCCTCCCGCAGAAGGGACGCGCTTGGCCGCAACCTCAGCCGGCAATACACGGAATCCACAGGCCAAAATGCCCCAACTGGGGAAGATCAGAGCCCAGGGGCAAATGGCCAACCAGACACACTCTTGAGGAGAACGCATACAATGAACACTAGAAAAACCGGAGCATTGCTCCTCGTGCCTGTCCTGCTGGTCAGCCTCGTGCTGTCTGCGGGCCTGGCGCTGGCCGTCCACCCCGACTCGCCGCCTTTCGAGCTCGACACTCGCGCGGGCGTGGAGGGTGACCAGGATAAGAAGAACGATCCGATTCCGGCCAGAGTGGGCGACGGCAACACCATCAACGACCCCAACATAGACGGCGACGACTGGGAGGATGTCTACAACGGCACCTCCAGCGCCCTGGTCACCGCATTCGTCGAGGACACCTTTGCCAACAACAACATCAACAACGGTGCAGAGCCGTTTGTCGCCGCCCGCACGCCCGAAGTGAGCTTCTTCACCGGCGGCGGGTCGAAGGACACCAATAGCATCACGCAGTGGCAGTACAAGACTGTCAATGACCAGGTGCCGGACAAGAATGACATCGTCAACGCTTTCGCGGCGGTCTATGAAGATGAAGACCAGCACACCATCTTCTACTTCGGGCTCGACACCTTTTCGGTGAACGGCGATGCCAATGCGGGCTTCTGGTTCTTCCGCGAGCCTGTGGGCCTGAACCCGCTGGCTCCTGGCCAAAACACCGGCACGTTCAGCGGGCAGCACTCGGACGGCGACATCTTTGTAGCGGTCGCCTACACCCAGGGCGGCTCGGTAGGCGATATCGATGTCTACGAGTGGGAAGGGGACGACGCGACTGGCTCGCTGGTGCCCAAGTTCTCGGGCGTGGACTGTGCCGTTATCGATCCTAACGATCCCAACGAAGCCGATGAAGTGTGTGGTGTGATCAACAAGCTCCTCCCGGACCAGACCTTCGGCGAGGACCCCGTTTTTGACTATGCCAACACCCTCGTGGCCAACAATCCCCTTGACCCGACGAGCTACCAGTACGAATCGGCCGCGTTTGTCGAATTCGGCCTGGACGTCGAAGCACTTCTCGGCGAAGAGCTGGGCTGCTTCAGCACCTTCCTGGCAGAGACACGTTCGTCGCAGTCGGCAACGGCGCAGCTCAAGGACCTGGCTCTGACACAGTTCGAGCTCTGTGACGCGAATATCCAGATCGAGCCGGATGAGGTGAACGAAGTCGGTGAGGACCACACCTTCACTGTGACCGTGAACCAGGTCTATGCCGGTGTCCCCTCTCCGGCAGCAGATGCCACCATCGTTACCGTGGAGCTCACCGACGCGAATGGTGCAGTAAGCAACATTTCCAGCGACACCTGCGCCAATCCCGGCACGGTCAACGGCGAGTGCACGGTCACCTTCAGCTCCGACAGCGCCGGCACAGTAGCAGGCCATGCCTCAGCCACCGTGACCATCTTCGGCGATGAGTTTCCTGTCGAGACAGATGGGACGGGTGACAATAGCGACGACGCGGTCAAGACCTACGTCGACGCCTACATCACCATCGCCGCAGACGACACCAACGAGGTGGGCGACCCGCACACCTTCACCGTGACCGTCTATGAGGACGACGGCTCGGGCGCTGGCTTCCTGCCGGCAGCCGGCGAGGACGTCGACTTTACCCTGACCGACTCTAACGGGGCTGCCTCCGTGCTTGACGCGGCCAGCAGCTCCTGTGACGATGCCGGGGCCAACACCGACGCCAGCGGCCAGTGCACCATCGTCTTCTCCTCCAACTCCGCCGGCCAGGTGACCGCTCACGCCTCCTCCGACGTACAGGTCGGTGGGCTGAGCCTCTCCCGCCAGACCGACGGCATCGCCCCCAACAGCGACGACGCGGTCAAGACCTACGTCGACGGCAGCCTCTCCTGGCTGAAGCACGACTCAAACGGTAACCTGCTCGGCGGCGCTACCTTCGAGGTATGCCGCACGCATGACCGGTTTGGGACCGACATCGCCGACGAGTGCGTGTCGGTGCTCGACAACAATCCGCCAGACCTCGATCCTGACGATGGCGAGTTCCTGCTGGATGGGTTGTTCCTGGGCCGTTACACCATCGCCGAAACGGTCCCGCCGGCTGGCTACGTGGGTGACCCCTTCGTCGAGACCGTCGAACTCACCCTGGCGGCGCCCGATCAGAGCGCGAGCTATATCTGGGTGAACACCCTCCCGCTCCAGGGCTGCACGCCTGGCTTCTGGCAGGGTGGTGCAGGCTCGGTGCTGTGGGATGAAGTCGACGACCCGCAGTGGACCTATAGCGGCTCCAACCCGTTCGTCCACACCACGCTCTTCAACGACTACTTCAACGGCGGAGCCATCGACCCCAGGCTGGCCGGCCTGACCATGTACGACCTGGTCAGCAGTGGCGGCACCAGCGATAGTGCCCGCCGCGCAGCACGCGACATGGTGGCAGCCTACCTGAACGAGTCGGCCTTCCCCAATGACTTCCCGGCCATCTCACTGGCACAGCTCGAGGCAGACTGGTACGCAGCGGTCGCAGGCGGCGACGCAGCGCTGGATGCCTTCCACAATGAGGTTGGCAGCTGGAACGATCCCATGGATCCCGGCTTCTGCCCGCTGCCTTAGCGGCATAGCCCGGACCGACATGCAGGGCGGTGAGGATGGTCCTCGCCGCCCTGTTTCTCTGTCCCAATCTCGGTCCACCATCCAGGAAGCTGGCAGCTTCCTGGATGGTAGAAATCCCCCACTTCTGTTATACTTATCTCCGTGAAGCAAGAGGCAGCGACCGTCACACCCGAACCCATGACCCGCTGGATCCCGGCTATCCTCGTCCTCCTGCTCGTCCTGCAGCTCATCACCCCCAGCCGGGTCTGGATCGCCTTGCTCGCCATCCTGGGCGGTTCACTGGCCGGTGCCTACTGGTGGGCCCGCCAGCTGGCCGGCCACCTGTCTATCACTCGCGAACAACACTACGGCTGGGTCCACGTCGGCGACCTGCTGGAAGAGCAGTTCTCCATGCACAACGAGGCCTGGGTGCCGGCGCCCTGGGTCGAGATCGACGACGGGTCCGATCTGCCCGGCTACAGCGCTCGTTCTGTGCGCAGCGCGGACGCCGGCCAGACCGTCCGCTGGCGCACCGAGGGCGTCTGCCGCCAGCGGGGCCTGTTCACCCTCGGCCCCTGGCAGGCTCGCACCGGCGATCCCCTGGGCCTCTTCGAAATCTCAATCCAGCATCCCGAGACCCAGTCGATCCTGGTCTACCCGCCCATCGTCCACCTGCCGGGGCTGAGCCTGCCCCGGGGTGCGGCCAGCGGCAGCGGCCGCACCAGCCGCCCCACCCACGAGGTCACCGCCAACGCCGCCGGCATCCGTGGCTACGCCCCCGGCGACACCTGGGGCCGCATCCACTGGCGCAGCACGGCCCACCGGGATGAGCTCATGGCCAAGACCTTCGACCTGGAGCCCTCGGGCGACCTGTGGATCGTCCTCGACCTCGACGCCGCGGTCCAGGCCGGCGCGGGCGAGGAATCTACTGAGGAGTATGCCGTGATCCTGGCCGCTTCGCTCGCCAACCGTGTCCTCGACGCCAACCGCGCCGTCGGCCTGGTGGCTTATGGCACCTGGCAGCCTCCGGGCAGCGCCGAGCCCGAGCCCCTGCCAACGCTTGTCCTGCCCCAGAAAGGCCGGGCTCAGCAGTGGCGCATCCTCGAAGCGTTGGCCAAGGTACGCGCGGGCGGCCGTTGGCCCCTGGCCCGGGTCCTGGCCGAGATGGACCGCAACCTGGGCCGGGGCATGACCATGGCCGTCATCACCCCCTCCTGCGATCCGGAGTGGGTCGCTGGCTTGCTGACCCCCATGCGCTGCGGCGTGGCGCCTACCGCCGTGCTCCTCGATCCCAACACCTTCGGCGGTCAGGGGGACGTCGAGGCCCTGGCGGGACTGCTGGCTGACTTTGGCATCCCCAGCCAACGCATCGTGCAAGGCACACCCTTCCAGCCTGTCTTTGAGCATGAGCGTATCGGGCGGCCGGAGCTCAAGGTGCTACGAGGCACCGGCCGGGTCATCGTCGTCGGGCAGGAGGGCGCGAAATGAGCGCGCTGCTGGCCTGGCTCGAGTCGCGCCTGCGCCCTCGCCAGGGTTGGCTCCTCTTCATCCTTGTCCTGGCAGCCGCGCTCTGCATGCCCGCTGCCCTCCTCAGCCCGGGGCCCCAATCCGCCGGCCAGCGGTACCTGCTCACGTTGAGCCTGCTGGCCGTCCTGGCCGGCATCCGCCTCTCCCGATCGCGACTATCGGGCCGGGCTTTTGCCCTGGTCAGCGGCCTCCTCGGCGCCCTACTGGCCGTTTCCAGCGTCGCCCGCCTCTGGCTGCCGCCTGGCGTACTCTGGCACGACACGATCAACGCCATCGCCTGGCTGCGCGGCTCGGCTGGCGCCCAGGCGCCTTTCTCCTACCTGGCTGGCTTTTTCTGGCAACGGCTGACCGCGTTTGGCATCCGCCTGTGGTGGTGGGCCCAGAACACGGCAGGGGGCATCCAGGATCAGGACACCATCGTCCTGGAGCTGCTCCTGGCCCTGGCCGTCTGGCTGCTGTCTCTGAGGGCAACCTGGCAGATCTACCGCCACCAGGACGCCATTGCCGGTCTCACGCCAGCCGGCGTGTTCTTGACCCTGGTCGCCTTCTTCCGGGGCGGGCTGTCGGTCCTCTACTTCTTTGTGTTCCTTGCCTGTAGCCTGTCCCTGGTGGCGGCTGCCCGCTTCTGGGCCACGCGCGCCAGGTGGGAGGAGCGGGCCATCGACTACCCGGAGGGCATCGGGTTCGACCTGGCCCTCTCCCTCGGCCCCCTTCTCGTACCGGTCCTCTTGCTTGCAACCTTTCTCCCGGTGGTCACCGTCCACCCGCTGCACGGTGCTTTCTGGCGCGTCATGGACGAACCCTGGTCCCGCGTCGAAGGCCAGGCGGAGCGGTTCTTTGGTCCCATCGACAGCAGCGTTCCCCGGCCGGCCGGGCGCCCTGCTGGCAGTGGTGAGCTGCCCCAGGTCCATCTCCTCGGGTCTGGCCCCGAGCTGGGCGAGAAGGTCGTGATGTACGTGGGCACCAACGATCCGCCGCCGCCTGCCTCCGGCGCACCCGCGGACCCCGGCGGCCTGCCGGCCCAGCCCCGCCGCTACTGGCGCAGCGCCACCTATGACATCTATACCGGGCTGGGCTGGACCAACAGCGCCGCAGAACCAGAGGCGGTGCCGGCTGACCGCCTTCTCGACGCAGATCTGCCGCCCGGATTCGACCTGGTGCAGCAGTACCGGCTCCTGGTGCCAGGCACGGGCGCGGTCCTGGCCGCCAACGCACCCTACCGCATCGACCGCGCGGTCCAGGCCTGGTGGCGTGCTCCGGGCGACCTGCTCCGGCTCAGCGGCGACCTGGACCAGTACTCCGCTGTGTCCCGCGTGCCCGAGCCGTCCATCGCCGGCCTGCGCGCCAGTGCCAGCCTCAGTGCCACGTTGCCAACCGAGATCGCGTCCCGCTACCTGGCCCTGCCTGAGGATCTGCCAGAACGGGTGGCCAGCCTGGCACGCCAGGTGGTAGCCGGTGCCGGGACCCGCTATGACGCCGCCCGCCGCATCGAGTTGTACCTGCGCACCTATGCCTACAACCTCGACCTCCCCGAGCCGCCTGCCGACCGCGACCTGGTGGACTATTTCCTGTTCGAGCTTCAAGAAGGCTACTGCGATTACTATGCCTCGTCCATGGTCGTCATGGCCCGGGCCGTGGGCGTGCCGGCCCGGCTGGCCACGGGCTACGCCCAGGGTACCTACGATCCAGCCAACCGCCGCTGGGTCGTCAGCGAGCAGAACGGCCATTCCTGGGTCGAGGTCTATTTCGACGGGCTTGGCTGGATCGAGTTTGAGCCGACCGGCGGCCTGCCTGCCCTCCAGCGTTCCGGCGAAGCTGGCGAGCCAAACCTCAGCCTCCCCCCTCAGCCCGCAATGCCCCGGCGCTGGTGGCAGCGCATGCCCTGGCCCCTGGCCGGCCTGGCCACCGTGGTCCTCGGCCTGGTGGTGTTCATCGCCTGGCTGTGGCGGCCTCACCGCGCAGCGCAGCGGCTGGACCTTGTCCTCGACCGCTACGCCAGGTTGTTGCGCTGGGGCAAACGCCTCGGCCATCCATTGCGCGATGGCCAGACTCCCCACGAGTATAGCGCCTCCCTCGGCCAGGCGCTGGGCCGAAGGGGCAGTGGATCCCCCGCGGGGCCCATCCAGCGGGCCGGCCTGGCAGCACCCCGCCTGATCGAAAAGGTCGCTGGTGCCTTCGTCCAGGCTCGCTATGGCTCGCGTCCCCTCGAAGATCGCCTTCAGTGGCGCATCCGCGACTTGTGGCCCAGCCTCCGCCGACACCTGTGGATGCTCTGGCTCTGGCCACGACGCAGGAGCACTGGCAAAGACGACCGCCAGCCCTGATCGCCTGCGATCGGCGCCAGGCACCCGGATCCTGCCGCCAAGTGAGCCCCAAAAGCCTGCCCCCGGGCACATCCGCCCTGTGCCCGGCACCTTGGCCCTGGCGAACCCGC
>JAMJFU010000058.1 GCA_023544525.1 Anaerolineae bacterium | reverse complement strand
AGGGGCAGCGATGACCCCGATCCCATTATACCAGATAATGGGCGGCAAGTCTAGCTCACATTCGCAGAGATCGCGGCCAAAACAAAAGCCCCCTCGGTGAGGGGGCCTTGGTCATCCAGGATAACTATTCGCCCGCGGGCAGGAACCGCGGGATGGACGCTACCTCGTGGCCCCGCCAGTTGGCTACTTCCTCGTCCTGGGGGAAACGGGACAGGATCGTGGCCTTGTCGGGCAGTTGGACCGTGTCGCCCGGCTCCAGGTCGGCCTTGTCCTGCCTCTCCCTGACCGGTCGCGAGGGCAGGCTAAAGATGCCAATCTCGTCGCCGGCACGGTGGTAGCGGCTCTCGACGTAGGCCAGGCCCAGGATGAGGCCATCCACGTCCACGGCAGCGCTGGTCACCCAGCCGATGGCCCGTCCGCGCCGGTTGACGACCGGATCGCCGGTCTTGGGCATGCGCACTCCCTTTTCGTTCATGCGGAAGCGGGCAATTTCCATGCTACGCTCCTCTTCGCGCTCCAGGTGGGCCTGACGCCCGATAAAGTAGGGCTTGTGCAGTTTCACGTAGGCGCCAAAACCAGCCCCGGTCGGCGAGATGTCGTACGGCCCTGCCAGCTCATGGCCGTATAGGGGCAGGCCAGCCTCGATGCGCGTCGAGTCCCGGCAGGCCAAGCCGCAAGGCTTGATGCCATAGGGTTCGCCAGCTTCCAGCAGCGTCCCCCAGAACGCCACAGCCCGATCGGGATGGACAAAGATCTCGTAACCCACGTCCTCGCCGGTGTAGCCGGTGCGGGCTATGATCAGGTCAAAGCCCGCCAACTCGCACTCGATGAGATAGGTCTTGGCCACCCGGGCGAGCCGGTCCCTCAGGCGCCAGTCATCGGTCAGGCTTTGCAGGATGGCCATGGAGGCCGGACCCTGGAGTGCCAGGTCGACGCGCTGGTCCTCACCGCTGGACGGATCTTTCAGATTGCGCAACGTAGCCGGGCGCAGCACCTTCAGGTCGGGGCGCTTGCGATCGATCAGAACCTGGCCCTCGTTGACCGCGTTCAGCCAGGCCCAATCTTTGTCGGCGTTGGCAGCATTGACGACCATGAGGTACAGGTCCTCACCGCGGCGGTAGATGAGCAGGTCGTCGATGACCCGGCCATCCGGGTCCAGAAAGTAGTTGTAGTAGCTCTCCCCGGGGCCAAACCAGCGGACATAGTTGGTGACCACCAGGTCCAGGAACTCGGTAGCATGCGGGCCACTGATCTCGAATACCCCCATGTGGGCCACGTCGAACAAACCTGCGGCCTTGCGCACGGCATTGTGCTCATCCAAGACGCCCGTGTACCAGACTGGCATTTCCCAGCCGGCAAAGGGGATGATCTTGCGCGTATGCTTCTTGTGCCACTCATACAGCGGCGTGCGCTGCAGGGGTGCATCCTCCGGTTCGGTCCACTCGAATTCCGGCCGATCGGGGCTCGGGCGCACGGCATCCAGGTTCCGGCAACCGACAAAGTAGGGCACCTTCAGCTCAAACCGGTCCTGGTGACCGCCCTTGTACAGGTCCTGAGCCGTTGGCCGCCCCGAACCGGGGCCGTAGCCCTCACACTGTGTATAGTCGGGCAGGTTTTCCTCTTGGCGCAGGACCTGGCGCGACTCGATGCTGCCTGGGGTGGCGCCCACTTCCAGCAGCCGGTCATAGACCTGTTGCGCCTCTGCCGCCGGCACCGCCAGCTCGATAAAGTCAGCCCGGTGGGAAAAGCTACAGGCCGGAAGCTGGCCCAGCATCCCCACGATCTCGGCCGACTTGGGCCCGTGCAGTGCCAGCACGACGCTGCAATCCTGTTCGTCGACCAGCCTCAAGTCGTCCACGATGATTGGGCCCTCGATCTTGGGAAAGACATCTGTCCTGTCAAAGAGGGTATAACCATCGCTCAGGGCCCGCAGCCAGGCTTTCACCCGCTCATGGTTCTCGGGGTTCGTCCGCAGCAGATAGCGGCCGGGAGAGCCGTTCGCCCCCGATGGACCGCCGTCCTCAGGGGCCAGGTACAGGAGGGAGACGTCGTCGATCACGTGGCCGTCCTCATCCAAGACGAAGGCCAGCTGGCAGTCGCCGGCCTTCAGCGCGCCGGCGTCGCTGGTCAGCACCTGCTGCAGGGCCGGCTCGGCCCGCTCACCGGTGATTTGAAGCACGCCGCAGTCGCTCTGGTCGAGGAGGAGAGCTGTGGTCCGTGCTGCTTCCAACTCGGCCTCCAGTCCTGGCGCCCGGGCCGGTTGCAGCTTGGGCAGGGGTCCTGGAGAGACAGGTGACAGGTGGTAGTAGTGAGGATAGCCACTGCCTTTGTCCTCGGTCTCGGCAATCCCTTGCTCCGCCAGCTGGGCCACTCCGTATTTGATCCCCTCAAAGATGTCCAGGTCGATCTTGCCACGTGGCAGCTCGCCGGCCAGGCCGATATAGCTGAAGGGGTGAATGTTGGTCACCGTTCTGTGGATCAGCTCCGCAACCTGGTCGATCTGGGCCGGGCCAAAGCCGCGCTGGCTGAGCCATGGCGTGCCGAGGCGGATGCCCATGGCCAAGGCGGTCTCGGTGTCGCCCGGGATGGTGTTCTTGTTCGCCACGATCCCGGCCAGGTCCAGGATGCGCACGGCGGGCTCGCCACGCAACAGGAACCCGGTGTCGGTCTGGACGCTGTTTAGATCCAGCATGCAGAAATGGCTATCGGTGCCACCGTAGGCCAGCTTTAGACCTCGGTCCTGGAGGCCAGCGGCCAGCGCTGCGGCGTTCTCCTTGATCCTGAACTGCAGGCGATGGAAAGGCTCTGTCTGGGCGATCTTGAAGGCCACGGCCATCGCCGCGAATTTCTGCGTGTGGGGCCCACCTTGCTCACCGGGAAAGACCGCCAGATCGATGCGTGTGGCCAGATCCTCGTCGGTTGTCATGATGACGGCGCCCCGCGGACCACACAGGGTCTTGTGGGTAGTGAACGTCGTCACATCGGCAATCCCGATGGGGCTGGGAAAGGCACCGGCGATAACCATGCCTGCTGGATGGCTGATGTCAGCCAGTAACATCGCGCCTACCTCGTCCGCGATGCCGCGAAAAGCCTGCCAGTCGGGTGCCCAGGGGTAGGAGGTAAAACCAGCGATGATCATCTTGGGCTTGTGCTCGCGGGCCAGGTCGCGGATTTGGTCATAATCCAGTTTGCCGGTCTGCTTGCTGACCCCATAGCTGACCACTTCGTAGCGCTTGCCCGAAAAGTTGAACTCGCTGCCATGGGTGAGGTGCCCGCCCTGGTAGAGATCCATGCCCATGACCACGTCGCCGACGTCGACGATGGTGTCATAAACCGCCAGGTTGGCCGCTGCGCCCGATAGCGGCTGGACGTTCACATAGATATTCTCAGCCGCGACCAGATCGTTGGCAAAACAGTCGGCACAGCGGCGTTGGGCCAGCGTTTCGACAAAGTGCACATAGTCCACGCCTTTGTAGAAGCGGCGGTCCGCGTAGCGGCGATAGTAGGCCAGCTGGTGCGCAACGTCGAGAAGCCGGTCCTCATCGTCGCGGGTCATACGCAACGGGGGATACCCCTCGGCGTAGACATTATTAAAGACGCTGCCCAGCGCCGCCCGCACGCCCTCGGGTGCCATTGACTCGGAAGGGATCATGATCAGCTTCCGAGCCTGTCGCTCTTCCTCGAACTCGATGATCTCAGCGAGGTCGGGATCGATCTGCCCGGTACTCCTCCCGAGAAAGATGTCCCAGTATTCTGTCATCATGCACACTCCTTTGTGTGTTCTGTTGCTTGTGAAAGGTGTGGCGATTGCATCCAGTGCACGGTCATGGCAGGCCGCGGATGCCCGCGCTAGATTGTAGCATCAATCACTGCGCCCGGCAACTGCGGCCTTGCTCTCTGCCTGCACCGGCAACGTGAAACTGAAGGTGGAGCCCTCACCCACTTCGCTGACCACCCAGATGCTGCCGCCCATGGCCTCAACGAGGCCCCTGCAGATGTAGAGGCCCAGGCCGATCCCCTTCTTGCTTTCGTCCGTCAGGTAGAACCGGTCAAAAATCCTGGGCAGATACTCTGCCGCGATGCCGGACCCCTCATCGATCACGTGGACTACGGCGGCAGGTGGATCGCCCAGGATCTGGCTCCGCACGGTGATCGTGCTACCGACCGGTGAATACTTGGCCGCGTTGGTCAAGAGGTTCATCATCACCTGGTGCACCCGATCCGGATCGGCCCATACCCAGAGCTCATGGGCCGGCAGGTCAGCGACGAGCTGCAGGTCCGGGGCATAGGGTTGAAACCAGGATAACACCTGGCGCAACTCCTTACACAGGTCAAAGCGCTTCGACTCGAGCTTGAGCTGTTGCGTCTCGATGCGTGAGGCACAGAGCAAGTCGTCGATCATCCGCCCCAGGTGATCGGCTGCGGTGCTCACATTGGTCAGGAAGCGGCGCGTCTCAGCTTCGTCCATCTTCACGTCGGGGCTAAGCAGGGTGGTGGCGTAGCCTTTGATCAGCGAAAGGGGAGTACGCAACTCGTGGGATACATTGGCCACGATCTCGGCACGCAGGCGGTTGAGCTCTTTCTGGTGGGAGATGTCGCGAAAGACGATCACGATCCGGAACAGCTCGCCGTCCTCGTCCCATACCAGACCGTAGCTAGCCTCCACCGGGATCGACTTGCCATCCCGCGTCTGGAGCTGGTATTCGATGAAGGCCCGATCCCCGCGCCGGGCAGCAACCTGCAGTGGACACAACTTCGAAGGGGCACCGATCCCCCGCTCGGCTTGACAGCCCACTACGTCGCAGCAGGGCAGGCCCCGTGCCTGGCGCTGCGACCATCCGGTAAGGCGCTCCAGAGCAGGGTTCATGTCCACAACGCGGCCATAGGCATCGACCACCAAGATGCCGTTGGCCGAGGCCTGAATCACAGCCTCGCTTTCGTGTTTCTCACGGATGATGGTGTGCAGCAGCCAACCTCGCTCGATGGCGAGCGAGGCATAATCAGCAAAGGTCGAAAGGAGGAGCAGATCCTCTTCCGTAAAGGGCTCTCGCCGGTGGCGTATCATGAACCAGACGCCGATGGGTTGCTGGTGAAGGTGGATGGCTACGGCAGCAAAGGCCTGCCAATTAAAGCGACGGGCCAGTGCCCGCTGGTCGGCGCGGGGGTCCTGTTGTAGATTGATGCCCCGGAGTGGTCTACCATCGATGACCAGCCGTCCAGCAAGCCCCTCGCCAGGGCGAAAGCGGATCTGGCGGACGGTCTCCTCCGGCACGCCCCTTGAGACCTCCAGCTCCAGGTGCTCACCTGGGCGATCCAGCAGGCGGAGCAGCGCCACCTCTGCGTCAAGCTGGATCATCGCCTCGTCGACGATGGAACCCAGCACGTCCTTGACGTCCAGGCCAGAGACGAGGGCCTGGCCGATGCGCCGGAATGCGTGAGGTAGATCCCTACCCTGTTCGACGGTTTGCTCGGCCACTAGCCGGCTCCCTGCCTATTAGACGGTTCGCTTCACGGATCAATATCTCGACGTCAAAGGGTTTCTTCAGATAGAGGTCAGGCCGGTAACGGGCTACCTCTTCGGCCTCGGCAAAGTCGTACGCGGTGAGGATGAGGATGGGCACATCGCTCTCGCTGCGCACCAGTTCCAACAGGCGAAAGCCAGACATTTGTGGCAGATTTAGATCCAGGACCAGCAGATCCGGATGTGCAGCGTCAAACTCGCGCCAGGCGGTCAACCCGTCAGCAGCTCCCGTAACCCGATAGCCCGCGCTGCGAAAATTGATCTCGAGGATTTCCAGCAACCCCTCTTCGTCTTCGATGAGGAGCACATGGGGCTGTCTCTCTCGTTTTGTCATCACTTTCCCACATTTCTAAGCGCCGCTTCCCGAAGGGCTTGCCGCGCCAGTGGATCGGTGGTCAGCACACGCTGCACCAAATCGAGCATCTCCTTCAGTTCGAAGGGCTTTGAGAGGTAAGCTACGGCCCCTCGCTGCAGTGCCGCTCGCACGTCGGAAAAGCTTGTCACCACACTCAACATGATCACCGGGATGCCGGCCGTCCTGGGATCGTCATGGAGCCTGTCCAAGACACTCAGGCCGCTTAGCCCTGGCATCCGCACATCCAGCAGGATCAGATCCGGCAGCCCTCGCCTGGCGTGCATGAGCGCCTCCCGGCCGTCAGCAGCAACAAGCACCGAGTAACGTTGCCATTCCAGCAACGTCCGCACCAGGTCCACCACCTCGGGCTCGTCGTCTGCCACCAGGATGGTGGGAGTGCCGAATTCTTGCGGCATAGAGCTCCTTCCGCCCAGCCGCGCGCTGGCAGGCGTCCTAGTAGCTTTCGGGAACGACGTGGCGGGGGACGTCGTGCCCCCAGGCCCAGGCTGCTTCGATCAAGGCATACATTCCCCCAGCAACCAACGAATGGCCACCCATCACCACCGGCATCGGTGCTGCCATGGCTGCCTCCGTCAGTTCCCGCAGAAACGGATCCTGGATCTGGGCGGGTTGGCGCAGGTCAGAATGGAAGCGGTCAGCGGCCGAGGGCCAGAGACCCCGGTGGGCCAAGATCACGCGATTGTCCAGGAAGAGGGCCTGTGCCATCGTCGCCAACTCTTCGAACAGCCGCTGCATGCCCACGGCATCGAGATAGTAGCCCAGCAAGCTACGCACCTCTCCCCGGGCCTGGCGCCCGCTGGCCCGCATGCCCCTCTCCTCCGAGAGGACCCGTGTACTGCAGGCGGTCTCCCGTTCCATATAGCTCCACGTAGCAGAGCTGACCCGTCCCGCAACGAGGATGGTGGCATCTCGATCGAGCATCAAGGGCAGCGCTGCATCAATGGCTGACAGATCGAGGGCCATCCCTTCCAGGCAGGCACGGGTGTGTCGCCCGACCCCCGGATGCACAGACAGGGTCAGGAGGTCGACCGGCGTATCCACATCGAACTGCGTCGCCGCCGTGCGAGGCAGTTCGCGGATGGGCAGGCCGGCATCTTCGCCCAGGATCCAGGCCAGTTCATTGTCGGTCTCGGGCAGGGGCTGGTCCTGCAACACAGAGGCCGGCGCAAAAGCCGCCCAGTCGGAGGAGTAAAAGTTGTTCGTTATCAGCAACTGGTCAGCCGACAGCATCGAACGGGCAACGTCGGCCATAGCAGCGGCGGGAAACAGGGATCCTGCACCCCCACCCATGTAGAAGCAGCGCGCCATCCCGTAGCGGCCCATGAGGGCCGACAGCCGCCGTCCAAAGTGAAAGGGCTCGCCGGGCGGGTCGACCAGGACCTCTATGGGCAGGCCGGAAAGCTGCCCAGCCAGCTCCTCTGAATTGGTGGAGACTATCACCGGACGCAGGAGGGGCACCGTCAATGCCCGCTCCACAAGATCCAACGTGATAGCCTGGCGAACCGAGCTTACCATCCGTTCCGGCTCGCTGCCTTCACTGATGCCGGTCAGGATGAGCAGCGGCAGGGTTTCGGCACTCATGGTTCAGATTCTAACACCACAGCCCGCATTTGTCAACGCAGTCGAAGCCGCCACCACCCCCTTGTGCCCGCCAGCCGCAATGAATTGACAAACCCTATCCTTTCTGCTAGAATCCCCCGGCATGAATCGGGGCCGTCATGCCGTTCATGCTTTTCTTTTGTCTTGAGCCACGGCAAGATGCTGGCACAGTCCACGGCTGGTGGTGGGCACCTGATCGCTGGGGACAGCAATCACAAGGAGGCAATTCATGGGCAGAGTCGTTGGGAGCATTGCGCCTCATGGCGGGCAACTCGTGAACCGCATTTTGCGTGGTGGCCTGCGCGAGGCAGCCCTGGAGCGAGCACGTTCCTTTACCCAGGTACAGATGACTCGCATGGCCATCTCAGACCTAGAAATGATCGCCGTCGGCGCCTTTAGCCCCCTCAACGGGTTCATGACCCAGGAGGAATACGATAGTGTGATCGACACCATGCGGCTGCCCGGCGGCCTGCCCTGGACCGTTCCCGTCACGCTACCGGTCAGCACCGAGACCGCAGCCGGACTCGAGGAAGGCCAAGAAGTCGCCCTCATGGATGGCGATTACCTGATGGGCATAATGACCATCGCGGATAAGTTCCCAGCCGACAAAGAGCGGGAGGCCCGCGAGGTCTACCGGACCACCGAGCAGGCACATCCCGGCGTGGCCCGGCTGTACCGCCATGGCGACTGGCTCCTGGGCGGCGAAGTCTTTATGCTCAACGGTCCCCGGGACAGCGATTTCCCCGAGCTGCGCCATGAGCCAGCCCAGACGCGGCGCATGTTTGCCTCGCGCGGCTGGCGCCGGATCGTCGCCTTCCAGACACGCAATCCCATCCACCGCGCCCACGAGTACATCCAAAAGACCGCGCTGGAAATCGTCGATGGGCTCTTCCTGCACCCGCTGGTCGGCGAGACCAAGGCCGACGACATCCCGGCCGAGGTGCGCATCGAGAGCTACCAGGCCATCTTGCGCGATTATTATCCCGCCGAACGGGTGCTCCTGGGCGTCTTTCCTGCTGCCATGCGCTACGCAGGTCCCCGTGAGGCGATCTTTCATGCCATCGCCCGCAAGAACTATGGCTGCACCCACTTTATCGTGGGCCGCGACCACGCCGGTGTGGGCAACTACTATGGCACCTACGACGCACACCACATCTTTGACGAATTCGACACGGCCGAACTGGGCATTACGCCGCTCTTTTTTGATTACACCTTCTTCTGCCGCAAGTGCGGTGGGGTGGTGAGCGCCAAGACCTGCCCTCACACCAAGGAAGACTGGGTGTACCTGAGTGGTACTCAGGTGCGCGAAATGCTGGAGCGGGGCGAGATGCTGCCCGAAGAGTTCACCCGCCCGGAGGTATCGCGGGTGCTGATGGAGGGTATCCGGTTGCGGAAACCCCCCGCCGAGGGTGAAGGATAGGCACGCTCAGTGGCCGCAATCACCGCCTCGCACCCCCGAGTGTGAGAAGGGAGCCCGTTTGAAAGTCTTTGTGATTGGCCTCGACTGCGCCGAACCGACGCTGGTCTTTGACCGCTGGCGACAACACCTGCCGAACCTGAGCCGGTTGATGGAAGGCGGCAGCTACGGGCAGTTGACCAGCACGGTGCCGGCCATCACTGTCCCGGCCTGGGCCTCCATGCTCAGTAGCAGGGATCCAGGCCAGCTGGGCTTCTACGGTTTTCGCAACCGTGCTGACCACACATACGAAAACATGACGATCGCCACCTCGAAGGTGATCAAGGTCGACCGCGTGTGGGATGTCCTGTCCCGGGCTGGCCGCCAGGTCGCTGTCGCGGGTGTGCCCCAGACCTATCCCGTCACGCCGGTGAATGGCTACCTCATATCCAGCTTCCTGACACCCAGCACCAGGAGCCAATACACCCACCCACCGCAACTCAAGCAGGAGATCGCCAGTGTGGTCGAAGGCGAGTACATGTTCGACGTACCCCAGTTCCGCACCGAGGACAAGGGCTTTCTCCTGGACCAGATCTATGCCATGGCCGACCAACACCACCAGGTTATCAAGCATCTGATGGCCAGCAAACCATGGGATTTCTTTATGCACGTGGACATGGGCGTGGATCGCATCCATCATGGCTTCTGGAAGTTCTTTGACGCACGCCATCCCAAGCACGAGCCGGGCAATCCCTACGAGCACGCCATCCGCGATTACTATATACACATCGACAGGCAGATCGGCGAACGCCTGGAGATGCTGGACGACGACACGGCGGTCCTGGTCGTATCGGACCACGGTGGACAGCCGATGATGGGCGGCATCTGCTTCAACGAGTGGCTCAAACAGGAAGGCTACCTCGTGTTGGACTACCAGCCCGAGGGCATCGTCCCCCTCGAAAAGTGCGAGGTAGATTGGACGCGGACCATAGCCTGGGGTTCTGGCGGCTATTACGCAAGGCTCTTTTTGAACGTCAAGGGTCGGGAGCCGGATGGCGTCGTCGATCCCGCCGATTACGAGCGCGTGCGGGACGAGCTTGCTGAGCGGATCGCAGCGATTACGGATCTCGACGGCAACAACATTGGCTCCATCGCCTACAAACCCGAAGAGCTCTACCAGGCCGTCAACAACATCGCCCCCGATCTCATCGTCTACTTCGGAGACCTGAATTGGCGATCGGTAGGCAGCCTTGGCTTCGACCGGGTCATTACCTTCGAAAACGACACGGGCCCTGATGATGCCAACCATGCCCAACAAGGGCTCTACATCTACTACCATCCCCACAGGAGCGGGCAGGGCTTGGCCCCGCGGCGCCACCTGATGGACGTGGCGCCGACGATCCTGGACCTGATGGGGGTCAAGGTGCCAGGCGACATGCGGGGTGCCTCGTTCGCCTGAGGGAAGCAACCCCTGGCCTGATTGCGCCGAGCTTGGAGCATTAAAACGTAGGGCGTCGCCCCTGGCCCCTTGCCTGGGGCTATCGCCTTAGCCACTTGAGGGAGGAACCATTATGGAACAGAAGGGTGTGACTGTCTGGTTTACTGGGATGTCGGGCGCGGGCAAGACGGCGCTCGCCATCCGGCTGGAGGAGGAGTTGCGCAAGCGAGGCCTACGGGTGGAACGCCTGGACGGCGACATCGTCCGGAAGGGGCTCACCCGTGACCTGGGCTTCTCCAAGGAAGACCGGGACATGAATATCGAGCGGGTCACCTTTGTCGCCAAGTTGCTGACCCGCAACGGTGTTGCCGTGCTCGCTTCTTTTATCTCGCCCTACCGTGCGGCCCGGGCCAGGGCCCGCCAGGAGATTGGCAACTTTGTCGAGGTTTTTTGCTACGCCTCCCTGGACACGCTCGTGGAGCGGGATGTCAAGGGCCTGTACAAGAAGGCGCTGGCGGGCGAGATCGAGAACTTTACCGGCGTTTCGGACCCCTACGAAGAGCCCGAAAGCCCGGAAGTGACCATCGACTCGGGCACCGAGACCATCGAAGAGAGCCTGGGCAAGATCCTGGCCAAGCTGGAGGAGCTGGGCTACGTGCCCACCTCCGAGGATGACTCGGCCTATACCGAGGACGAAGAAGCCGAGATCGAGGCACGCCTCGCAGCGCTCGGCTACCTATAACCAGGAATGGCAGCCCGTGGCCCGATGCGGCTGTGGGCTGTTGTGATCCGCGTAGCATGACAAAGGGCTGAACGCTATGGGTTTCCTGGACAAGCTCCGCAGCAAAAGGCAGGGCCAGCGGGTCGTCTTTATCGGCCTGGACGGCACGCCGTACACCTTCCTCAAGCGGCTCATCGATGAGGGCCGCGCGCCGAATGCGGCCCGTCTGGCAGAGCAGGGCAGCCTTTTGCGCATGGAGTCGACCTGGCCCTGGGTCTCGTCGGTCGCCTGGAGTACAATGATGACCGGCGTCAACCCCGGCAGGCACAATATCTATGGCTTCATCGACCGTGACCCCGCCACGTACAAGCAGTTCATCCCCACTTCACGGAACATGCAGGCCAAAACGCTGTGGGAGGTGCTGAGCGACGCGGGCAAGCGGGTGGTCGTCGTCAATGTGCCGGTCACCTACCCGCCACGACAGGTCAATGGCATCCTGGTAGGTGGTTTCCTGAGCCCTAGCCTGGAAAAGGCGGTCCATCCCCCGGCCTACCTTGCGACGCTGCAGTCGCTGGGCTACATCGTGGACGCCGATCCGTGGAAGGCCCGCGAGTCCAAAGACCTTGCCATCCAGGAGGTCAACGCAGTCCTGGACGCCCGCATCCGCACCCTGTACCATCTGCTCGAGCGGGAGGAATGGGACTATCTCCACGTCCACATCATGGAGACCGACCGCCTGCACCACTTCCTGTGGCAGCAGATGGAAGAGGACCATCCTACCTATGGGCCCGCTTTCTACGACTTTTACCAGCGCATCGACGACATGCTGGGCCAGGTTGCCGGCAAACTGGACGGCAATACGACCCTGGTATGGATGTCCGACCATGGCTTCTGCACCGTAAAGCGGGAGGTCTATGTCAACCGCTGGCTGATGGACAAGGGTTGGCTGCGACTGCGCAATGTCCCCCCCGATCGCAAGAAAGGCCTGGACGAGATCGATCCTTCCTCGGTGGCGTACAGCCTGGATCCAGGCCGGGTCGTGATCCGTCTGCGCGGCCGCGAGAAGGATGGCTGCGTGGCGCCGGGCGCTGAATACGAGGCCCTGCGCGATGAGATTGCCACTGCCGCACTCCAACTGCAGGACCCGGACAGTGGTGAGCTGATCTTTCAACGCGCCTTCAAGCGCGAAGAGCTATACCACGGCCCGTACCTGGAGCAAGCCGCCGATCTGATCCTGGCGCCGTACGACGGCTACGATCCCAAGGGGACCCTCTACAAAGAGAACCTGACCTTCAAGGGTGATGAATTGGTGGGCATGCATACGCACCACGACGCCATGCTCTATGTCCGGGGACGGACCCTCCCCCAGACGCGCTTCTCTGTCCTGGATGTCATGCCTACGATCCTGGACCTGCTCGAGGTTCCGGCGCCAGCCGGCCTGGATGGCCACTCCCTGCTGTAACCGCCTATCACAGGCACACCATCACGCAATCCGGCGATAACCCACCAGCAGCCGGTCGCGCTGCCGTAGAGGCGCCCTGCCCCGTGAGCTACGCTGCCCACCTTTCCTGATGACCCGCACCCTTTTTGCTTTCCGGCCGCTTTTGGAGTACAATACGACCACTTTGGTAGGAAATTTCGGCTGGCGCACCCGGTAGTCGGGCGCTGGGAAGGAGTTCAATGGCCTGGGAAGTCATCGGCCACGATTGGGCAGTGGCTCTGCTGCGTGAGGGGTTGGCCAAGGGACGCGTGACGCACGCCTACCTGTTCACCGGTCCCCCTCAGATCGGCAAGACGCACCTGGCCCAAGTCCTGGCCCAGGCCCTGAACTGTGAGGAGCCAGACCCGCCTTGTGGCAGGTGCTCGTCCTGTCTCAAGATCGCAGGGGGCACCCATCCCGACGTGCGGGTGATCGTCGGCGAGGGAGCGGGCGAGAGCATCAAGATCGACCAGGTGCGGTCCCTACAGCGGGAGGCGATCCTGCTGCCCTACGAGGGCCGCTACCGGGTCTTTATCCTACGCCTGATGGATCAGGCGACCATGGAAGCGGCCAACAGCCTGCTCAAGACCCTCGAAGAGCCGCCAGCGCACGTAGTATTGGCCTTGACAGCCGTCCAGGCAGAAGTCCTTCCCCCCACAGTCGTCTCTCGGTGCCAGCGCCTGGACCTGCGGCCGGTCAGCCTGCGCCAGGTCGAAAGCGCCCTGGAGGATCGAGGGCTGGCCGACGAGCAAGCACGCCTCCTGGCCCGGCTCTCGGGTGGGCGGATTGGCTGGGCCCTGGAAGCTGCCCGTGGGGAAGGGACGTTTCCACAGCGCCAGCAAGGCTTGGAACAACTGATGCAGCTGCTCTCAGCCACCAGGGTGGAGCGTTTTGATTTCGCGTCGAAAGTGAGCCGCGACGTAGACTCCTGCCGTGCCCTCATCGAGCTGTGGGCCAGCTGGTGGCGCGACCTGCTGCTTCTCACCGCCCCGGCTCAAGCCGCCCCGGCCCAGGCCGCCCCGGCCCAAGCCGCCTCGGCTCAAGGCCACATCGTCAATCTGGATCGGGCCGGCGAACTGGAGCAGGTGGCCAGCCACACAGACCTATCCCGGGCCTGGGCCGTACTGGCCGCCCTCGAGTCTACCGTAGCCCGGCTAGATGCGAACGTCAACGTCCGGCTGGCCCTGGAAGGCCTGCTGTTGAAACTGCCTCACTGGGCAGCGGTGGCCGGGACAGGCGGGGCCACGAGCCCTCAGGCAAATGAGTGACCAGACTCCTGGAGAGGACATAGATGCCGTTGATCATTGGAGTGAGATTTAACCCCGCCGGAAAGGTCTATTTTTTCGATCCCACCGGCTTTGAGGAGATCCAAGTAGGGGAATATGTCATCGTAGAAACTGCCCGCGGCGAGGAAGTGGGCAAGGTCGTCGTGTCACCCCGCCAGGTGAGCGGCGAGGACATAGTCCGGCGGCTGAAGGGTGTCGTACGCCGGGCTTCCGCCGTCGACCTGACGCAGATGAAGTACTACCAGTATCGTGAACGCGATGCCCTGGTGCGCTGCCAGGAAAAGGTGCAGGAACACGGCCTGCCCATGAAGATCGTACGTGCCGAGTACAACTATGACGGCAGCCGCCTCGTGTTCTTTTTCGCCGCAGAAAAGCGGATCGACTTCCGCAAGCTAGTCCAGGACCTGGCCCGGTCCTTCCGGGCGCGGATTGAGCTTCGCCAGATCGGCGTGCGCGACGAGGCCAAGCTCCTGGGCGGGGTCGGGCGCTGTGGCCGGGAGCTTTGCTGCTCGACCTGGCTCACCGAGTTTGACCCGGTTTCCATCAAGATGGCCAAGCTTCAGGATCTACCCTTGAGCCCGATGGACATCTCGGGGGTCTGCGGCCGGCTATTGTGTTGTCTGGCCTACGAGAGCGACTACTATGCCGAGGTCAAGGAGAAGCTGCCCCGGTTGGGCAAGATGATCGACACGCCCCACGGGCAGGGCAGAGTAGTGGAGATCAATGTGGTCAAGGAGACGATTCAGGTAGAACTCGAGAGCCAGGTTACCATCGAGGTCACCCACGAGGAATTGTCGTCCACGGCCCAAGCCCCGAGCCAAAGCACAAGGAGACGAAGGCGCGGCCGGCACAGCAAAGGGTGATCTCCTACCGTCTCCGGTGAGTGGAGTTCCAAGCCGCTGCCAATCCAGTGCAGCGGCGGGGAGTCAGCGCGGCTCTATAGCGATCCGGATTGCTGTTCTCTCTTGCCCCCCAATTTCCACGTCGGCAAAAGTGGGGATACAGACCACGTCCAGTCCGTCGAGGGCCAAGAAGCCTCTGGCAATAGCGGCCGCTTTGATCGCCTGGTTCACTGCGCCAGCACCAATTGCCTGGATTTCTGCGCGCCCTTGCTCGCGCACCACGCCCGCAATTGCCCCAGCAACTGCCGTGGACCTGGACTGCGCCGCGACCCTGATTATGTCCGCCATCTAAACGCCTCCTTGCTCGTGCCTTGTGGAGTCCGGATCACCGGCTGTCGGTGAAGCCCTTGCCCGCCCGGCGCAGGTGGGATGATTGGTTCTCGATCGATCACTCGGAGACTTACGTCCAGGCTCTCAACAACCATTTTACACGATCATGCCCAGAAAAGCAAAATCCGGTGGCTGGCCCTCTGTCTGGACAGCAGAGGCGGCCCCGATCCCAGCACGATCCTGGCCACCAAACCGGCGTGGCCTGCCAGCCAGCTGTGGCTCGAAACACAGAAGCGCACCGGAGGAGCGAGTCCGGACATCATTCCGGCCCGCTATGCCGCGCCACGACGTGGCGCGGCCCTGACCGGCAGCACACTACCCAAGAGACCCCGCCAGCACGCCTCAGGCCCGTCCCCCAGGCCGGAGGAGCCGCCTACTTGGCAAAGTCGACCGCCCTCGTCTCCCGGATGACCGTGACCTTGATCTGCCCCGGATACTGCAGGTTATCCTCCACAGTCTTGGCCACCTCTTTGGAGAGTTGTATGGCCGCCAGATCGTCAATCTGCTCTGGCTTCACGATGATCCGCAACTCACGACCGGCCTGAATGGCATAGGATTCGGCGACGCCCGAGAAGGAGTTGGCCACCTCCTCCAGTGCCTTGATTCGCTTCACGTAGGTTTCCAGGGATTCACGCCGGGCACCAGGCCTGGCGCCCGAGATCGCATCAGCCGCTTCGACGATAATCGCCTCCAGCGACTCGGATTCCGATTCGTGATGGTGTGCAGCAATGCAGTTGACGACAGCCGGGGGCATCCCGTACCGCCGCGCGATGTCTGCCCCGATGATAGCATGGGGCCCCTCCACCTCGTGATCCACGGCCTTGCCCAGGTCGTGCAGCAGGGCACCTGCTTTGGCAACCTGAACGTTGGCCCCCAGCTCAGAGGCCAGAATGGCAGCGATGTGGGCCGTCTCAACCGCATGGGCCAACTGGTTCTGACCGTAACTCGTGCGGAACTTTAAGCGGCCCAGTAGCTTGATCAGTTCGGGATGCAAACCGGGCACCCCTGCGTCGATGGCGGCCTGCTCGCCAGCCTCGCGGATGATCTGCTGCACCTCTTCGCGGGACTTTTCCACCACTTTCTCAATGCGGGCCGGATGGATGCGTCCATCGAGGATCAGTTTGCTGAGCGCCACCCGGGCCACCTCGCGCCGGACGGGATCAAAGCAAGACAACAGCACCGCCTCTGGCGTATCGTCGACCACGAGGTCGACGCCGGTGGCGTTTTCCAGGGCCCGGATATTACGGCCCTGGCGGCCGATGATCCGGCCTTTCATGTCGTCGCTGGGCAGAGGCACGGTCGAAACGGCCACCTCGGCCACCTGGTCCGAGGCAATCCGCTGGACAGCCATGGTCACGATCTCCCTGGCACGCCGCTCGCCCTCTTCGCGAGCCTCGGCTTCGACCTCGCGGATAACGCGAGCCATTTCCTGGCGTGCATCCTGTTCGACCCTGCTCAGGAGCAGTTCTTTCGCCTCGTCCTGGCTCATATTCGCGATGCGTTCTAGCTCGGCGACCCGCTCTTCTTCTAGCTTCTGTAGCTGGCCGGTCCGTTTGTCCAGGGCACTCTGCCGTTGGTTGAGCTGGCGCTCCCGCTTGTCCACTTGCTCAAAGCGGTCGTCCAGCGAAGCCCGGCGTCGCTGCAACCGGTCCTCCTCCTGGCGGAGTTCCCGCTGCCGCTGCTTGAACTCCTGTTCGGCCTGGTTCCTCAGCTTATGCGCCTCGTCACGGGCCTGAACCATGGTCTCCTTGGCCGCTGTCTCGGCCTCGGCGAGGATCCGCTCCACCCGCTGCTCGGCACTGTCGACCAGCAGCCTGCTGCGGTACTGAAGATAGAAGTAGCCGGCAACAGCTCCGCCAGCTAACCCCAGCAGGAGTCCTATGATGAGGGTGATTATCCACGTCATCGTTCGTATATCCTTTCCACGTCTCGTAGTTTCAAATTTGTGGCCCACCGGCTATGGTGGGCAGCCGAGGGGCTTGGGGCTCAGTCATGGGCCCGTATCTCGGCCCAATGACGGTCAGTCGCCTCCCTTGCCACCTCGTAGTCAAAACCCCGGCGCACCAGGTATTCGACCAGCTTTCGATAGAAGGTCTGCTGGTCTGCCTGCTCCAGTTGCCGGGCCTTTCTACTTGCACTGCGATAGGCGCTATCCGAGACATCTACGTCGACCAGCGCCTGCTCGATGATCTGGTCGCTGACACCCTTGTTACGCAATTCATAACGCAGGGCGCGTAACCCGCGGGGCCGGAACCGCTCCCGGTTCTCGACCCAAAAGCGGGCAAAGGCTTCATCGTCCAGCAAGCCAGCCGTCTCCAGCCGGGCAACAACCGTCTCAATCTCCTCTTCAGAGATCCCACGCTTTTGCAGGTAGGTCACAATCTCTGTCCGGCTGCGCGGACGATAGGACAGATAGTCCAAGGTACGGTTGTAAGCAGCCTCAGCAGAACCCTCTCGCTGGAGGCGCTCAATGTCAGCGTCCGATAGGTGCTGTCCTGTCTTGAGCTTGGCCGCCACGATATCAGGCAGGCCGAA
>JAMJFU010000057.1:10781-17846 GCA_023544525.1 Anaerolineae bacterium | reverse complement strand
AGAGATCCTCCGAGCGAGCCAGTGCTGTATCGTACAGGAAAACGTCGATCCAGTGGCCGTCGGTATCAGGGTCCCAGGAATGATACCCGGTAGGGCTTCCGGGCAAGCACGGGGGATAGAGGTCGATCCCGCAGTTGTCCTCATCCCAGGCCCCCTGGGCGATCCAATCGGTGAGAGGTGGGACCAGGCCGTGGGATTCGGCCGCGAACGCGGCGAGCAATCGGTGGGATTCGTCGGGCATCTCGGTCGCAAGCGGCGTCTGTTGTGCAGACGACATCCCACCTGTTCCTGGCCAGAGGAGCCAGGCCAGCAACAGGGAGAACGAGAGCAACCACCTGCGGACTTGGACCATCCTTCCACCCCCCAGCGCGAAGGTTTTGGCGGCGATGCGACGTATCCTATCACAAGCCTGTCCAGGTGTCAAAGCCTGCTCGCCGGGCATGACCGGCCCGTGTGCCAGGTCCCGGTCAAATCTGCAGAATTGGGGTATTGACAACCCCTGGCTTCCATGGTATAATGTGACCGGTAACGGGAACGGTAACATCACCAGGCTCAAACCGGCGGAGGGGAGAGGCGCGTGAGACAGAAAGTGACCATCCGGGACGTCGCTGCCGCGGCGGGGGTTTCCCACCAGACCGTTTCCCGCGTGATCAACGACCGGCCCGACGTGGCCGATGACACCCGGCTCCGGGTGTGGCAGGTCATCGAAAACCTCAACTACCAGCCCAGTGCCATCGCCCGCAGCCTGATCCACCAGCGCAGTTACACCCTGGGCGTCGTCACCGCCGGCCTCCGATACGTCGGCCCCTCGTGCACACTCAGCGGTATCACCGAGCAAGCCGAGGAGATGGGCTACACCCTCGTCCTCAAAGAACTGCGTCACTTTGAAAGCGACGACACCCAACCGCTGCTCAACTCCCTGCTCGCCAGGCAGGTGGACGGCATCCTATGGGCCGTGCCCGAAATCGGGGCGAACCGCGCCTGGCTGGAGAGCCAGCCTCCCGAACTGGCTGCGCCACTGACTTTCCTCACGATGGCGCCACGGCCTGGCCTCTCTAGCGTATCTGTCGACAACTACCGCGGTGGCTGCGTCGCTACCGAGCACCTGCTGCAGATGGGCTATCGCCACATCGGCCACATCTCCGGGCCGCTAGATTGGTGGGAGTCCCGCCAGCGTTTGGCGGGCTGGCAGGATACGCTGCGCCAGTCAGGTAGGCCAGCCAGCGATCATCACTGGAAAGCGGGTACCTGGTCCGCTGCCAGCGGCGAGCGGGCCATCGGGCCCTTGTTGGACGCTTACCCCGAGATGGATGCGGTTTTCGTGGCCAACGACCAGATGGCACTGGGGGTCCTGCAGGTAGCCTGCCGGCGAGGGCTGCGCATACCTGAGGATCTGGCCATAGTCGGCTTTGATGGCATCCCCGAAGCAGCCTATTATTGGCCGCCACTGACCACCGTGTACCAGGATCTTTGCGAGCTGGGCCGCACTGCCGTGCGGGAGTTGAGCCGGGCCGTCGAGGCAGGCCACGAGGAGGGCGGGCTCTCCAGCCCGGTGACCCTTTCACTCCAACCCCAGCTCATCGTGCGGAAGAGTTCGGCAGCCCCGGGCACCACAGGCAGCTGAGCCTGGCTGTAGTGCGCGCGATTGCCAATCCACTACCATCGCGAGCCAGAGAAAGCCGAATCCGAGTAAGGAGGCACGGACTGATGAAAAAGACCACGCTGGGCGTCATTGTCGGAAATCGGGGCTTTTTCCCCGACCATCTGTGCGAGACAGGACGCCAGGAGATCCTGAGTGTGCTCGAGGAAGAGGGTCTGGCGACCGTCGCCCTGGGCGCTGAAGACACGCCGTTCGGGTCGGTCGAGACACTCGAGGATTCAAGGAAATGTGCAGCGCTATTCAAGGAGCATGCCAGCGAGATCGACGGCATCCTCGTCACCCTGCCCAACTTTGGCGACGAGCGCGCGGTGGCTACAACCATCCGCCTCTCCGAGCTGGATGTGCCGGTGCTGGTCCAGGCCTTCCCCGACGAGGTGGGCAAGATGGGGCTCTCCGACCGGCGCGACAGCTTCTGTGGCAAGATGTCGGCCTGCAACAACCTGTGGCAGTACGATATCCCCTACAGCCTCACCACGCTGCACACGGTCGCTCCCGGCTCAGAGAGCTTTCGCCGGGACCTGCAGCGCTTTGCCGCGACCTGCCGGGTAGTGCGCGGCCTGCCGGGCTCCCGATTCGGCATGCTGGGTGCGCGACCCGCTGCGTTCATCACCGTTCGCTTCAGTGAGAAACTCCTGGAACAGGCCGGCATCAGCGTCGAAGTCCTGGACTTATCCGAGGTCTTTGGCCGCGCGGAGCGGCTGGCCGACGACGATCTGGAGGTCCGCGAAAAGCTGGAGGCCATCACCAGCTATGTCCCCACCCGGGGCATCCCGGCAGAATCATTGCTCAAGATGGCCAAATTCGCCCTGGTCACCGAACGCTGGATGGAAGAGAACGAGCTGGTCGCCTCCGCCGTCCAGTGCTGGACCTCCATGGAGGAGTACTTTGGCATCGTGCCATGCTCCGTCATGAGCATGATGGGCACGGCCCTCAAACCCAGCGCCTGCGAGACCGACATCACCGGCGCGATCGGCATGTACGCCATGACCCTGGCTTCGGGCAGGCCCAGCGCCCTGGTTGACTGGAACAACAACTATGGGGACGATCCCGACAAGGGGGTCCTGTTCCATTGCAGCAACTTCCCCGTCGATTTCTACCAGGATCCCAACATGTCCTACCAGGATATCATTGCCGCGACGGTAGGCAAGGAGAACACCTACGGCACGTTGGTCGGGCCTATCAAGACCGGCCCCTTCACCTACTGCCGTGTCTCTACCGACGACGTCTTTGGCACCATCCGTGCCTACGTGGGAGAGGGCGAGATCACGGACGACAGGGTTGACACGTTCGGTGGGCATGGCGTCGCCAGGATCCCAGACTTCCAGGGACTGCTGCATCACATCTGCGCCAACGGCTTCGAGCACCACGTGGCCATCAATCGTTCGCAGGTGGCCGCCGCCGTGAACGAAGCCTTCGACAAGTACCTGGGCTGGGATGTCTACTACCACGAGGGTTAGAAGAGAGGTGGGGCACATCCTATGACCAAACTCGACACCAAGTTGGCCCGCATCCAGGGCCTCCTGGCCGAGCAGCAGCTGGACGCCCTGCTCCTGCAGCGCGTCAGTAGCTTCGCCTGGGCGACCTTGGGTGCGGCTTCCTACGTCAACACCGCCACCACCACGGGCGAGGCCAGCCTGCTCGTCACGCCCACCGACCGGCATCTCATCACCAACAACATCGAAGCCGCTCGACTGGAGAGGGAATCACGGCTAGCCGAGCAGGGTTGGCAGTTCGAGGTGGTCCCTTGGTACGAGACACCCGACGCAGTGGCCCGTCTGGCGAGCGGCCTTAGGCTTGGTGCCGACGGCCCGTTTCCCGGCGCGGTGGATCTCTCGCACCAGGTGGCCCGCATGCGCGCGAACCTCACGCGCGAGGAAGGAGAGCGCTTCCGGATGCTGGGCGGCCTGTGTGCCGAGGCCATGGAGCGCGCGGTGCGGGCGGTCCGGCCCGGCCAGACCGAATACAAGATCGCCGGGCTCCTGGCCCGCGAGGCAGAACGTCGAGGCGTGCAGGCCATTGTCAACCTGATCGCCACCGACCAACGGGTCTTTGCCTTCCGGCACCCGTTGCCCACCGGAAAACGCCTGGAACGCTATGCCATGCTGGTGCTCTGCGGGCGGCGCTGGGGCCTGGTCTGCTCGCTCACACGGCTGGTCCACTTTGGCCGCCTGCCGGACGAACTGCGACGCAAGGCCGAGGCGGTGGCCCAGGTGGATGCGGCTCTCCTGGCCGCCACCTGGCCAGGCCAGACACTTGGCCGGGCGTTCGCAGCAGGCCAGGCAGCCTACGCCGAGACGGGCTTCCCCGACGAGTGGCGATTGCATCACCAGGGGGGTCCGGCAGGCTACGAGCCCCGCGAGTACATTGCCACACCGGGGTCTGAGGACGTGATCCAGACCGGCCAGGCCTATGCCTGGAACCCGTCCATCACCGGGACCAAGTCGGAGGATACCGTGCTGCTGGGGACCAAGGGCCTGGAAGTGCTGACCGCCATCGACGGCTGGCCGGTCGTCCACAGTTCGGCCGGTGGGGCCGAGTACGCCCGGCCCGCCATCCTGGAGGTGTAGTGACGCGGCAAGGCGTGCAGGGGGACACGGACGAGGAGATCAGCATGAGCAAGCACAAATACGCGATCGGCCTGGACTTTGGCACCGAGTCCGGGCGGGCGGTGCTCGTAGATGTGACCGATGGCCGCGAGGTTGCCACTGCCGTCCATCTCTATGGCGACGGCGTCATCGACGAGGGGCTACCTGGCTCCGGCGTCGAGCTGCCGCATGACTTTGCCCTACAGAACCCGGCTGACTATATCGAGGTGCTGCGTGTGACGATCCCGGCCGTGTTGCAGGAAGGCGGCGTCGAAGCCGAGGACGTGATCGGACTGGGCACCGATTTCACGGCATGCACCATGTTGCCCATCGACGCGACGGGCACGCCCCTTTGCCAGCAGCCGGAATGGCGGGGCAATCCCTACGCCTGGGTCAAGATCTGGAAGCATCACGCCGCGCAGCCAGAGGCCAACCGCCTGAACGAGATCGCAGAGGCACGGGGCGAGACCTGGCTACAGCGCTATGGCGGCAAGATCTCGTCGGAGTGGCTCTTCCCCAAGATCTGGGAGACGCTGAACCAGGCACCGGAGGTCTACCAGGCAGCCGACCGGTTCATCGAGGCCGCGGATTGGATCGTGCTGCAGATGACGGGCCAGGAACGGCGCAACTCCTGCACCGCCGGCTACAAGGCCATCTGGCACAAGCGCGACGGCTATCCTGGCGATGGCTTTTTCGCGGCCCTCGATCCGCGGCTGGAACACGTGGTCGACGACAAGCTCTCCCGGCAGATCTATCCCCTGGGCGATCGGGCCGGCGGCCTCACCGCGGCCATGGCCGAGCTGACCGGGCTGCAGCCGGGAACCGCCGTGTCGATCGGGAACGTGGATGCCCACGTATCGGTGCCGGCAGCGACCGTGGTGGAGCCGGGGCGCATGGTCATCATCATGGGCACCTCCAATTGCCATATGGTCCTGGGCACGGAGGAGCAGACTGTCCCTGGCATGTGCGGCGTCGTCGAGGATGGCATCATCGCCGGCTTCCATGGCTACGAGGCTGGCCAGTCGTGCGTAGGCGACCACTTTGCCTGGTTCGTCAAGAATTGCGCGCCAGCCGAATACCGGGACGAAGCAAAAGAGCGGGGCATCGACCTGCACCGGCTGTTGGAGGAAAAAGCAGGGCTGCAAGAGCCGGGGGAGCATGGCCTGCTGGCACTCGATTGGTGGAACGGCAACCGATCGGTGCTGGTCGACGTGGACCTGACCGGCATGCTGTTGGGAGCGACGCTGGCCACCAAAGCCGAGGACATCTACCGGGCGCTGATAGAGGCCACCGCCTACGGCACACGGATGATCATCGACACCTTTGAGGCGAACGGCGTCGCCGTGGATGAGATCGTCGCCTGCGGCGGGCTGCCCGAACGGAACAAGCTGCTGATGCAGATCTATGCCGACGTGACCGGGCGCGAGATCAGGGTCAGTGCTTCGCAGCAGACCCCGGCACTGGGCTCGGCCATGTTCGGCGCCGTCGCTGCCGGCAGGGAAGCAGGTGGCTACGGCAGCATCGTCGAGGCGGCCAGGCATATGGCCCGCCTCAAAGATGAGGTCTACCGGCCGGTTGCCCGGCACAAGGCGGGCTATGACGAGGTCTATGCCGAGTACGAACGCCTGCACGATTACTTTGGGCGGGGCGGGAACGACGCGATGAAACGGCTCAAGGCCCTCAGGGCCCGTGTCCAGGCTGGCTCTTGACCGTGTCGCCTGGTCCGTGGTGAGAAGGTACCCGAGATGAGCACCAGCCAGCGGGAACGGACGCGTAGGGCCCTCGCAAACGAGGCCGTCGACCGTATCCCAACCCAGATCAACTACACCCGGGCCATGGGCCAACGGCTGGCCGCGCACCTGGACGTGGTCCCCGAGCAGCTGCCCTGGCGGCTGGGGAACCATTTCCTACGGCTGGACATCAGCTATGAGGAAGGTCAAAGCAATGACGGCCGGATTGCCTTCGATTGGTGGGGCGCCGGCTTCGATACCCGGCAGGAGGGCTACTTTGTTGCCGTCCATCCGCTGGCCGAAAGCAAGGACCTGGACGCCTGTGCCTGGCCCGATCCCCACGCGCGAGGCCTGCTGGACGGCGCGGCGCAGCAGGTGGCACAGGACGGTGGGCAGCACTTTTTGGTGCCCAACTTTGGCTTTGCGCTCTTTGAGAGGGCTTGGGCGTTGCGCGGCTTTGAGACCTTCCTGATCGACATGGCCGATGACCCTGGCTTTGCCGCCGAGCTGCTGGATCGCATCACCGAGATCCAGTTGGTGCTCATCCAACGCTTCCTGGCGTTGGGGGTCGACGGAGGATACTTTGGCGATGACTATGGCGCCCAGCGCAACCTGCTGTTCTCGCCCAGGATGTGGCGGGCGCTGATCAAACCGCGGCTTGCCCGGCTGTTTGCGCCCTTTCGCGAGGCTGGCCTGCCGGTGATCCTGCACAGCGACGGGCAGATCGCCGCCATCCTGCCCGACCTGGTCGAAATCGGGGTCACGGCCATCAACCCGGTGCAGCCCGAGGTGCTCGACCTTGCCTGGCTGAGGCGCACCTTTGGCGACCGGCTGGCCTGCTACGGCGGGATCTCGACGCAGACGGTGCTGACCCAGGGGCCGCCACAGGAGGTGGAGCGGGCAGTGGCCAATTGCGTGGCTGCCCTGGCACCCGCCGGGACCGGCCTGCTGCTGGGCCCGTCCCACCGCTTGATGACCGACGTCCCGCCAGAGAACGTCGAGGCGCTTCTGGCCGCTATGGAGCATTGACAATGGGTACCAGGTGCAATATGGCCAACAGAGAGCAGATGGCCGTTAACGGAATGGTTAG
>JAMJFU010000057.1:0-10771 GCA_023544525.1 Anaerolineae bacterium | reverse complement strand
GGGCGAACCCCTGCCCAGGTCTGCTGGAGCGTGTGAAGGATGATCCTACAAGCCATTCGAGAGGAACTGGTCATTCTAAACCAGGCACTGCCCCAGAACCGGCTGGTCAGCTGGACCAGCGGCAACGTGAGCATCCGCGATCCGGAGACCGGCCTGGTGGCCATCAAGGCTTCAGGCGTCCTCTTCCCGGACCTCTCACCCGAGAACATCGCCGTGGTCAACCTGGAAGGCGACCTGGTCGACGGGCAATTGAAGCCATCTTCCGACACCGCCAGCCATCTCTACATCTACCGGCATCGCCCTGACGTCAACGGCATCGTGCACACCCATTCGAACTATGCCACTGCCTTTGCCGCCCTGGGCCAGCCGATCCCCGTCTACCTGACCGCCCAGGCCGACGAGTTCGGCGGCCCGATCCCCTGCGGTGGGTTTGCCCTGATCGGCGGCGAAGAGATAGGCCGGGCGGTCGTCGAGTCGATTGGCGCTTCCGCCGCGGTGCTGCTCAAGAATCACGGGGTATTCACGGTGGGACCGACCGGCGCAGCGGCGCTCAAAGCCGCGGTGATGGTCGAAGACATCGCCCGCACCACCTGGCTGGCCCTGCAGTTGGGGCAACCCGACGAGATCCCGGCAGAGATGATCGAAAAGCTGCATCACCGCTACCAGCACGAATATGGCCAGTGAGCCACGCTCACCTGGCGGGCACAGAGAAGCGATGAGATGAAACCCAGGGAAAGGGTTGAGAGAGCACTCCGGCACGAGGAGCCGGACCGCTGCCCGATGCAGGCCAGCTTCACCCCAGAGTTCGCAGTGCGCCTGCGGCAAGACCTGGCCCTGCGCGGCGGGCACACGCACAACCCGCACGGGGGCGGCAACACGTACGAATTGGAGCGGGCACTGGGGGAGGACATGCTGCTCACCTCCGTGGGCTGGGCCAATTCGTACTATATGGCTGACCAGCCCTATACCGACGAATGGGGCATAGGCTGGACCGTGCACGCCTACGAGACCCCGTTCGGCACCGGCCACTACACCGAGATCGCCACCCATCCCCTGGCCGAGAACCGGGCCATCGACCGCTACCAGCCACCAGACCCGCACCGGCCAGAGCTGTACGTCGACACAGCACAGGTCCTCCGCGACTTCAGGGAAGAGTACTGGATCGTGGGTGTGACCGTCACCACCATCTTTGAGACCGCCTGGGCACTGCGCGGGCTGGAGCAGTTGCTGGTCGACATGGTACGAGATCCAGCCCTGGCCGACCAGGTGCTCGAGTTCCCGTACCAGTACCACCTCGCCGCCGCCCGGCGGCTGGTCGAGATGGGCGTGGACATGGTCTGGCTGGGAGATGACATGGGCACCCAGCACGAGATGCTGATCTCGCCCCGGATGTGGCGCAGATTCTTCAAAGGGCGTATGGCAGACTTGATCGGGGAGCTCAAGGCCATCAATCCCAACCTGAAGGTGGCCTACCACTCGGATGGCGACATCCGCCGCATCATCTCGGAGCTGATCGAGGTCGGGCTGGATGTGCTCAATCCCGTCCAGCCGGCGTGCATGGACCCCGCCGAGCTCAAGAGGCAGTATGGCGACCGGTTATGCTTTTGGGGCACGATCGACGAGCAAAGGACCCTGCCATTCGGGACCCCCGAGCAGGTCCGGGCCGAGGTGATCGAGCGCCTCAGGACGATTGGCCAGGGCGGCGGGCTGATCCTGGCCCCAACCCACCACGTGCAGTTGGACACGCCGCTGGAGAATTTCCAGGCGATGGTAGAGACCATCCAGGACACGCCCTACAGCGCGTTCTAGGTGGGAGAGATTCGGAGGTGCCTATTGCAGGGACCTGTCGACGCCAGAACCCGTTTTGGGGAGTGAACCACGAATATCAGGTCGGGAAAGCATCTACGCCCGAGGGCAGCTCAGGATAGGAGGTGATGCCTGTCGCAGGAGACTGGTCGGAAGATCGAAGGTTGATTCGGTCATAACTCAGAGCAAGAGGAGGAAAGGAACATGAAGAAGCTTCAGATGTTGATCGCGATGCTGCTCGTCCTGGGCTTGGTGCTGGCCGCCTGCGGCCCCACCGAGGCACCGGAGGCGACGGAAGCGCCGAGTGTTGAGGAACCCACCCAGGCAGTAGTCGAGGAGCCGACCGAGGCAGTCGCCGAGGAGCCGGCCGAGACGGAAGGCCCGGCCCCCGCTGCCGAGGACAAGTGGTGCTCTGGCACCAAGATCGTATTCTTCCCGGGCGGCTCGCCTGGCGGCCCCTTTGCCACCGTCGTCTACAACGGCGCGGTAGCAGCGGCGGCTGACCTGGGCGCAGACGTCGAGTACATGTGGTCCGACTGGAACCCTGAGAACATGGTGACCCAGTTTGCAGAGGCTGCAGCCACCAAACCCGACGGTATCGCCATCATGGGGCACCCCGGCGACGATGCCTTCGCCAGCGTGGTCAGCGATGCACGGGCACAGGGCATCATCGTCACCAGCCAGAACACGACCCTGCCCACACTGGAAGCGGAGTACAAGAGCTCGGGCTTTGGCTACGTCGGCCAGGAGCTGTACACGGCCGGCTATAACCTCGGCGCCGAGGCGATCCGGCGCTTTGGCCTCGGGGATGGGGACAAGGCCATGGTCTGGGGCCTGTTGGCCCAGGCCGGACGCGGCGAGCGCACCCAGGGCGTGATCGATGCCCTGGAGGAAGCCGGCATGGTTGTTGACTACCTCGAGATCGACGACGCAACCAACGCCGACGCCACAGCTGGCATCCCGACCTTTGTGGGCTATGTCTCGGCCAATCCCGACGTCAAGCTGGTCGTGACCGATCACGGCGCGCTGACCGCCACCCTGGAGTCCTACCTGACCACGGCAGGATTGGGCCCGGACGACATCTATGCCGCCGGGTTCGACCTGTCTGCGGCCACCGTCGAGGCCATCCGCGGCGGCTGGACCGACCTAGTCATCGACCAGCAGCAGTGGCTGCAGGGCTACCTGCCGATCTTGCAGATCTGCCTGACCCACAACTACCTGTTCACCGGCCTGCACATCGACACCGGTGCGGGCTTTGCGCACGCGGATAACGTCGACATGCTTGCCGATCTGGTAGAGCTGCAGATCCGGTAACCTCTCTGGACAAGGACCTGGCAGGTTGATGGCAGCCTGCCAGGTCTATTCCCTGGTTGGGGAGGAGTTGGCATGGAATCAGACTACAGAGTTGAGCTGAGAAACGTCTCCAAGACCTTTGGAGAGGTAGAAGCGTTACGCAACGTGGACTTTAGGCTGGGTCGCAACGAAGTGGTCGGGCTCTTGGGCGACAACGGGGCCGGCAAGTCGACGTTAATCAAGATCGTCACCGGCTACCATTCCCCCACGACGGGCGAGATGTATTTCGATGGGCAAAAGGTCGAAGACCTGTCGGTGGCCAGGGCCCGGGAGCTGGGCGTTGAGACGGTCTACCAGGAGCGCGCCCTGGCCGAGCTCCAGACCCTGTGGCGAAACATCTTTCTCGGGCGCGAATTGTCCACCCGACTCGGCTTCCTGAAGGTCAATGCCATGAAAGAGGAGACCCACCGGCTGATGACCCAGTCTATGGGCTTTACCTCGTTGGCCGTCAGTCCGGAATCGATCATCAAGACCTTCTCCGGCGGCGAGAAGCAGGGTGTAGCCATCGTCAGGGCCCTATATTTCGACGCAGAGATCATCATCCTCGACGAGCCAACCATGGGCCTGAGCCTCAAAGAGACCCGTAGATTGCTCGAGTTTGTGCGCGGCATCAAGGAGGCAGGCAAGGCCGCGGTCTTTATCGATCACAATGTCTTCCACGTGTATGACGTGGCCGACCGGGTGGTCGTACTGGACCGGGGCCGGGTGGCCGGCGAGTTCATGACCAAGGACATCACCCTGGACGACCTCATGGACAAGATGTACCGGGTTGCCGAGACAGGCAGCCTGGAGTAGGGGGCCGCGGCCTGACCATGGAACTGCAAAGGACGGAGACGAGATGACTGTTGAGGCAAAAGAGGCCGCACCTGCAGCGGCCTACAAGGAGACCTTTTCGCTGAGTCGCTTGCTGCGGACCTACGCCGCGCAGCTGGGGATCCTGGCCGTCTTTGCCGCCATGTGGATATTCTTCATCATGTCGGCTCCTCAGACCTTCCTGTCGCCGCAGATCTACCTGGCCTTTATGAGCACCATCCCCTTCTTTGCCATCGTAGCCATGCCCCTGACCCTGGCGGTGATCGCGGGCGAAATGGACCTGTCGTTCCCTTCTATCATGGCCATCGGGACGGTGGCTTTTATCTTTGCCTGGCAGGCCACCGGCAACATGTGGCTGGCTTTGGCCGCAGGCCTGGCCATGGGCTTTGCAGCAGGACTTCTGAACGGGCTTATCGTGGTCTATATTGGCATCCCCTCGCTGGTGGTGACCATCGGCACCCAGTACCTGTGGCGCGGTGCGGTGCTGTTGCTGGTGGGGGGCAAGGGATCGACGCTGGTTGACACACGCCCGACCTTTGTCTACAGCATGCTGGTGGGCAAGATCGGCCAATATCTGCCCATGCAGATGATCTGGTTGCTGATCATTGCCGTCTGCAGTTGGGTGCTGCTCAACCGGCACAAGTACGGCGCCCACGTTTATCTGGTCGGCGACAACGAAAAGACCTCCAGGCTGATGGGCGTCAACGTCCACCGGACGCGCATCCTGGTCTTTTGCCTCGTCGGCGTCGCAGCTGCGCTGGCCGGCATTCTGGCCAGCCTGCAGGTCTCCTTCTTCTGGCCCAGCCTGGGCGAGGGCTATCTACTGAAGACCCTCGCCTCGGTCTTTTTGGGGGGCACCTCGGTCTTTGGCGGCACCGGCACGATTTTGGGCACTTTTATCGGCAGCTTTATCATTGGCGCCATCCAAGCCGCCATCGTCGCCATCGGGCTGACCGGTTTCTGGACCGACTTTCTCTATGGCCTGATCATCATCGTCTCGGTCTCCATGCACGCCATTCTGCGTCGCAGGATGGCCTGAGCCTCGATCTGAGACCAGGGCATCTCAGCAGGAGCCCTGGGAGACGACGACATACCTGAGGCATTGGGCTAAGCGCAGGTCACGTCCTAAGCGGCAGCACAGAGTTCGGGGAGAGGCGACCAGTGAACAGCGACATCCAGACACGAAGGGCATCGATCACTACCCACTTTGCGGTGCGATTCCGTAAGCAGCCCACTGTCTGGAGCCGCGCTCCCGGCCGGGTAGACCTGATGGGCAGCCACACAGACTACAACCTCGGCTACGTGCTGACCCAGGCCATCGACCGCGACACCTGGATGGCCGCCCATCCGCGGCCTGACGGCAGGGTGGTGATCGAATCCCTGAACCTGGAGGGCCGCGGCGAGTTCCAGCTATCAGAGATCGAGTACGACGCAGCACTGCCCTGGACCAATTATGTGCGCGGGGTGGCTGCCGTGCTCCGGGATGAAGGCTACCCCCTCCGCGGCTTTGACGGCCTGATCCACAGCACCATCCCTTTTGGCAGCGGCCTGAGTTCCTCGGCCGCCCTCGAGGTGGCCACGGCAGTGGTCTTTGACCTGCTGTCCGGTCTGGATATCGATCCCGTCGAGATGGCCCTGCTCTGCCAGCGCGCCGAGAACGAGTTCGTGGGCATGAACTGCGGCATCCTGGACCAGTATTCGTCGACCATGGGCCGGGCCGGCTGCGTGCTGCTGCTCGACTGCCGGGATCTGACCAGCACGACCAGGCCCGTGGCGCAGGGGATCCAGGTCGTCATCTGCGACACGCGCGCACCGCGGGCCCTGACCGGCTCCGAATATGCCCAGCGGCGTGCCCAGTGTGAAGAGGGTGTGCGCATTCTGGCCGGCTTCTACCCCCACGTGCAGGCATTGCGGGACGTAAGCCTGGAGCAACTGGAGGCACATAGAGCGAGCCTCTCCGGCGTGGTCTACCGGCGTTGCCGTTTTGTCATCGAGGAAAACCAGCGGGTGCTGGACATGGCCGAGGCGCTGGCTGCCGGGGATTTCGAGAGGATCGGCAGGCTGGCGGCGGAATCGTATGCAGGGGCGCGGGACCTGTACGAGATCAGCTGCCAGGAGATGGCCTGGATGATGGAGGCCATGATCAGCGGGCCAGGTGGCATCGGGGCGCGGCAAGCCGGCGCCGGCTTTGGCGGCTGCATGGTCGCCTTTGTCGAGGAGAGCGAGGTTGGCGCCTTCGCCAGGCACGTAGAGGCACACTACCAGGCCACCTCTGGCATCGAGCCCCAGGTCTACCCGGTGCAGGCCGCACCTGGTGCCGGGAGGCTCGCGCAACGATGAACGAGGTCCTCAGGAGGAGCTTGGGATGCCAAGAGAGATGACGTCCAGGGAACGGGTCCGCCGTGCCTTCAATCACCAGGAACCGGATCGCATCCCCATCGACCTTGGGGGCACGATCTGCTCTTCCATTCACAAGAAGGCCTACGTTGCGCTCAAAGAATACCTGGGTATGGCGTTGGAAGAGATCACGATGGCGGATTATGTCCAGCAGTTGCCCTACCTGGACGAGACGCTTATGGAGCGCTTTGGCGTGGATTTCCGCATGGTCCAGCTGCCGGCCGCTACCGCGCCAGATATCGACATCCTGGACGAGGGCAGCTACTATGCCTTCATCGACCGTTGGGGGTCCAAGCTCCACATGCCAAAGCGCGACGGTCTTTACTTCGACTGGGTAGATTTCCCCATCCAGGAACCGACCATGGAGGCCCTGGACCGCTATCTTTGGCCCGAACCCGACCCGCCGGCCCTAAACGCGCGGCTCCGGCAGCAGGCAAGAGACCTCTACGAGAACACGGACTATGCTTTGGTGGGCAGCGCCATCATCGGCGGCGGGATCTTTGAGCAGCCGGCGAGGACGATGGGGTTGGAGAGCTTTCTCATGGCTCTGATCAAGGAGCCTGCCTTTGCCGATCGAATGATGGACAGGATCACCGACATCTATATCGAGTCCTGCGACAACTACCTGGACCAGGTGGGGGAATACCTGGACGTGTTTACCTACTGGGACGACCTCAACGGGCAGGATGGCTGGCTCATCTCCCCCGATATCTACCGCAAGAGGATCAAGCCTTTGCAGCGCCGCCTGCTGGAAGCGATCAAGGACAAGACCGATGCCAAGGTCTACTATCACGGCTGCGGGGCAGTCTACGAGCTGATCCCCGATCTGATCGAGCTGGGGTTCGACATCCTCAACCCCGTCCAGGTCTCGGCCCGGGGGATGGAGACGGAGCGGTTGAAGAAGGAATTCGGCGACGACATCGTCTTCTGGGGCGGCGGTGTTGACACTCAGCGTGTACTGCCTTTCGGGACGCCCGAGGAGGTCCGGGATGAGGCCAGGCGGCGCATCGACGACCTGGCGCCTGGCGGCGGGTTCGTATTTGCTGCGGTGCACAACATCCAGGCCTTTGTGCCGCCGGAGAACATCCTCGCTGCCTTCGAGACGGCTATGGAACATGGCAAGTACCGCTGAGGCACCGGTTCCCCACGCGCCTCTGATTCTGGAATAGAGGACCGCCATGCTCAGCACTGCCGACATCGTTCGCAACGCGACCCGGGCATCGCTGGTGGTCCCAGCTTTTAACGTGCCCTATCTGCCCATGGTCGAGCCCGTCATTCGGGCCGTAGTGGATGCTGGTTCCTTTGCGCTGATCGAGACGGCCCGGCTGGAATGGACCAAGTTTGAGAGCCGCGGCCCCGCGGCCGTCATGCACGAGTTCCGCAAGTGGGCAGTGCCTGACCACGTGCGCATCCACCTGGATCACATTCCTGTGGTCGACGAGGATGGGCTGCAGGTGGATTACCTGGCCAACCTCCAGGAGGCGATTGACCTGGGTTACCAGTCGGTCATGGTCGACGGCTCCCGCCTGGACCTGGAAGGCAACATCGAGGCTACCCGGCAGGCGGTCGAGCTCGCCCACGCTGCGGGCGTTGCCTGCGAGGCCGAACTGGGAGCCGTGCTGGGGCACGAGGCCGGGCCCCTGCCGCCCTACAAGACGCTCTTCGAGACCGGCCTGGGCTTCACCGGCGTCGGCGAGGCGGAGCGCTTTGTGCAGGAGACGCGCTGCGACTGGCTATCAGTGGCCATCGGCAACGTCCACGGCGCCGTATCCGGGGCGCTCAAGGATCGCCAGAAGGTCGAAGCCCGGCTGGACCTCGACCATCTGGACAGGCTCCGCCAGGCGACGGGCCTGCCGCTGGTGCTGCACGGCGGCTCTGGGATCAAGCGGGAATACCTGCTGGCCGCGGTCCGGCAGGGCATCGCCAAGGTAAACGTCGGCACCGAGATCCGCCAGGCCTACGAGTCCAGCCTGCGGGGGTCGGGCAGTGTGACCGCAGCCCAGGAAGCGGTCTATGAGCGCACGAGCTGGCTGCTGCGGGACCATTTTGGGGTGGCCGGCAGCAGGAAGCAGTTGTTGGGCTAGGCCCGCAGCCGGCGACAGGAGATCGGCATGAGTTTGCTCGGCATTGATGTCGGCACCACGGGCTGCAAGGCCGCCGTCTTTTCCGAAGAAGGATCCCTGCTGGCGTCTGCCTACGAGGAGTATGATATCCTCAGGCCACAGCCGGGCTGGGCTGAGCTGGACGCAAGGGACGTTTGGGACAAGGTCAGGGCCACAGTCCGCCAGGTCAGCGCTGCCTCCTCCTCCGACCCCATCCAAGCGCTGGCCGTTTCCTCCCTCGGCGAGGCGATGGTGCCCGTCACGGCCAGTCGAAAGATCGCCGGCACCTCCATCGTCGCCAACTTTGACCTGCGCGGCGACCAGTACCTCGACCCGCTGCGAACCGGCCTGGACGAGGAAGCCCTGTACCGGATCACGGGCAATACCCTGGGCGGCAACTATAGCCTGCCCAAGCTGCTCTGGATCAAGCAGCACCAACCGGACCTGTACCAGTGCACAGACAAGTTCCTTCTCTGGGGTGGTTTTGTGTCGTACATGCTGGGCAGCAGCCCGGCGGTCGACTTTTCGCTGGCCAACCGCAGCCTGCTATTTGACGTGGACCGCGAGGACTGGTCGCAGGAGATCCTCGAGCTGGCCGGCCTGGATAGCACCAAGCTGCCCGAGACTGTGCCCTCCGGCACGGCCATCGGTACGGTGTCGCGCCATATGGCCGCCGAGCTCGGCCTGCCCCCGGGCACAGCCATCGTCGCCGGCGCCCACGACCAGTGTGCGACGGCTGTGGGCTGCGGTGTCGTTGAGGACGGGCAGGCGGTGTATGGCATGGGCACCTTCACCTGCATCACGCCCGTCTTTAGCCAACGTCGCGCCCCAAGCCTGATGCTGGAGCGTGGGCTGAACACCGAGCATCATGCTGTGCCCGGCAAGTATGTGAGTTTCATCTACAACCCCGGAGGGTCCCTGGTCAAGTGGTTCCGCGACACCCTGGCCGCTGGCGCCCATGCGGGCCACGACGTCTACGGCGCGCTCCTGGCCGAGATGCCCCCGGATCCCAGCGGCATCATGGTCCTGCCCCACTTTGCACCGACCGGGCCGCCGGGCTTTGTCTCCGACTCGACCGGTCTTCTGGCGGGGTTGCGACTGGAAACGAGCCGCGGCGAGATCCTCAAGGGCATCCTGGAGGGCATCAGCTTCTATCTGCGGGAGTGTGTCGATGCGCTGCCGCCCACCGGGATCGAGATCGCCGGCTTCCGGGTGGCAGGGGGAGGCAGCCGGTCAGACCGCTGGGTGCAGCTCTGCGCTGACATCTTTGGCCAGCGCTTTGTGCGGCCGTCCGTGGCCCAGGCTGGCACGCTGGGGGCGGCCATCATCGCCGCGGTGGGCAGTGGCCTGTACCCCACGTTCGCCGCCGCGGTGGAGGCCATGGTCCGCCTCGACCGCGCCTTTGAGCCCGACCCGCATCAGCACAGGCTCTATGCCGGTTGGTACGAGCTCTACAAAGAGTTGTGGCCGACCACAGCCGGCTACCTGCGGGCCCTGGCCTCGAAACAGGCCAGTCGAGCCCTTCACGGCTGAACCGCTACGACGAACTACGACGGTCGAGTTCAGAGTGGAAGCTGGCTACTCGCCGGCTGGCTCGATCAGCCACTGGAAGTCATCGACCCGGATCTGCGTGCTCTTGCCCGGCCAGTAGAGGTGCGTCCAATAACTGGCGCCGCGCAGCGTCGAGGGGTTCCTGCCCACTGTGACGATGATGTGGTCCGGCGGCAGGTGGGCAAAGTAGGCCTCACGGCTGACGGACGACCGGCCCAGGGTCGGATCCATCGGAACCCAACCCACACCCGGCAGATATGCCTCCAGCCAGGAGTGCTCGGTCCGCCCCCCTTCCTCGCCGGCCGCGCCACCGGCCCACACCCCCTCCAGGTAACGGGCCGGGATGCCCGCCGCCCGGCTCAGCGCCATCATCAGCGAGGCGTATTCGGTACAGTCAGCGCCCATCTCGCCGAGGGCCGCCTGGGCACCCCAATCAGCGCCATTGAAGCTGTAGACCAGGTTGTTCCCAACATAGTCATAGAAGGCCCGTACCTGCTCACAAGCCGAGCCCTTGCCCTCGGAAAGCGCCTGGGACAATTCTACGATCTGGGGATTCCGCGACTCGACGTGCAGCTCAGCCTGGGTAAACTCTCGCGGCAGATCGCCTGTGCAACCGCTCAGGTCATAGGCCAGTTCGTGCACGGTAAGGCGGTAGTCCAGCCGGATCTCGACCGTCGAGCCGGGGGGGATGTCGCTCAGGTCGAACTCGGCGTAGCGGTTGCCATACTCGTCGCTGATGAGCCGGTAAT
>JAMJFU010000056.1 GCA_023544525.1 Anaerolineae bacterium | reverse complement strand
CTCGACCCGGTACGGGACACACTGCGCGACCTGGCCCAGCAGGCAGCGGCGGGCTATGGAGAGCAACTCCGGCACTCGGTCAGCGAGGTTGCGCAGACGATCTCGAGCTCCTACGACGAGAGGTTGGAGCGCTACCAGTTCCTCCTTGACGAAAAGATCGGCGACCATCTGCAACTGCTAGAAGAGCGCGAGCAGCAGTTGGATCCCCGGCGCTTGGTCCAGCACCTGGCTCGCACCTATCCGCTGAGCCTGTCGATGCCTTCTGGCAGCGAGTTGTCGACGATGGACAGTCTCGAGGACCTGCGCGAGCACTGGCGGGACGAGGTCGAAATCGAGTATCACCGGCAGACATCCGCCGGCTTCATCGAGCGCGTCCTGAGCAGGCTGCCTGCTGAGGCCATCGGCGGCCTTGACCGGTTCCGCGCCTCCCGGATCCCCGACGACAAACTGGCCGATGAGCTGCAGCGGGTCAAAGATCTGGCTAGCAAGCAGGCTCGCGGCGACGAGGCCTGGCGCGAATTGGCACAACTTACCCCACCAAGCCAGGGCGATCCGTCACGCGTATTGGCCTTCGTCTCTGTGCTCAAGGCAACCAGCGACATGGACTTTGGGCGCCTCGACAGGTTGATGGGTCACGTGGTAGGCGCGTACCTGGACGATCTCATCCAGGAATACATGCGGGCCGCGGAGCAGGATGATGGGTTGCTGCAACGGGATCTGGAGCGACTGCAGGCTTCTGTGGTCGAAGGCAAGAAGGGAGGACGAGCCACCAACCTCCTGGATGTGCTGCGCCAGCTCAACGACATCGTCCACCTGGAGGTCTCTACCCTGGAGGAGGTCCTGAGCCAAGCAGTTGCCCACGAGTATGACAAGTGGGCCCAGCGGCAGTTGGCCGAAATCGAGTCCGATGCCAGGCGCCATCCCCTCGCCGGCGACGCTTGGTCCGCCATCGCGGAACATCTCCTGGGCACCCACTATGCCGAAGTGCAGGTCTACGACCGGGGACACCGTCGCCAGACCACGTGGATGCCGCGCCTGCCGTTCAGCTACGCCGCACAGGCGCTGGTGGAGGACAGCGCTGTCACCGAGCTGCGAAGTGATATCCTGAGCTCGTTATCCTGGGCGCTCGACCAGCGGGAGCAAGCCTGGGGCGAGCAGGAGATGCGCCGTTGGAGCGATCTGTCGCTCGATGACCTGGACGAGGCCGCCTATGATGGTCTGACCCGCTTTCTGGGCGCACGCCAGCTGGGTGAACTGCAGCAGCAGCCGGTGGCGGACCTGCGCCCCGATCTATATGACCGCCTGCGCTTCATCCTCGCCTGGCGCGAGCTGGAGAAGCACGATCCCCGCCTGAGCAACCTGCCCCACGCCGAGGACGTCCTGGCACATTTGGCAGATGCCCTGGAGGAAGAGGCCCTCGGCACGCCAATACAGGAGCTCGACGGGGAACTGCGCGAGGCCGTCGTCAGCCACTTGCGAGCATCCGGGTTCTTGGACGATCCCCAGGCCAGGGCCAGCCTCCTTCGCAGGCCCGTCGACGATTGGGATCAGGAAACCTATGCTGAGGTTACGCGCTTCTTGGGACGCCAGTTCATCCAGGAGCATCAAAGCCAGGCGATCCAGGGACTGCCCGAGGGGAGTCGCGATGCGGCCATCGCCTACCTGGGGCGTCGAAGGTTCTTTGTGGACGAGTCACAGATCCAGCAGTTCCTGGTGCACCAGGCACTCACCGATCTGCCGGCTGATAATCAGGAAAAAGCCCTTCAGCACCTGGCCCGCACGCGCCTGGAGCGCATGAACCGGCGCAAGATCGCGAACCTGGACGTCAGCACCCGCCAGGTCGTGATCGATTCTGCACAGCGCATGGGTCTCTTTACCGACAAGGGGCGCCAGCAGGCACTCACAGAGCGCCCACTGGCCGAGCTGGAGCCAGGTGTCCGCCAAGGCTTTGCCGTTTACGTAGGACGGCAGCATCTCGATCGACGCCCACTCGAGGCGTTGGACAGCGGTGCCCAGCAATTCGTGATCGAGGCGTTGAAGGAAAGAGGGCTGCTCACCGACTCGGAGCGGGAGAAGGAACTGGAAAGCCGGCGGCTGGTCGAGCTGGACGGCGACGTGATCATGCACGTGCGCCAGTCGCTGGTGAGTGAGCTCCGTAATGACCTGGCTACAAAGACGATGGAGGAGCTGCCGCAAGCGGTGCGCCAGCAGGTCCACCAGGCTTTGAACGAGCAGGACTATTTTGTCGACAAGGAGAAGGTGCGCTGGTACGAGCGTCAGACCCTAGCGCAGCTTCCCAGCGACCTGCTCCGCGGGCTAGAAATGCACCTGGGCCGTAAGCGGCTGGCCGAGTTGGGATCCGTTTCCTTCCGCGACCTGCCTGCCGGGATGAGGCATGACCTTGAACGTCTCTTCGATGCGGAGGGCATCGTTGGCGACCGTGCCGAACGCCTGCGCATCACTCAGACGGGCTCACTCTCCATGCTGTCTGAACAGGCACTGGAGCGCGTGACGAAGCATGTGGGCCGGGATTGGCTGGTCTCGATAAGGAACAGGCGCCCGCCGGACCTACCAGAGACCGAGCGGTCCCTGGTCTGGGCCTTCCTGCGCGACCAGGGCTACTTTGCCGACGAGTTCAAGGAGGAGTTGTTCGCCTTCCAGCGGCTTGACGAGTTCAGCACTGAAGAGCAGCGAGCTGTGGAGGATAGCCTGGTGGAGAGGCTAGCCCAGAGCCTGGCGTCCAATCCGGTCGGGGATCTGCCGCCCGACCTGCAGGCTGACGTCCGATCTCAGCTATGGCGGACCGGGTTTTTCGTCGACGAGGAGCGGCTGCAACAGGTGCAGCGCTCGCCCGTGGATGATCTGCCCACCGACTTGCGGGACGCTGTAATGGAAGCGCTCGGCACCTACCTGGTGCAGCCTGCCGGGGCCCGCGACGATGGCGGCGAGAGCCTCCTGGCTGTACCGGTGGCTGATCTGCCCCAGGACACACGATCCCTGCTCTGGCGTTACCTGGATGAGATCGGGTACTTTGTGGACGAAAAGAAGAAGAACCAGTTCCTGGAACGCAGGCTCGTCGACCTGGAAGACGAGACCTACGCCGCAATCGTGCAGGATCTCGTCTCCCATCTGCGGGCCGAGATCGGCCACCAGCCGGTATCCGACCTCAGTGAAGAACTGCGCCAGGGACTGCGTGAGGCACTTGAGGACCTGGGCTATTTTGAGAGCGAATCCGTGCGGGCGGAAGTTCTGAGCCGGCCTCTAGGCAGCGTGCGGCGTGAAGACCAGGACGGGCTGGCAGCTGAGTTGGGCAAGAGCCGCCTGACAGCAGGGGCCTTCAGCCAGCTGAGCGACCTGCCAGAGGCCGAACAGCAGGCCGTGATGTCCCATCTCCAGGGCCGGGACTGGTTCCTGGACCAGGGCCGCTATGACCAGGTCCAGGCTATGCGCCTGCAAGAGCTGGACCCCGAGCAGTTGCAGGATCTTGTAGCGACGTTGAGGCAGCAGTACTTGGCGCAGCTCGAGGGGCGTCGCCTGTCGAGGGTCTCTCGAGACCAGCACCACCGGATCCGTCACTTCCTCCGGCAGCGCGGCCTTGCTGCAGATGAATCAGAGCTGCGGCCGCTGCGTAGCCGGGCTCTGCGGGACCTGGAACCTGAAGTGTACCATGCCCTGCTGCGGGACCTGGGCAGCGAGATCATCGCCGACTGGGACGACGCGAGCTTCCAGGACATGCCGCCGGAGCAACAGGCCCAGCTGAGCGCCTATCTGGGCCGCCGGATCATGGGCCAGATTGAACGTCGGGTCCTGTTGCATACCATCAGCCGCCTGTGGATCGACTACTTGACCGATATCGAGGATCTACGGCGTGGCATCGGGCTGGAGGCCTATGGCCAACGCGACCCGCTCGTCGAGTACAAGAGGCGTGCTTTTGAGCTGTTTACCGAACTGGGCGACAACATCCGGCGCACGGTGGTCCGCTCGCTCTTCCGGCAGCCACCCGAACCGCTCGCCCCATCCCAATCCTGACCCGAGCCGAGGCTCAGAACGCCAGGCCGGCTGGCCTGGCAGAATTGATGCAACGCAGCACGAATGGACGGAAACCTACACGTTCTGATCTGATCTGGTCGCTGTTTGATCTTTTCGTCCGATGATGATAGAATAGGGGCAATCGCGCGCGTGCCAGGCATACAACCCCTGAGCCGGAGCGGTTTGCCAGCCGCACGTCCTCTGCCAAGAGAGGGCGGTCCGGAATCGGCGAGGGGGCCGGCCCCAGGTATAAAAGGGAGGTGTAAGATTGGTCTTCAGCGGAGAAGATTTCACGACTCGACTTATGAATGACATGGACCCACCGCTCCTGGACCTGGTCAAGACAAAGGTGAACTCGTTCATCAAATGGGACCTGGTTCGCTTCCTGCGGGAGAACCCCAACACAGCCGATACGGCAGAGAACATCGCCAAGTACGTGGGCCGTAACGCTGCTACCGTCGAGCCAGAGCTCCGGGAACTGGTCGATAGTGGAATCATGGAGATCAGGTCGATCGAGGGGATGCCCATCTATTCCCTCACGGCTGACAGCAGTACGCGAGAACTCCTTGACCGCTTTATTAGCGCCTGCGAAGACCGTCATTTTCGTGTCAAAGTCATCTACCACATCGTGCGTGGGATGCGATAGCCGCCAACACCCGATGCCGGCTCCGTGGCAGACTGGAGCCTGCCTGGCACCGAACTAGTCCGAGCCGATCCCGTGCGCGGGGCCTCCGCCTAGCAAGACGCGCACCGGTGCGCCAGAGACGAGGTCACATCGAAGAGTCGACTTGTGCGACCATAGGAGGCTTGATTCATGGGCAATGACCGTGTGAAAACCGACATCAAGGGCCTTGATGAGATGCTTCAGGGCGGGTTCCTGCCCCAGACGGCGAACCTTGTGGAAGGACCTCCCGGAACCGGCAAAAGCACGCTGGGCATGCAGTTCATCTATAACGGGATCCACTATCATAACGAGCCGGGCATCATTGTCACGTTTGAGGAGTTCCCGCGACAGTACTATCACGATGCGCAGGGCTTTGGCTGGGACTTCCGCCAGCTGGAGCAGGAAGGCAAACTGCGGGTCATCATGACCAGCCCGGAGGTCAGCCGTTCAGATCTGGAGAGCGTCGGGGGCACTATCGAGACACTGGCCCGCGAACTGGGAGCCCGGCGCATCCTGATAGACAGCGTCTCTCACTTTGACCAATTGGCCAAAGATCCGATCGAGCTGAGGGCCGTTGTGTTTGGCTTTATCAATGCCCTCAAGCGCGAGGGTTTGACCAGCGTCCTCACACGAGAGAGTCCATATCTCCTCGGCGGTGAGGAGACAGACAACCCCATTGCCTTCGTCGTCGACAGCTATATCATGCTGCGCTACGTAGAGATCGAGAGCGCCATCCGCAAGGCACTCCTCGTCTTGAAGCTTCGGGGCAGCGACCACGCTAAGGACATCCGCCAGTTCGAGATCACGAGCAACGGGCTTGAGATCCTTTCCAAGTTCGAAGGACAGGAAGGGATCATGAGCGGCAGCCCGCGGCGGATGGTCGAGGCGTTCGACAAAGCGTTCAGACCGCGGGGCAACGAGCAGAAGGGACGGGAGAGAGGCTAGATCGGTGGGCGGTGCGTTCCGTCCTTCGACCAGGGATGCACAGCAGGAGAGCCATCTCGGTCACCGAGCCACCTGGCTTATTGTCATGCGCTGGGACCCCCAGGCAGTCGCCCGTCGCCGGTCTCGGGCCTAGGGAGCGTGCTATTGATCAGGTTCCTCAGCTCCATCCTAGTTTTCTATAGCTGGCTTGTAGCCGCTCTCCTGCTCCTCTTCCTGTTCCTGATCGGCCGTTTCTACGAGATTCGATTTGGCCAGAGATCCTTCTACAACCTCTTTGTCGTGCCCCTGATTCTGTTCCTTGGAGCGGCTGCGTGGGACGCGTTCTTTGCCAACGACTATACCGGCGACCCGCTCCTGGACTTTGTAGGAGCCTGGGGGCCGAATTTGCTCTGGCTTGTTGGAGGCATCGCCCTGGGGCTGCTCTGCTACTCCCTTTATGGGACCATGATGGGTGGCAGGAGATGACCGACGTCATTGGGGCCATTTTCGGCTCGGCAGGGCTCATCTCGCTCATGTATGGCTTGCTCATTCTCGCCCAGTTCGGACGCAAGTTAGGTGCGGTGACCAAAATGCGTCCCTTCTACCGGGGATACTATGCGGCTGCAGGCTGCCTGGGCCTGGCACTCGTGGTGCGTTTCATCAGGGCGAGCGTGTTTTGGGCTCCTCCCGAGACGATATCTTCCCTGCTGAACGCACCCGTGTTCTACCTACTGCTGTACCATCTGCCCTTGGCCGTGGGACTAAGTGGCGGGCTGGCAATCACGTGGCACTACTGGAGCTGGCTTCTGAAAGAACGGTAGTGGATGGTCGATCGCTTTCGACATCTGTTCGACAGCCTCGCAGAAGAGGTTGTCGTCATCGACCGGGAACTGCGCATCTCGTACGCCAATCCGGCGTGGATGCGCCGTTTCAACCTTGAGCCAGGTGACATTCTCGGTCGTCCATGTTACCAGCTTCTGCTCCGGGCAGACGCTCCATGTGCCCCGGAGATCTGCGCGGTTCAACGAGTCCTGAAGACGGGCCGTCCCAGGCGGACGGTTTTGCCGGCCTGCGCACAGCAGACGCCCGGATCCCGCCACGAGCTCTCGTCCTCCCCGGTCTTAATCAAGGACCGCGTACAAGAGGTCGTCCAGATCCTGCATCCGCTCGGGTCAGAACTTCCCTCGCCGCGACTCGATGCCCCGGGACACGATAGCGACAGAAGACTGCCTGGAACCCGCGCTCTCTCTAGCTCAGAGCGCGAGCTGAGGACCGTATTTGCCACCATCCTGGACCAGGTGGCCCTGGTCGTCGACTATGATCGCGCCTCGATCGCTCTCCTCGACAGAACCGGCTGGCATATCGCCGTCAGCCGGGGCTTCCCACCGGGCGCGGATCCAGATGCCTCCTTTCTCGGTGCGAGCGACGACATACTGCGCTCATTAGGCGCAACCCGACAGGCACTGGTCATCTCCGATCTCGATTCTGGCACAGACCTGGGCCCTATGCAAGCACAGGACGGCATGCACTCTTGGGTTGCAGCGCCGCTCCTGAGCCAGGGAGAGGTTGTCGGCGCGCTGAACCTCTACAAGGGCACCCCCGGCTTCTATGCATCAGAAGACAGCGCCATCGCCATGGCCTTTGCCAGCCAGGCTGCTGTACTTCTGGATAATGCCAGGCTTCTGGAGGCGGAACGGGCGCGTGCAGCGCAGCTGGGGCTGCTGGCCGACCTGAGCCAGCGAGTACTGTCGATACTGGATCCCAAGGATCTGCTGGACTATGCTACCAAGGCGATACAGAGCCGGTTTGGCTACTACCATGTCGACGTATTTCTCGCTGACGAAGGCTTTATGTGGTTTCAGGCCAGCAGCCACGTCGAAAATGCTGAGCGCTGGCGTGCTCAGGGGATGCGCTTCCGGATAGGGGCGGAGGGCATTATCGGCCATGTCGCCGGGACGGGCCAGGTCTACCTGGCGCGTGACGTCGCCAAGGATGAACGGTACATCGGCGACAGCCTGCTCCCAGAGACCCGATCTGAGCTGGCCGTCCCCATCAAGGTCGGTAGGCAGGTCGTCGGCGTCCTTGACCTCAACAGTGACCAACTCGACGCCTTTGACGAGGCCGATCTGTTCGTGGCCCAAAGCCTGGCCGATCAACTGGCCTTGGCCCTCGATAATGCCCAACTCTACGCCTCGGAGGCTCGCCGCCGCCAGGAGGCGGAGACACTCCAGGCAGCCACCCAGGCCCTGAGCTCTTCGCTCGACCTCCAACAGATCTTGGTCACCATTCTCAGTGAACTCCAAAAAGTCGTGCCGTACGACAGCGCTTCGGTCCAGCAATTGGAGGGGCACGAACTGGAGATCATCGGCGGCCACGGATTTCCCAACGTAGACCAGCTGGTTGGGGTGCGGTTCGACATCGCCGCATCCGACAATCCCAACCGGCAGGTCCTGCAGACCCGAGCGCCCTTGATCCTCGAGGACGCCCCGGCAGCCTACGAAGGATTCAGTCGTGAGCCTCATGCCCAGGCCGGCATTCGTTCCTGGCTGGGGGTGCCCCTGCTCTTCGGAGACCGTTTGATCGGCATGCTGGCTCTGGACAAGCAGGTGCCGGGCTTCTATACGGGGGAGCATGCACGCCTGGCCCTGGCGTTCGCGGCCCAGGCGGCCATTGCCATTGAGAACGCCCGCCTCTTTCAGGAAACAGAGACACGAGCCAGGGAAATGGCTGCCCTGGCCGCCGTCGGGCGGGCACTGACCACGCTGGACCTCGACGATGTGCTGGACAGCATCGCCGAGAACGCACTGGCTGCGGCCCGGGCCGAGATCAGCTCGGTCTATCTCCTGGACCGAGACGCGGGGATGCTGATCCCCCGCTCGGTGCGGGGCCTTCGTCAAGAGGAGCTGCAGCAGGCACGGTTCGCCCTGGGCGAGGGGACCATAGGCATCGTGGCGGCATCAGGCAAAGCCCTGCTTGTTCGCGATACCGCAAAAGATCCCGCGTTCCTGCCCAAGAGCGAGGCAGCAGAGAGGATCCACAACAGCCTCACAGTCCCGCTCTCTGTCAAGGGACGGGTCATTGGTACGCTGGAGACGTGCAACAAGGTAGGAGGCGGCGGCTTTACTCATACGGACCAGCGTCTACTCAGCGCCTTTGCCGATCAGGCAGCCATCGCCATCGAAAACGCTCGCCTCTACGAGGAGGTCAGCCGCCATCTGGAGGAAGTGCAGATCCTGAACAGGGTCGCCACGGCAGCCACGGCGACCCTCGACTTTGATGACGTGATCCGCCGGAGCATGGCAGCCTTGCTCGGGCTGCGCCATTTCGAGCGCGTGCACATTCTCCTCCTGCACGAGGATACGCAGGAGCTCTGGCTGCACCCTGCGTTGGCAGACACAGCCACATTCGCCCAGCGCGCAGACGTACGCATCCCCCTGGGAGAAGGCATCACCGGCCGCGTGGCCAAGACCGGAGAAGCCCTGAGGGCCGGCAATGTGCACCAGGAGCCCAGCTATGTCGCCGGCTATGAGGATACGCTCAGCGAGCTATGCGTACCCCTGCGCTTCGGCGAACGCACTGTCGGCGTACTGGATGTCCAAAGCAGGCAGCTCGACGCCTTTTCAGAAGATGACGAGCGATTGCTCTCCACGCTGGCCAGCCATCTGAGCACGTTGCTGGAGAACTCGAGGCTGTTCGCCGAGACACAACACCGGGTACGCGAACTCAGCTCTCTGATGCAGGTCAGCCAGGCGTTGAATGAAGCCCAGGACCTGGAGACCATTCTCAACATAGTCCTGGAGAAGGCATTCATGTTGACCGGCAGCAATGAGGGGTCCATCATCCTGATCGATCCGCCGGGTAGCAACCGCCTGCGCATCGTGGCAGAACGTGGCTTGGGCGCCGAGGTGGTAGAGGCGTTCAACAGCCGGCCTGTTTACAGCCACGAAGGCACCTACAAGCGTGCCTTGGATGGCGGCCGTTTGATCGAAGTCCGCGATACCTCGTCGGATCCAGACTTTCTGCACGACGTGGGATCTCGGGCTCGAACCGTGACCAACGTACCGCTGAACACAGAGCGAGGTCCCATAGGCCTCATCGCCGTCGACGGGATCTGCCGAGATGATACAACCCGCCGGCTCCTATCCACGTTGGCCAGCATGGCTGCCGTAGCGATCGACAAGGAGCGCCTGTATCAAGAGACCGCCAGCCGCCTGGCCGAAGTCTCGACGCTATACACCCTCTCGACACAGATTACGACCAGCCTGTCCATGCGCTCGGTCATCGAGAGCATCGTGGCCATCCTGCGCCTGACCCTCGACTGCCGCTCTTGCAGCATCTTTCTGTTGGACGCCACCGGCGAATACCTGCAGCTCGAAGCCGCAAGTGGGCCGTCCCAGACGTGGAAAGGCATTGCCCGGCTCCGGCTGGGAGAAGGCGTCAGCGGCCGCGTGATCGCGGAGCGGCATCCGATCTATGTGCCTGATACCCAGGAGGATCCAGACTTTATCTTCTTCAACCCCCAGATCCGCTCATTGCTGGTCGTGCCACTGATCATTCGCAACAGGGCCATCGGCACCCTGAGCATCGACGATGCCCGGCCCAACGCCTTTGATGACGAGATGAGGCTGCTCAGCATCGCCGCTGCTCAAGCAGCTGTTGCCATCGAGAATGCCCAGCTGTACGAGAGCTTGGAGAACAGTTATACTGAGCTGGAGGCGGCCTACGAAGAACTGCGCCAGCTGGACAAGATGAAATCAGAGCTCGTCCAGAATATCTCGCACGAGCTCCGCACCCCGCTGACCTTCATCAAGGGCTACGTTGAGTTGCTACAGGATGGCGAGATGGGCGAGCTCGAGGGACCTCAACGGATGGCTGTCGACATCGTGGCAGACAAAGCCGAGGTCCTGTCCAAGCTCGTCGACGACATCATCTCCATGCAACAGGCCGGCAGGGAACAGCTGCAGTTTGAGACCCTGTCCCTGGTTGAGATCGGGCACGCTGCCGTCAAAGCGGCGCAAGCCAGCGCCAGGACGGCCGGCGTGCACCTGATAGACGACATAGGCGCCGAGACTGCCCCGGTCCTTGGTGACCGGCGCCGGTTAGGGCAGGTTTTTGACAACCTGTTGCAGAATGCCATCAAGTTCACTCCCCCCGGTGGTACGGCAACGGTTCGCATAGATGAAGTGGAGGGGAGCATTCGGGTTGAGGTCCAGGACTCGGGGATCGGCATCCCGGACGATCAGCTCGACCGTATCTTTGAACGATTCTATCAGGTGGACGGGACCACCACGAGGCGCTTTGGCGGGGCAGGGCTCGGTCTGGCCATTGTCAAACAGATCGTCGAGGCCCACGGCGGATCTGTAGGCGTCCAAAGCGAACCTCAACAGGGTAGCCTGTTCTACTTTACCATTCCCGTGGCACGCACAGCACAGCCATAAGGAGGTTACAGGGCAAGATGCCAATTCGAACATTTGCCGAGCTGCTGGAGGCAGCCAAGGATAAGGGTCCAAAGACCGTTGCCATCGCAGCCGGCCATCAGGCTGAGGTCATGCTTGCCGGCCTGGACGCCGAGGTAGCAGGCCTGGCAGAGGTCATACTGGTGGGTGACATCCCCAGGATCAGGGCCATCGCCGCGGAAGAGGGCTTTGATATCTCGCGCATGGACCTCGTCCAGGCTGAGCACTCGCGGGATGCGGCGTGGCAGGTCATGAAATTGGTCAGCGAGGGAAAAGCAGACATCGCCATGAAGGGCAAGGTGGAGACCAGCGACTTTTTACGCGGGGCTCTCACCAAGGAGTTGGGGCTGCGCACGGGCCGTCTCTTCACCCATGTGGCTGCTTTCGAGATCCCCGAGTTCGACCGGTTGATCTTTATCAGTGACGCAGGAGTGGTCGTCGCCCCAGATCTGGAGCAGAAGGTGGAGATCGTCCAAAACGCCATCTACGTCGCACACGCACTGGGCATCGACCGTCCGCGTGTGGCCGTGTTGGCCGCAACTGAAATCGTCAATCCCAAGATCCCAACCACCCTCGACGCAGCCAACCTGTCCAAGATGGCGGACCGCGGGCAGATCAGGGGTGGCCTGGTGGACGGGCCCCTGGCGCTGGACAATGCGATCTCACCCGAATCGGCCCGGATTAAGGGCATCAAGAGCGAGGTGGCAGGCTATGCCGATATCCTCATTACCCCCGACATCGAAGCGGGCAATGTCCTGGCCAAAGCCATCACCTATTTTGCCCAGGGCAAGATGGCCGGCGTAGTGGTCGGCGCCCGCTGCCCACTAATCCTGCCTTCCCGCTCTGACACGAGGGAGGCCAAGCTGGTATCGCTGGCCCTGGGCGTGATGCTGGCATGACAGAAGCAAGGGCGGTATACCCGCTGGTCCTTTTCGCCGGTCGCTTTGGCAGCGGCAAGACCGAGGTCGCCCTGAACTATGCGCGCAGCCTGGCCGAGGGTGGCACAGCCGCCCCCGGGATGGCGCGAGACGATGGCTCTGCGCCCGTCGTCCTCATCGACCTGGACATTGTCACGCCCTATTTCCGCTCCCGCGAGATGGCAGAGCAGTTGGCCCAGCACGGCGTCGAGCTGGTAGCACCATCGATCATCGGCCAGCACCTGGACACCCCAGCCATCACCCCCCAGATCCTGGGAGCCATCGAGCGGGAGGATCGCCAGGTTGTCTTGGACGTGGGCGGAGACAAGCAGGGGGCGCGGGCGTTGGGGCAGTACAGCCAGGCCATCCGTCGCCGGGGTTATGTGATGCACTTTGTGGTGAACCCATACCGGCCGTTCACGAGCACCGTGGTGGGGTTGGCCGAGTCGATCTCAGAGATCGAGGCGAGCTCGCGCCTGCAGGTTACCGACCTGGTGAGCAATCCCAACCTGATTGGTGAGACTCGGGCCGGCGACATCCTGCAAGGACACGCCAAGATCGAGACATATGCCCAACAGCTGGGTATGCCGATTGCATTTGTCTGCCTGGAGCGAGGTTGGGCCGACCGCCTGGACTCGAGCCCCTTCTCGCAGCCGACGCTGGCCCTCGACCGCAGCTTTGTGCAGCCGTGGGAGTGAGCATGACTGGCGGGCAGGAGACCTGAACCCATAGAGAGGGATAAAACGTATGCCACCAATCCGAAACTTTGCCCAGTTGCTAGAAGCGGCGCTGCAGCGCGCGCCGAAACGCGTCGCCATTGTCGGAGGGGGCCAAAGGGAAACCCTGCATGCCGCACGGATGGCCCGCGGCATGGGGCTCGCTCACTGCATCCTCATCGACGATCCCCAGCGCCTGCAGCTCATCGCGGAGGAACAGGGCGTCGATCTGGACGGCATGAGTATCATTGAAGAGAGAGACATGGTAGAGGCGGCGTACAGGGCGGTGGCTATGGTTCACTCCGACCAGGCCGATCTGGTGATGAACGGGCGTGCTCTGCCGGTCGAATTAATGAGAGCTGCCCTGGACAAGGAAAAGGGCTTGCGGATCGGCAAGATCATCAGCGACGTGAGCATCTTCGAGATCCCGGACTTTGACCGCCTCATCTTTGTCAGCGACGTGGCCATCGTCGTCACCCCAACCCTGGCGCAGAAGGTCGCCATCGTGCAGAACGCCATCGATACAGCTATCGAGCTGGGGGTAGAGCAGCCCAAAGTAGCCATTCTGGCAGCTACCGAGATGGTCAATCCAGAGATGCCAGCCAACATGGACGCCGCGAACCTGTCCAAAATGGCAGAGAGAGGCCAGATCCGTGGTGGCATTGTCGATGGACCGCTGGCCATCGACAATGCCATTTCGGTCAAGGCAGCCGAGATGAAGGGCATCAGGAGCCAGGTGGCTGGGCGTGCGGATATCTTGATCACGCCCGACGTAGAGTCGGGCAACATCCTGGCCAAGGCGATCGCATACTTTGCCCGGGGGCACATGGCCGGCGTGGTGGTCGGTGCCCAATGCCCGATCGTCATGCCCTCACGCTCCGATCCGCCCGAACAGAAGCTTGTGTCGCTGGCCTTGGGCGTGTATCTTACCAGATAAGTGATGAACCTTCGCGAATCAGGGCGGCTCATGAGGCCGGAGCCATGTCCAGGCTGGGAGTATTTGGAGAAAGCGGCAGTTCAGAGTAAGCCATAGGAGGTTGTGCAGGATGAGTCATATTGTCATCGACGAGGATCGATGCAAAGGATGTGAGCTCTGTACCATGGTCTGCCCCCAGGGGGATCTGGTGCAGATGGCTGGCCACTTTAACGTCAAAGGCTACAGGCCATCCGTATTCGTGGATCCAGAGGGACGCTGCACGGGTTGTACGCTGTGCGCCATGATGTGCCCAGACATGGTGATCAGCGTTTACCGCACGCCCCGGAAGTAGCATTGGCACGTTGGTAGGGTGAGGAAAGGATACCACACGATGAAAGTACTGATGAAAGGCAATGAAGCCATTGGGGAAGCCGCGATACGCGCCGGGTGCGATGCCTACTTTGGCTATCCTATCACGCCCCAGACGGAGGTACTGGAGTACATGTCACGACGGATGCCCAAGCTTGGCCGGGCTTTTGTACAGGCCGAGAGCGAGCTGGGCGCCATCAACATGGTCTACGGTGCGGCCTGCACCGGCACGCGCGTCATGACCACGACCTCCAGCCCTGGCTACAGCCTGATGCAAGAGGCGGTCTCGTACATCGCCCTCTCTTTTGTGCCCTGCGTGATCGTCAACATCATGCGCGGCGGGCCGGGGCTGGGAAATATCCAGCCAGCCCAGGGCGATTACTTCCAGATGACCAAGGGCGGAGGACACGGCGACTACCATCTCCTTGTCCTGGCCCCCGCAACCGTGCAAGAGATGGTGGACTTGATCGTCGAGGCCTTTGACCTGGCCGACAAGTATCGCCAGCCAGTCACGGTCATCGCCGACGGTTTGATCGGGCAGATCATGGAACCAGTTGCCTTCCCCGAGCTCAAGGCGCCACAGCGCCCCGAGCGCCCGTGGGCACTCACCGGGGCCAAGGGTCGCGAGAAGAATATCATCACCTCCCTGTACCTGGGCGCCGAGAGACTGGAGCAGGAGAATATCCGTCTCCAGGCGACCATACGCCAGATCGAAGAGAACGAGGTCCGCTATACGGAGTACATGATGGAGGGCGCTGAGCTGGTGGTCGTGGCTTATGGTACCGCCGGGCGCATCGTGCAGACGGCTGTGAAGCAGGCCCGCGAGGAGGGCATTGCTGTCGGGCTCTTCCGGCCCATCTCCATGTTCCCGTTTCCCTACGCCAGGCTGAAAGAAATCGCCTCCACTGCACAACAGATCCTCGTCGTAGAGCTAAGCGCGGGACAGATGATCGAGGATGTACGCCTGGCGAGCTGCGATCAGCTACCCATCTCGTTCTTTGGCAAGATGGGTGGCGTCGTGCCTCTGCCGGACGATGTCCTGGCCGAGATAAAAAAGCTGGTAAAGTAGCCGCGGGCCTACGTTGAGCTGGGCGGGCCTGGCGCCCGCTGGTCAGCAACTGACCTGCAGCGGCCTGCCCGAAGGCGAGCTCACGCCTGTTATGTGTCACTAGAAGGAGTCTAGCATGACCCAAGAAGCCGAGTTGGTTTTTTCGCGACCCGAGTCCTTGTCAGACGTGGTCACTCACTATTGTCCTGGCTGCATCCATGGCATCGTCCACCGGCTGATTGCAGAAGTAATGGACGAGCTGGGCATTCGCGAACGCACGATAGGCATCGCGCCTGTGGGGTGCTCCGTCCTGGCCTACAACTACTTCGAATGCGATTTCGCCGAGGCCGCTCACGGCCGAGCGCCGGCCATGGCCACCGGGATGAAGCGGGTCGAACCCGACCTCACCATTTTCACCTATCAGGGGGACGGAGACCTGGCTTCGATTGGCACCAACGAGGTGATCCATGCGGCTGCACGGGGAGAGAACATCACCACCATCTTTATCAACAATGCCGTCTATGGCATGACCGGCGGCCAGATGGCCCCCACCACCCTGCCAGGCATGGTGACTACCTCTTCACCCTACGGACGTGACGTCAAAACCCAAGGATATCCGGTGCGGGTGTGCGAGCTGCTCTCCCAGCTGGATGGCGCGGCCTATATCGTCCGGCGCACGGCGTACAAACCGGCCGAAGTCCGCAAACTCCGCCGGGCCATCAAGACCGCCTTTCAGGTTCAGATGGCGGGCCTCGGCTTTTCGCTGGTCGAGGTCGTGTCGAACTGCCCCACGAACTGGGGCATGACGCCCAAGGAATCGCTCAAGTTCGTCGAGGAGCGCATGGTCGATTACTATCCGCTTGGGGACTTTCGAGTGAAGGATGAAGTGAAGGATCTGAGGTGAGGATCCCTAGCGGGTCGTCTTTTCTGCCGCTTGCCAACAGTGTCTTGAAGGAGCACAGAATGCATGAAGAAGTGATCATTTCCGGATTTGGGGGACAGGGCGCCCTTTTTGCCGGCCAGCTGCTGACCTATACCGGCATGGACGAAGGCTGGCACGTCACGTGGATTCCGTCCTACGGCCCCGAGATGCGGGGCGGCACAGCCCACTGCATCGTGATCCTCTCCGACGACACGATCGGCTCGCCCATCATCCGCCAACCCTCCGTATGCGTGGTCATGAATCCCCCTTCCATGGAAAAGTACGAGCCACTGGTCAAACCCGGAGGCTTGCTCGTAGCCAACTCTACCCTGGTCCGCGCCCGGTCCAGCCGGGATGACATTGAAACGGTCTACATCCCGGCCAATGAACTGGCAGCGGAGCTCGGAAATGTCAAGATGGCCAACGTCGTCCTGCTGGGGGCCATGCTCGGAACACGCGAGATCCTGCCCATTGAGAGCGTAAAACGTACGCTTGACGAGCACATTCCAGAGCGCCGGAAACAGATCATCGAGCCGAACAAGCGTGCCCTGGAGCGCGGGGTGCAGTATGTTCGAGAAGTGTAGGGGAATTGAGGCGTGTCCGGCACTGTTGCCTCGGCGAGCCCGGGAGTTCATTGAGGTCCTGCGATGCGTCTAGGTTCGGTCAACCTGCGCGTAGTATCGGACGGGACCTACTGGGAGGATGGCGGCGGGCTGTTTGGCCTGGTCCCCAAGGCCCTGTGGGAACGGGTCATGCAACCCGATGAACGCAACCGGCTGCCCTTTCAGCAGCGATCCTTGCTCATCGAAACGCCGACGCAGCGCATCCTCGTAGACACAGGCTATGGCGACAAGCTTTCGGAGAAGGAGCGCGGCTTTGTCAGCCTGGAGGGAGAGCGGCGGCTTCTGAGCGATCTGGAGAAGGCTGGAATCGGGGCCAGCGCCGTCGACCTGGTGATTAATACCCACCTGCACGGCGACCACTGCGGTGGCAATACCCGCTACGACCGCGACGGAAAGCTGGTACCAACCTTTCCCCGGGCTACCTACTGCATCCAGCGGCTGGAACTGGCCGACGCGCACTTTCCCAATGAGCGCACACGCGGCACGTACCTGCAGGAGAACTTTGAGCCCCTAGAGCGCGCAGGCCAAGTGAGGGTGCTGTGGGGGGACACACAGATCAGTGACGAGGTACGGGTGATGGTTACTCCGGGCCACACACGGGCACACCAGTGCGTGGTTGTCGAGAGCGAGGGCAAGACGGCTGCCTTCCTGGGCGACCTGGCCTCCTGGCCGATCCACATCGAGCGCCTGGCCTGGGTGCCGGCCTACGACATAGAGCCCATGGTGAGCATCGAGACAAAGCGCAGTGTGGCTCGCTGGGCCGTCGAGAAGAAGGTACTGCTATTCTTTGAGCATCATCCAGAGGTGGCGGCCGGCTATCTCTTTGCTACCGAGCGGCCCGACCGGTTCCGGCTAGAACCTGTCGAGGTCGGGGCCCAATAAGACAGGTACCTGCCGGCTAGCCCAAGGGGCTTAGGTCGTCTCGTCCCACTCCTGGATCGCGTCTCTGACTATGTCGCGGGCAGTGAGGTTCGGGATGTCGTCCACGTGTTCATAGTCCTGACCCTCAAAGGTGAAGCGAACCTCTCCGCCCGGACCGGGTTCGATGTGCAGCTGCTTTTGGGCCAGGGCTGGTATCAGCTGGATCCGTCGCTGAATGATCGTCTCGATGTCGTCCACAAAGGTACGGGACGGGTCCAGATCCTTCCCCTTGGCTGCCCAACGAGCCTGGATGGCATTCGCCAGGCTCGGCTTCCCGTTGCCGCTCGGAGCACGCCCCATCTCAATGAGCAGGTTCAGGAATTGCTCCTCCACGTCCACTCGGGCTTGCGCTGGCGGTTGATCCGGTTCACTATCGGTGCCGGGTACGCCGATGCGTGAGAG
>JAMJFU010000055.1 GCA_023544525.1 Anaerolineae bacterium | reverse complement strand
GGCAGCGACCAGGGTCGCCAGGAGCACCAGCACTGCTACTCCGCCCATGACCCAGCCGATCCAGAACCCGCTATAGCCCGCTGGGGCGCTATTCGGCTGCAAGCGGACGTCCTCTACGCGGGCCAGGGCCACCGCCACCAGGCTGAAGAAGAAGTAGGGCAGGACAAAGGCCGAGATATCCTGCCGCGCAAAGCTCTTGGCAAACAGCGCCACCAGGATCAAGAGCAATACCCCGGCCCGGAAGCTAAAACCCACACTCTGGGCGGAGGTGCTCCGCCGGGCCAGGTGGATGGCCCGTGCCCACAGATAGACCAGGCCCATCATTGCCAGCCAGCCTGCCGGCTGCACCGACTCGACATCGGCCAGGCTCCGAAACAGGCTGAGAAACCAGCCAACGCCCTGGCCCTGCGGCCCGGCATACACGTGGTAGCGCAGAAAGAGGCCAATGGCCGCGGCCAAGGCAGCGACGATCAGCCCCTGCTGGAGCCGCAACGGGAGGTCTGCCGCTACCAAGGCCCGGTAGAGGTAGAAGAAGCCCAAGAGCACCACCAGCATCCCCAGCCAGGCCAGGAACGGCTGGTGGGGAGCGACCAGGCGGTTCAAAGCAAGAAAGGCCGGAGCCAACCAGCATATCTCGGCGGCAGCCAACGCCACCCAGATCGCCTCCCGGCGGCCATTTACCAGCATGGGGCCCCCACTCACCGGCGGTCTCCGGCCAGGTGTAATGGTGGCGCCACCTCCGCCGCCCATTCTTCTGGCTCACCCATCAGGCTTTGGTCGAATGGCAGGTCCTTGGCGGGCAAGTGGTAGACCAGCGTGCTGGAGGGCAACGTGTACGGTATCGAAGGCTCATCCTCCAGCGTTACCAGCACCGTGCGCCTGCCCACATCGTGCAGGCGCACCAGGGCAGACAGCAGCTCTTCGGTTACCACACCCGTGACCACGATCAGGGTGGATCCCCAGGGCAGGCGGGGGCTTTCTGAAAGCACCAGCTTCTCGATGGAAGAGGTTGTGAAACTGGACACCGCCGCCAGGGCCTCCAGAACCCGGGCCAACTGGTCGGGGCGCCGGCTGGGCAGCACCTTGATAGGTTGATCCGAGTGTGGTATGGAGCCATTCGCCATCAAGCCCACCAGGTAGCGCTCCTGGACGCTATGGCTGGCGATGGAGGCGGCTACAGCGATGACCTGCTCCAGCAACAGCGGCAGGGTGCCTTCCCAGTGCCGGGCAAAGGTGGCGACATTGACAAAGATGACCAGGTTCTGGCTGGTCGTCGGCTCGTAGACCTTGATCTGCAGGTCTTGACGGCGGGCAGTGGCCTTCCAGTGAATATGGCGGAAGCTATCCTCCGGCCGGTGATCGCGGATGCCGACGGCCCGGCTGGGATCCTCCAGGATGCGCCAGGTAGCTTTGGTCTCCCCAAAGGGCTCCTTAGGGGGAAAGCCCAGGGCCTCTAGCGGCAGGACCTGGGGATAGACGATCAGCCAGTCGAGCTCGTCCTTGGTTGTGGTGTGGGTGAACAAGCCCCAGATATCACCGGAGCTGAACTGGACCGGGCCGAAGGGATAGAAACCACGCCGGGTGCAGCGAATCTGATAACGGCGCGTGATCCGCTCGAACCCCCGGACGGCGAACGCGCTGCGGAATGTCCCCGTCTGTCCCGTGGGGGAGGGAAAGAGGGAGCCCTGCTCCAGAGGCAGGGCCATGGACCACCGGTCCTCCGTCGATATCCAGCCAAGGGGCAACAGCTTGCCATTGGTCAGGCGCAGGGTCAGGTCCAGTACCTCTCCGGGGAACGCCCGCCGCTCGCTGAAGCCCCGCTCGTAAACCACCCTTTCCAGGCTGCGCCGGCTCCACCACCGGGCGACGGGTACCACGGTCAGGAGAAAGGCCGATACGACCAGTACGGCTCGCACGTCAAAGATCAGGTGCACCACGATCAGGATGATGGCGAGTTGGAGCCAGGCCTTGCTAAACACGATTTCCCCCGAAACCTGCCCGGGCTGCAGTCAGTGCCTCACGCCTCCACTGGAACCGGGACCGCGTCTACGATCTGGGCCACCACCTCCTCAGGCCGGCGTCCTCTCAGGCGTGTTTGGGGGCTGATGATGATGCGGTGGGTCAACACCGCTGGGGCCAAGTACTTGACGTCGTCTGGGACGACAAAATCCCGGCCCCGCAACACGGCCAACGCCTGCGCCGTGTGATAGAGGGCCAAGCTCCCTCGCGGGCTCACCCCGAGCTCAACCGCGTCGTGCTCGCGTGTGGCACGCACCACATCGATCAGGTACTCGCGTACTGATTGCTCGACCAGGACGGTCCGAATCTGGTTCTGCATCGCCAGGAGGTCCGCTGCATCGACCACCGGTCCCAGGACCTCGAGCGGATCCTCGCGCTCGTAGCGGAGCAGGATCTGGTCCTCCTCTTCTTTGGAAGGGTAGCCCAGGCTCAGCCGCATCAAGAAACGATCCACCTGGGCCTCCGGGAGTGGAAAAGTCCCTTCCAGCTCAATGGGGTTCTGGGTGGCCATCACCATGAACGGCCGTGGCAGGCCGATCGTCTCCACGTCCACGGTCACCTGCCGCTCCTGCATCGCTTCCAGGAGCGCACTCTGGGTCCTTGGGGTGGCCCGGTTGATCTCGTCAGCCAGCACGATCTGGGCCATAATCGGTCCAGGCCGGAATTCGAACTCCTGGGCCTTCTGGTTAAAGTAGAGGATGCCGGTTACGTCGCTCGGCAGCAGATCGGGCGTGAACTGAATACGCTTGAAGGTGCAGCCCACGCTGCGCGCCAGGGCCTTGGCCAGCGTCGTCTTGCCGATGCCGGGCACATCTTCCAGCAACACGTGCCCCTCGCATAGCAGGGCCGCAAGGCACAGCTCGATGACATCGTCTTTGCCGACGATAACGGTGCCCACGTTTCGAATGATCTGATCAGCCGCCTTTTTGACGTCCATGCTTCTCCCTCTTGGCCAGGCATGCCCAGCCCGATACCCTGAAGTATACCATGAATGGACCCCTTTGGAGAAACAGCAGTGGGGCAGAGTCCGGCATCGACCAGACTACCAAATGAAAACCGGCCCCCTGCGGATGAGAGAGCCGGTCTCGTCTCTTGTCCCGTTGGCCGCTTATTCGAGGTGCAGCTTGGCATTGACCGTGCGGCGCACGTCGACAAAGCCTTCTTCCAGGTATGGATAGGCGAAAAACACCGCGCCGGTGCCAAAGATGACGCCGGTGATGGTGCGCATGACCCAGGTGCTCTCATAGAAGGCGAACAACTGCAGGACGCCGTCAATCCCCATCGGCACGAGGAGGAGTAGAAAGTAGCGGAAGGGCATCTTCCAACCTTTGAGACGGCGGCGTACCAGAGCGTAGGCCAGCCCGGCCAGGAACATGCTGCCATAGATGGCAACGTCTCGCTGGCAAAAAGCCATCTTCCAGCCCACCGTCTGGTTACCGATATCCCGGACGAAGGGATCCAGGTCCACATCCCGCGCCGCCAACTCCTCAGGCGTGTAGACAAACCGCTCACCGCCCACGAAATAGGAGCGTTCGGGCCGCTGGTGGCAGGCTGGACGATAGATGGTGTAGACAACCCTGGCAGGAACCGTCCACCCGGCGTCCATCATGACCGGGGCCAGCACGGGCAGCACCACATACAATCCCCAGAAGATGTTGGCCAGCGCCAGCCAGTGCTTGGCCAACCTGAATATCGTCTTGTCGAGAAAGACGACCAGGTCGCGGGTACGCCCCGTTACCGGTCCTGAGACACTGCTTCCTTTTCGCTGCTCCCGACTCGTCAAACCATATCCCTCAAGGCAACAACTCTGCCAGATACTCATCCAGCTTTGCTTCGGTAAGCAGACCCGGATGCCGTTTCTGGATCACGCCCTCCTGATCCAGCAGTATGGACATTGGCAGGCCAGGCGCGCGATAGGTCTGCATCACCTTGCCCGTCTCGTCGAGCAGGACCGGGTAGGTCATGCCCAGTTCCTCGACAAAGGCCTTTATCTTTTCGCCATCCTCCTGGTAGTTCACGCCCAGTACTACGAACGGTTCGCCCTGGCGCGCCTCGAGGACAGCTTCGATCGCTGGGATCTCGTCACGGCACGGCTCACACCACGTGGCCCAGAAGTTGAGGAGGACCACCTGACCCTGGTAATCGCTCAAGGAGGTCTTTTTTCCCTCAAGGGTCTCAAGGCTAAAGTTCGGGGCTCGCTGGCCCTCACTGATCCCGGTTTTCACCCCGGCGTCGGCACCACTGCACGCCATCAAGGCCATTGCCAGCAGGATCAGAAGCCCGGTCACACGGACTATGCCTGTCAAGGCGCCGTCCTTAATCAACTACAGCTCCAGATCGATATCAAGAAACGTGCCGTACTGGGCCAGGAAACTGAGGCCATTGGTAAAGATCAGAACCCCCATCAGCACCAGCAACCCCCCGCTCACCAGCGACACGACCCCGAGATAGCGGTTTGCCCGCCGCAACCAGCGGGACAGGGGTCCGAACGCCAGCCCTACCAGCAGGAATGGGATGCCCAAGCCCAGCGTATACGCGACCAGTAGCAGAATACCTTGGCCCACCGTGTCGAGCTGGCTGGCCACGATCAGGATCGCCGTCAAGATGGGCCCAACGCAGGGCGTCCATCCTGCGGCAAAAACGACGCCGAACAGCGCGGAGCGCCCGTAGCCGGTACCAGTGTTGGTCCCCAGCTCGAGCTTTTTCTCAGCATAGAACAGGTCAGTCCTGTTCAGAAAAACCGTCACCAGAGCGATCAAGAGGCTGGTGACCAGGTTCGGTACAAGGATATCGTAGCTACTCAGGTAGTTCAGGATGCCGGCCACTGCCGCCAGCCCGACTTGGATGGCCGTGCTCCAGCCAGCGCCGGCCAATACCACGGCGACCATCAGTAGACCCTCTTCGATCCGCTGCAGGGGGAGGTTGCTGTTAAACAGGATCGTCAACAAACCGACGACCACCGCTGCTGCGATCCAGCGCTGGCGGTCCCAGTCAACAGCCATGAGGCGCATGCCGAATACGACCAGCAGCACCCCACCCAGCCTCTGCAGCAAAACAGAGTAATCGAGCAGAAGCCGCCCTACAAAGGTCGCCGAGGCTCCCAGGAGTACGAATACTGCCCCAAAACCCAGGACAAAGAGCAAGGCGTGCAGAAAGGTCCTGGTCGTCTCTTTGCCCCTGACCTCATCCGGGCCAGTCATCACGGCCGTGCCGCCCAGGTAGCCTATGTATGCTGGGACGAGGGGCAATACGCAAGGAGATGCAAAGGACAATAGCCCGGCAAGGAAGGCCAGGGGCAGTGTCAGGTTCTGTGCTTCCATGCTAGCGTTCCTCCCGGGTCATCATCTGCATGCCTGCTCGAGTGGACGGGTGGCAGCAAGGACCAGCCCCTATCCCTTATCCCTTGCAGGGGACTCGTCCTGGACCATGACCCGCAGCGATTCCAGCTCTGACCGGATGCGCTGCTGGCGCACCAGGATACTGAACACCAGCCCAAAGGAAATGGCCCACAAGACGGCGTAAGCCGCTACCAGGTAATTCATCGTGCCCTCCTATCCTACCAACTCCTGCTTCAGCGCTTCCAAGTCATCCCGCAAACGCTCCAGGCGGATGCGGTGCCACATCAGTGTAACATACCAGACCGTGAAGGTGATCAAGCTGAAAAAGAACGCAAACATCATATTGGGTCCCAGTCCCCCTTCCTCGGTGCCGAACATGAGCGGGTGTTGGGTGCGCCACATCCGGATGGCGATAAAGTTGATGGGCACCGAGATAAAGGCGACGACGCCATAAACGGCGGCAAAGCGCGCCCGGCGCGAAGGATCTTCTACAGAGCTGCGTAACATCAGGTAGCCCACATAGATCAAGAACTGGATGAGCGAAATGGTCAAGCGCTCGTCCCAGACCCACCACACGCCCCAGGCCGGCCTGGCCCATATCGAGCCGCTGACCAGCACGCCTAGCATGAACACGGTGCCAATCTCAGCCGATGAGAGGGCTACGATGTCCCAGGCCCGATTCTGCGTGCGCAAGAAACCGATGCCCGCCACAAACGTGACAAAGAAGGCCAAAAAGCCCACCCAGGCCGTGGCGATGTGAAAGTAGATGATGCGCTGGGCGTAACGGCCTGTCTCGCTCTGCAGGTTTGCGTCCGGCGCCCCTAACAAGGCCAGGTAAAGAGCCACCAGGACCATCACCCCGCTGAGCGCAGTCAACGCGATGAGCAGGGGTTCTCTCTTGTCCGTCCGTTCCATGCTTTCACCCTTCGTTGGATTCGATGCAGAACCTGAAATACCGGTCGAGCCCCGTCACTCTTTGACGACAAAGTCAAAGGTCATGAACGCCGCCGCCGGAAAGATCACGGCAAAGGCCACCAACAACTGCAGCCAGCGGGCGATCTCGGCCATGGTCAGCCCGTCCAGGACGCCGGCCGTCGCTTTCACGGCGGCGATGAGCACAGGTGCCGCCACCGGCAGCAACAGGATGGGCAACAGCACCTCCCGGGCACGGGTCTGGGCCGTCATGGCTGACAAGATTGTGCCCACCGCGGCAAATCCCACGGTGCCCAGGACCACGATCAACAGCAACCGCAGGTCAAAGAGATTCACGCCGAAAAAGGCTGTGAACACCGGTAGCATGAATGCTTCGACGATGAGCATAAACAGGATCGTCGACAGCATCTTGCCAAAGTAAATAGCCGTATGATCCACCGGGGCGAGCAAAAGCCCCTCCAGGCAGCCACGGTCCTTTTCCATGACAAAAGCCCGGTTCAGGCCCAAAATCCCCGAAAAGGCAAAGGCCACCCACAACGCGCCGGGCGCGACCGCCCTCACGCGTTCGCCGCTGACCCTCAGGTCAAAGGCAAAGTTAAAGATGACGATAACCAGGATGGAAAAGACAAACATCGCGCTGAACATTTCCTTCGTGCGCAGCTCGGCGACGATGTCTTTCCAAACGATGGCCAGGATCTTTCGCAGGTAGCTCACATCCGATGTCCAGTGGTTGGTGTATGATGCCCCTCGGCACGCGACTAGGCTAGCCGGGTAACATCTCGATAGATCTGTTTCATCCTGACCAGGTCAAGGCCCGTGCGCGGGCCCTCCCAGGCCACCTTGCCGCGATGCAGAATAGCAGCCCGGTCACACATCTCCAGGCCCTGCTCCAGGTTATGGGTGGTGAGGATCACCGTCCGGTTCGACGCAGCCAGATCCTGCAACACCGAGCGTAGCATATCCGCGGCCTGAAGGTCCAAACCAGTATAGGGTTCATCCAGCAGCATGATGGTGGGATCGTGCAGGATCGCCCGGGCGATAGCCAGGCGCTGAACCATCCCACGCGAATAGTTGCGCACGGGGTCGCGCCGGCGCGCAACCAATCCGACCTGGTCCAGTGCGGCATCGATCCGTGCCTCTGTATCGCCCAGGTCGTACATCCGGGCAAAAAAGCGCAGGTTCTCGTCTGCCGTCAAGTCGCCATACAGGAGCGGGTTGTGCGAGATAAGGCCAATGTGCTGCCGCAGCGAGGTAGCCGCCGTACTCAGGTCCTGCCCGCGCAGCCGGATCGTTCCAGCCGACGGCCGCGTCAACGACGAGACGCAACGGATCAACGTCGTCTTGCCCGCTCCGTTTGGCCCAAACAGCGTCAGAAACTCGCCCTCGGCCACCTCCAGGTCGACGCCCCGTAGTGCGGTCTGGTGGCCAAAAGACTTGACCAACTTGCGCACCTCGATGGCAGGCGCGGGGGCCGCGCGCGGCTCCCTTTCCCGTACCTCTGCTGCTTGCTTCACGTCAGAGCGCCTTCACTGCCTTCTCGAGCCGGGATCGATGCTCTTCATAGACTGCTGCGTCGATCTGACCGGCCTCGTATGATTCTTCGAGATCGACGAGCTCCGAGAGCAGCTTCCGGGCTCGGGGATTCGTGTTGAGGTTCAGGGCCTGCCTTCGGGCCTTGGCGGGCCGGCTGGCCGTAAACGGATACGCCACCGCGGCGACCACTGCCAGCACTGCCAGCCCAAACCCGATCGACCGCAGCAAGTCCTGGTTGCCCCTCGTCGATCCACCAGCGACTGCCTGGGCTCCCTCATCCGTTGTCGGCGGCATCGACTGGCCGTCCGCCAGTGGCACCAGGTCCATGCTCACCGCTGTCTCTGCTGGCAAAGCACCAACAACGTACAACTCGTATTCGCGCCCCTGGAAAAGCTGGACGCCTTGGGACTCCATCTGGGCGCTACGGACGGTCAGACCCGGTTGTGCTACCAGCAGGCTGAGGCTATTCAGCGGGTAGGCAAAGCGCCGCTCAAGAGGGACTGTATCGCCTCCCACCATCAGATGGTAAGAGAAAAAGACAAGCGCAGTCTCCCTGCCAGGTGGGACAGGTTCTGTATCGCGCAACCCGGCCTCTACCTCGAGAAAACGATCGGCCGGCACGCTCTCTCCAAAGGAGAGGCCTACGGCGTCAGAAGGCAGTGGTACGAGGATCGTTTCGCCCTGCCCCGACTCTACCCCGGTCCCCACGTAGGTGCGATCCCCGACGTTTCCAACCAGATGGATTTCGGACACGCGCAGCACCTGGTCGAACGATTCGACGATCATGTGCACTGAGTCGATCCTGATGCCCGCATCGTCTGTCGTCGTCTCGTAGACAGTCACGGTCGACGCCAGCTCTGTACCGGCCTCATCGAATTGGACCGGCTCGTCTGGAGTATAAGCCACTTCGAGATAGACCACCTCAGGCCAGTACTCAAGGGCCGGATCGGTATCCAGGCCCTCAAACCGAAACTTGCCTTGCGCATCAGTGGTGGTCTCCAGGCTGCTCACTTCGGCGTCGCCCCGAAACCCATGCAGGGTCACCGTGAGGCCAGCCCCGATCGCCGCACCACCGGCCGTACCATTGACGACCTGACCCTCCAGGACGCCTGTCGTCTGGGCCAGGGTGGGGACGACAAAAGAGAACGCCGATAGCGCCGCCACGACTGCCAGGCCTAGCATGATCCACCTGTGTCTCATCACGCGCCCTCCTCAGACACGAGGCGGTGACCGCACTTGGAGCAGAACTGATCTCCTTCGCGCAGGACTTCACCACAGGCGGGACAGGTCTGCCTGCTTTCCATGACCTGGGATTCTGGGAGGTTACTACCACAGGCCACGCAGAACCGGTCGCCAGTAGCATAGGCCTGCCCACAGCTCGGACAGCTCAATCCTCCCTGCCCGCGCTCCCGCCGGAGTTTGCGCACCGCCCGAACGATGTCGGCGTCTGTGATCGCTGGCACCGTCTCAGCCGGCACTGTCCCAGCCGGTCGCTTGCCCGGCAGCAGTGGGTAGGCGATGGCAGCGGCCACAACGAGCGTCAAAAGAACAAAAACAGCTATTCCCACGATCATTTCCTCTTCCGGCGCGCTGGCCAAGTGGCGATGAGTGTACCAAGGATCAGCACCATGCCCCCGATCCACAGCCAGATGACCAGAGGGGTGATCAGAACCTGGAACGCCGCCAGCCCATCAGGCTCCAGGCTGGCCAACACAACGTAGAGATCTTCCTTCAGGTTCGGTCGCAACGCCACCTCAGTCACAGCGCCCTGCACATTGCTGTGTAGATTCCGTTCTGGGTGCACCGTAGCCAGCTGGCGCCCGTTGCGCGATATCTCGACCACAGCCTGATTAAGGATCTTGTTGCCGTCCTCCTGGACTTCGCGGTAAGTAAAGTCCTTGTAGGCCAACGTATAGCCGGCCACTTCCACCGATTCGCCGGTCGCCAGGGCGACCTGGACCTCTGTCTGATAGGCCTGCGAACCGATGATGCCCATGACAATGAGCAGGATGGAGAAATGGATGATCTGCCCACCATAGCGGCGCCGGTTGTTGCCCACAGCTTGAGCTGTCGCTACCAAGAGGTTTTCACCGGCACTGCGCATGCGGGCTACGATCCCTTGGGCCATCTGCAGGACAACCGTCGTACCCACAAAGGCGGTTACGGCAAAAGAAAGCACGGCCCAAGTTTCCCGGATCCCCACGAGCAGCAGCAAAACGGCCGTAAACACAGCCACGGCCGCCTGCGCCCACAGGCTGCGTAGAAGGCGCTGGGCGTCTATCCTGCGCCAATCGACCAGGGGACAAATACCGAGCAGCACCACGATGAGCAGTCCCAGGGGACCCATGAACCGGTTATAGTTCTCTGGGCCGAGCGTCGTCGCAACCCCGCGAACCGCCTCGGTGAACGTTGGCCACAGTGTCCCGAGGAGAACCGCCGCCGCCGAACCCAAGAACAGGAGGTTGGTCACCAGAAACACAAATTCCCTGGACAGCAGGTCGCCCAGTTCCCCCGTCCCCCGCAATTCTCGGCTCCGCCCGAACATGAGGCCTACGGTAGCTGCCATCACCACCAGCATGTAGGCGAGGTAGTAGTAACCGATGGGTGATTGGGCAAAGGCATGAACCGACTGGATCAAGCCTGAGCGTGTCACAAAGGTGGCAAACACTGTCAACACGAAGGTAAACGTCGCCAGGAACACGTTCCAGCCACGGAACATATCCCGCCGTTCCTGGATAATAGCCGAGTGGACAAAGGCCGTGCCCACCAGCCAGGGGATCAGCGATGAGTTCTCCACCGGATCCCAACCCCAGTAGCCACCCCAACCGAGCTCCAGGTAGGCCCACCAAGCCCCCACCAGGATGCCGATGCCCAGGGAAGCCCAGGCGGCCAGGGTCCACCGCCGGGTTCCCCGCAGCCAGGTCGCATCCAGGCGACCAGTCACCAGCGCCGCAAGAGCATAGGCAAATGGGATCGTCCACAACGCATAGGCAGCAAAGATGATCGGCGGATGGATGATCATCCAAAAGTTCTGCAGCAGCGGATTCAGGCTGATGCCCTCGACAGGCACCGCCGAGAGCAGCTCAAAGGGATTGGTCATCACGATCAACAGCAGGGCGAAAAAGGCTTCCGTCACCGCCAGCACGGCCATGGCGTACGGCCGGAGTTCCTGATCCCAGGTCGGCCGCCGCAGCAGAAGCAGTGCCGTAAAGATAGCCAGCATCCACAGCCACAAGAGCTGCGAACCCTCCAGACCTGCCCAAAAGGCAGCCAGCACATATTCGGCTGCCAGGTAGGTGCTTACATGCTCATAGACGTAGCGCACCTCAAAGTTGTGGTTCAGAAGCAGCACGAGCAACACTACCGACGAGAGCGTCGTCAGGCCGGCAGTGGCAAATAGGGCATTCCGCGCACTGGCAACCAGTCGAGGACGCCCTTGGACTGCACCCCGCCAAGAGGCGACGGCTGCCCAAAGGGCAGCGGCAAGGGTCAGCAACAATGCACCGTAGCCAATATCTGATAGAACCAATCTATTCTACCCCCGTTAGCTTCTCTGAGTGTTGTCGCCCAAGGGCTATTATTGTTGTTCCTCGTATTTCGAGGGGCACTTCATCAACAAGTCCTCTGCCTCAAAGACCTCTGTCTGCAGATCATACTTGCCAATGGCCACGGCTTCCACGGCATCGACCAGCATGTCGGGCTGGGGGCCATGGTATGAGATGGGCAGGATGCCTGTCCCATCCTGGATCTTGAATACAAGATGCAGATCCCGTGTGCTCCACTCTACGGAATCGGGCACAATCTCGCCCGATACCCGCGAGTTACGGGCTTGCTCCGGCCCCAAAGCCTTGACCTCTGCAACGGTGAGGTACTCGCTGCCAGAACCAGAAAAGCTGGTGGCGATGAGCAAGGTGATAACCGCGGCCACTACTACGCCGCCAACGATAAACTTGGTCGTCGATGACACTCTTACCTCCTGGGTCCAATCCATGCGTCCGGGACGCGCGTTCGTGAGATGCTCCACGCAACCTCTCGCCCCTCGGACGGCAGATCTTAGTCGCGCACCTCTGCGCCACACTTGTGACAGAAATCGGAATCGGCCCTCAGCTGGGCACCGCACTTGTGACAGTATAGCGCTGCCCGGCGTCCCAAGCTGGAAGGGGACCGCCGTGCAGCGGGCGTGGTTTCCTCAGCGCCTACCTGAGTGCGGCGACCAAGCCAAAAGGCCCCGGCACCGACACCCACCAGGGCCACGAAAGCGATCGAAAAGATAACCACCGTCGAGCTATCGCCGGAAGCCCCAGTCGTCGTGGGCGACGGCGTGGGGGGCTGGGACTGGACCACGGCCCCTGCTGTAAGGTCCGAGTCGGCCTTGTTGTACGTCAGCACCCAACTCCTTGTGTCGCCTTCCTCGACGGAACCAGCCGCAGCCACATGGTAGAGCAAGCCATCAGCCTCAGTGGAAACCGAGTCGGCGGCCGGTTGCACCGCATATTCCTCGGCAGTGGGGGGTACCTGGAACTCGACGCTCAGCACATCGACAGGATAGTCGGCTGTGTACGTGTAGGTGAACTCGCGCCGGCCCGCGGCATCCATAGATAACTCGAGATAGTACTCAAGCTGGAATGCCAGGGTGGACAGCTCGAACGAAACCACCAGGGCACCGTCTTCCACGCGGGTGGTATATTGCTGGTTAAACCGCTCCCCCGCCTGGTCCACAAAGGCCACGGCCGTGGGAGCCCCGGCAGCGGCCGGAATGCGGATGTCCACAGGAACCGGCAGCGATGTGCCTGCCTCGAAAGCGCCCCGATAGATTACCAGCACATCCGGCCGGTCAAATTCCGGCCACAGGGAGATCTCTAAATTCTCCAGTGTTGGCGTCTCCTGAGCCCAAGAAGGCCCAGCGAGAACCAGCAGGAACAGAACAAGTATCAGTCCAAGTTGCTTCATTGCATCAGTTTCTCACTCAATGCCGCCCACTTCCGCTGCCGCTGTCCGCTGCCATTGTCTGGCTGCGGGCCGGGTGGTCCGCCACTACTGGCCTGACCTCTACTCCTGCGGGTGGATCACCCGCAGGAGTATCCCCACGACAATCGGGTCACTGGCCGCCCAAGATGGAATCGATGATCTGCTGGAACTCCTCAAACGAAGGTGAGCCTTGCTGGCCCTGCCCATTGTTGAATAGGAACACCGGAGCTCCGGGTACCCCGTAGCGGATCCCCACGATCTTGCCGCCCTGGGCCTGCAGTGCGACGTCCTCCGAATCCAGACAGGTCTGGAAGGCGTCCAGATCCATGTCGAGCGATTCGGCGTAGCCTACGAACTGCGAGCTGGGATCTTGAGCTCCCGTCCAGGATGCCTGGTTCTCGAACAGCAAGTCGTGCATCTCCCAGTACTCACCCTGCGGTCCGGCACATTCGGCCGCAATGGCACCCTGTGCACTGGCGCTGTCGCCACCCTCGGACCAGGGATGCAGGATATAGAGCATTTCTCCGGCGTCCACGTAGGTCTCTTTCAGCTTGGGCAGCACCTGCAGGGCATGATCTGCTGACTCCGCATTGCTATAGTCAACAAAGGCCACCGTAACCGCGCTGGCCGACTGGGGGTTACCCAGCAAGTGCCAGTCATTGCCTGTGGGCACAATCTCGGGTGCTTTGCCCCCAGCGGCGACATAGTCGATTACCTGGCCCAGGGTTTCGATGGGCAACCCACCGCGGAAGGCCAGATCGTTGACAAAGAAGTAAGGGGTGGCATTCACGCCGAGCGCCTGGCCCGCCAAGAGATCACCACGGACGGTCACGGCCGCCTCCCCATCGTCGAGACACTGGTCAAACGCGCCTGTGTCCAGGCCCATGTCCGCAGCGTATGCCTTAAAGACCCCCGAGGGATCGGTCTCTCCCTGCCATTCTTGCTGGTTGGCAAAGAGCCTCTCGTGCATCTCCCAGTACTCGTCCTGCTGACCGGCACATATCGCAGCCTCTGAGGCCTTCTGGGCATTCGGGTGGATCGAGGACAGGGGGAACTCGCGGTAGACAAACCGCACCTTCCCTGTCTCCACGTATTGCTCGATCAGAGCAGGAATCACCTGCTGTTCGACCTGGGCACATGCCGGGCACTGGTAGTCCGAGAACTCGGTCACTACGACAGGCGCGTCCGCGTCACCCAAGCTGCGGAAGCTGTCCGTCGATACTTCCAGGCTCGGCGGCTCACCTCCGGCCAGGGCATAGTCGATCTGCTCCTGGAACGCGGCAAAGGGCTGCGCTCCAGAGAATGGGATCCCGTTGATCAAAAAGGACGGCGTGCCCGTCACGCTTTGGGCCAACCCCTCTTGGACATCGCTCTCGACCTTGGCGGCGTACTCACCACTGCTCAGGCAGGTTTCGAACTCGCTGCGGTCCAATCCCAGTTCTTCGGCCAGGCCCCCGAACACGTCCTCAGCGTTCGGGTTCCCAGACCACTGCTCCTGGCTCCCGAACAGGGCCTCGTGCATCGGCCAGAACGCATCCTGCGCCCCGGCGCATTCGGCTGCTTCAGCGGCTGCCTGTGCCTGGGCGTGAGAGCCCAGAGGGAAATGCCGGTAGATGTATCGAACTTGACCCGTCTCGATATAGGTTGCCAGAATCTGTGGGAACGTCTCACGGACGTATCGCGCACAGAACGGTCATTGAAAGTCCGAAAAGTCCACCATTGTGACCGGCGCATCTGGCTCACCCAGGACACGCCAGTCATCCGCAGAAACGGGATATTCGCCGGGAGAAGGCGATTCAGGGGATGACGTGGGCGCTGCCGGCGCTGCCGTCTCATCCGCAGGCACTGTCGTCGCAGAGGGGGTCTCCTCCTCCGTCGTCGGAGTCGCCAGCTCTTGAGGTGAACAAGCAGCCACCAACAGGGCTATGATGGCGACGACTAGAAACCATCCATGTCTTTTTGTCATTGATTCCCTCTCAAAGTGTATGTACCGGACTGCCTCGCCCGGGTGCTTCATGGCTGCCCTGGGGGTCTAGATGCCTGCTCAATAACCCCAGTTTTGACGTGCACAACTGTCCTTCTTCCGGTTTGTGAATCCCTGCCGCTTGACGTTGCCAATCTTGACCATCTAGGCCAGCTTGACACGCCGCAACCGCAACGAGTTGCTCACCACGAAAATGCTGCTGAATGCCATGGCACCAGCGGCGATCACCGGATGTAGGCGGATGCCTAGCCACGGATAAAAGACCCCTGCCGCCAGCGGGATCAGGATGACGTTGTAGAAAAAGGCCCAGAACAGGTTCTGTTTGATGGTCCGCATCGTCGCCCGGCTCAGGGCGATGGCCCGGGGCACGCCCCGCAGGTCTCCGCTCATCAACGTCAGATCGGCGGCTGCCATGGCCACATCGGTACCGGTACCAATGGCGATGCCCACATCCGCTTGCGCCAGCGCGGGCGCGTCATTGATCCCATCGCCGACCATGCCCACCACGCGGCCCGCCTGCAAAGCCTTGACCTTGTCCGCCTTCTCGCCGGGCAGCACCTCAGAAAGGACTTGGGTGACACCCACCTCCTGGCCGATGACCTCGGCTGTACGCTGGTTATCACCGGTGATCATGATCACTTCCAGGCCCAAGTCCTGCATCGTGCGGATCGCCTCGATCGAGCCATCCTTCACCGTATCGGCTACAGCCACAACACCGGCGGCTTCACCATCCACGGCCACGAGCATTGCCGTCTTGGCCTCTGATTCTAGCCGGGCCAACGGACCATCCAGCCCATTCATAGCCACATCCCGACCTTGGAGCAGCCGCTTGGTGCCTACCAGAACCTGGTGGCCATCCACGGTCGCAGCGATACCTTGGCCGGCCACCGCCTCAAAGGCCTCCGGCTCGCTCAGGATCAAGCCCTCAGCGCGAGCGGCATCCACGACCGCCTCACCCAGAGGGTGTTCTGACCCTCGCTCGGCCGAGGCAGCCAGCTGCAACAAAGTGCTCCGCTCCGTGATACCACCACCGGTGTGGCCCAGGCCCTGCCCGTCCTCGACGACGACGTCGGTGACCGATGGGTGCCCGTCCGTGATGGTACCGGTCTTGTCCAGGACGATGGAGGTCAGTTCGTGGGCACGCTCCAGGGCTTCGCTGTTTTTGAACAGGATACCATGCTCGGCACCCTTACCCGTGCCAACCATGATGGCCGTCGGCGTTGCCAGGCCAAGGGCACAGGGGCAGGCGATAACCAGCACGGCGACCATAAAGATCAGGCTCTCCGTAAAGCCCACACCCCCGATGATGAGCCAGCCCAGAAATGTGAGCGTGGCGACCAGGATTACCGCTGGGACAAACACGCCGGATACGCGATCAGCCAGCTTCTGTATCGGCGCTTTCGACCCCTGCGCTTCCTCCACCATGCGGATAATCTGCGCGAGGGCGGTCTGGGACCCAACCCGCGTGGCCTCAAACCTGATGAGACCCTGCTTGTTGATCGTCCCTCCCACCACCTCGTCGCCCGGCTTTTTGTCTACGGGCAGGCTCTCCCCGGTCAGCATCGACTCGTCGACCGCCGAACGGCCCTCCATGACCACCCCGTCCACGGGCAACTGCTCGCCAGGGCGCACTATGACGACGTCGCCCAGCATCACCGACTCGATGGGCACATCTTGTTCGATGCCGTCGCGCACAATCCGTGCCGTCTTGGGACGCAGGCCCATGAGCTTCTTGATGGCTTCGGACGTCCGGCCTTTGGCCCGCGCCTCCAGCATCTTGCCCAGCTTGATCAAGGTGATGATCATGGCCGACGTCTCAAAATAGACGTGGTCGCCAAAGCTCGGGAAGAGCAGCACCGCTACACTGTAAAAGTACGCAGCCGACGAACCCATGGCCACCAACACGTCCATGTTGGCCGACCCTGCTCGCAGGCTCTTGAAACCACCCACATAGTAGTCGTAGCCCACGTAAAACTGCACAGGCGTTGCCAGGGCAAAGAACAGCCAGTTGACCCACGCCTGGTGGGCCCACATCCCCAGCAAGCCAAAGTCCCGGGCCATGCTCAGGGCAAAGAGCGGCAGTGTAAAAGCCACCCCGATCCAGAACTTGCGAGTCTGGTCCCGGATCTCGGCCTCTCGGGCGGCCCGCTCCACATCTTCGGCAGCCTCGCCCTCGCCTGCGACGATCACATCGTACCCGGCCTCGCGGATGGCCTGCTGGATGGCCGCCAGACTGACGGCACCGGGTAGGTATTCCACACTTGCCCGCTCGTTCGCCAGGTTCACATTCACGGCTACAACGCCGTCCAAGCGCTTCAAGACACGTTCGATGGTCTGAGCGCAATTGGCGCAGGTCATGCCGGTGACCGGCAGTTCGACCCTGGCCGTCGCCACATCATACCCGATGTCCCGGATGAGCGCAAGAAAGTCGTTTTCTTTGACTACGGAGGGATCATAGATAACCGACGCCTTCTCCGTCGCCAGGTTTACACTCGCTCTTTGGACGCCATCCAAGCGCTTGAGGTTCCGCTCGATGGTCAGCGAGCAATTGGCGCAAGTCATACCTGTCACCGGCAGTGACACTTGCTTCTCGGCCATATTTCCCAACTACTCCTATACCTGGTAGGCGCTACTGGCGCCCCGGCCAAAGCCGCCCAGGCTTCACTAGCTCTGTCTGATCAGCCAACCGGCGGGTACCCAGCCTCGGCCAGCGTTTCCTTCAGAGACTCTAGCGCTTGATCGTCAGCCACCTGAAAGACAGCCTTCTTGGCATCGACGTCACCGCTCACAAACTCGGCACCGTCCACGAAACCTGCCTCGCGCTTGACCGTCATGATGCAATGGTTGCAGCTGATATTCGGGATTTCCAAAGTTACAGTCTTCAAGTTCGTATCTCCTCTTCTGCTGAATAGACTCTCATGATCCAACCATCCCCCGAAAACCGTTCAGGAACCTCCCGGACCCGCGAGAAACCAGGCAGGTCTACGGGAAGGCCCTCTTGGCTCGGAGTGGCATCTTTACATTTTGCTGGTTGTCTCAAAGACGTTTAGGATCTCGGTGATGACCCGCTCTCGCTCGGCGGGATCGTCGCCCTGGATCGCCGTCGTCACGCAGGTTTGCAGGTGCCGCTCGAGCACCAGGCTATTGACCCTCTCCAACGCGCGTTGCACAGCCAGGTTCTGATTGATGATGTCGACACAGTAGACGTTGTCTTCGACCATGCGCTGGATGCCA
>JAMJFU010000054.1 GCA_023544525.1 Anaerolineae bacterium | reverse complement strand
GTTGGCAAGCAGTTGGTCAGAGCCGTGGATTCTATCGGTGCCAATATTGCCGAGGCATATGGACGCTTTCACTGGGGAGAAAAGCTGCAGTTTCTGTACTATGCGCGGGGAAGCCTCTTTGAAGCCAAGTACTGGCTGAATCGGGCACGCGAGCGCACGCTCATGTCGCCGAGCAGTGTCCAGGAGCAGACAACCAGGTTGACGGATCTCGCCCGCCAGCTGAACAGCTTTGCGGCGATGATCAGGTCACAGCGCCACCCGAGCAGATCCCAGGCCAAAGGAGTCCGCGAGGCAGAACTGGAGTACGCAGGGGGTACCAAAGATGACGAGGAGCCCTTTCTCGCTGACTAAGGACTGCAATGGCGCGAGGCTGCGCCACCGCGCAAATATCCAATACCTAGTATCCAGTATCAATCAGTGACCTTACAACGGAGGGAGATGACAAGAATGGACCGCGAGCAATTCATCAAGATCATGGATTCAGCCAAGCTGTACGATCTGACGCAGGGCTGCAGTATCTTTACACCGCCGTGGCCTGGGGACAAGGCCCTGGAGATCCACTTCTTCAAGCGTGTGACGGGTGCCTATGGCGGCGGGCTGGGGGCCAACGGCCAGCTGATCCGCTGGAGCAACTCGGTCGGCACCCACCTGGTAGGTGAGCGTGCCTTCCACTCCGGTGCCAGGGCCATCAGCGATATCCCCCTGACGGATCTGTGCGGGCCGGGGGTCGTCGCCGACATATCGGACCTGGTGTCTGACTATAGCCTATACACACCAGAGATGATCACCAGCCGCGCCGACGTCAAGAAGGGCGACGTCTTGATCATCAACACCGGCTACCATCGCTACTCGTGGGACCAGCCGGACGTGTTGAACCCCAAGGCGCAGGGTGGGGTGGAATCAAAAGAGTTCGGCTTCTTGGTGCGACACCCGGGACCGTCCCCAGAGTTCTTCCAGTGGGCCATGGACATGGAGCTGAAAGCCATCGGCGTGGACTGCGGCTGTGCCGAGCACCCGATGAACACCAACCTGCGCTATATGCATGCCAACGAGTTCGAGAAGGCAGAGGCCAAACTGCAGGCCGAATACGGCAAGACGTGGGACGAGATGTTCCCACCCGACGAATACTACACGCTGACCCACATCACCATGCCCCAGGCCAAGGTCCTGCTGGTCGAGTCGATCGTGGGCCAGATCGACGAGCTGAACGGGCAGCGCGCCTGGATCATGGTTATGCCCATCCCCTTCTTGGAGGTCGAGTCGGCGTGGTCGCGTGTGGCGGCCATGCAGCCCCCGGACGGCATGGACGAGGACAAGTTCTTCCAGATCATGGGCTCGGCCCAGATGCTGGACCTGACCCTGCCTTTTAGCGTCATGACACCGCAGTGGGCCAACTACGAACCGCTGTCGGTCAAGTTCATCAAGCGGGTGGGCGGCCAGAGCTTTGGCTTGGGGCGCAACAGCTCGATGTGCAAAGCCAGTTTCCACCTGGCAACACACATGGACGGCGAGAAGCACTTCTGGCCGGCAGGCCGGACCATCGGCCAGGTGCCCCTGGAAGACTGGGTTGGCCCGGGCGTCATCGCCGACATCTCGCACCTGGTCAGCGATGCCAGCGTCTATACGCCAGAGATGATCGAGTCGGTGGTCGACGTCCGCGAGGGGGATATCCTCATCACCAAGACCGGCTGGCACCAATATGGCTGGAACAGCCCGGATTCGGACGAGTTCCGTTACATGATCCGGCACCCCGGGCCCTCGCCCGACTTTGCCCAATGGTGCGTGGACAAGAAGCTCAAGTGGCTGGGGGTCGATGCGGTCAGCCAGGACCATCCCATGAACACCATCCAGCGCGTCTGGCATCCAAAGACGTTCGAGGAGGCGAACCGCAAGCTGATCGAGTCGTTCGGCCAGGACTGGGACGAGATGTACCCGCTCGACGAATTCTACCAGGACACGCACCTCAACCTCTTCCCCAAAAAGATCGTGCACGCCGAGAACCTGGGTGCCGATATTGCCACGGCACCCAGCGGCCGCTACTACATCGGCTGCTATCTGCAGAAGGGCATGGAATGTGCCTCGATGTGGGGCCGGTTCGTGGCGTTCAAAGAGGGAGATTAGGTATTAGAGATACCAGAAATGATTCTGGTTACGGGGGCGGCGGGCAAGACGGGGCGGGCTGTGATCCGGGCTGTAGTGGGCCGGGGGGCGGTGGTGCGGGCCCTGGTCCACCGCCCCGAGCAGGCAGCGGCAGTCCGGGCGCTGGGCGCACAGGAGGTCGTGACCGGCGACATGCGCCGGGCCGGGATCATGGACCAGGCGACCGGCGGCGTGCAGGCAGTGTACCACATCTGTCCCAACGTGCATCCCGACGAGGTGGCCATCGGCCAGGCGGCGATCGAGGCCGCCCGGAGGGCTCGGGTGGGCCACTTTGTCTTCCATTCCGTGTTGCACCCGCAGGTCGAGGCCATGCCGCACCATTGGCTAAAGATGCGGGTCGAGGAAGAGCTCCTGGCGTCGGGTTTGGCCTATACCATCCTGCAGCCGGCGGCCTATATGCAGAATGTGCTGGCCCAGCGGGAGAGCGTGGTGCAACGGGGCATATATGCCGTGCCTTACGCGGTCGACACCAGGCTGGGCATGGTCGACCTGGCAGACGTCGCCGAGGTGGCGGCCATAGTCCTCGCAGAGCCCGGGCACGAGGGCGCCACCTACGAGCTGTGCGGACCGGAAATCCTGACACAGGTCGAAGTAGCCAACCTGATGGGGCGACAGCTGGGGCAGGCCGTGCGCGCCCAGGCTGTGCCGAGAGAGGCTTGGCAGGAGCAGGCCCGGGACGGTGGCTTGAGCCGATACCAGGTCGAAACGCTGCTCAAGATGTTTGTGTATTATGAGCAGCACGGCTTTGGGGGTAATCCGAACGTCCTGGGCTGCCTGCTGGGGCGCCGGCCCACGGGCTTTGCCGGCTTCCTGGAACGTGTGGTCGCGGAGTGGCAAGGGCGGTCAGGGCCGGGTCAAGGATAGAGACCGTCCAGCCTGCATGTCCGCTGGCCTGTGAATGCTAGACAGGAGTGGGGAGAGTTGCTTTCTGAACTGGGCAACTACATGGAGCGGATCCAGGATCTGAGGGAGCAGGTCATCAAGCTCATCGCCGGCCTGCCCCAAGAGGCCCTGGATTGGCGCCCCTTGCCGGCCCTGGAGCCAGAGGCAGGTGCTGAGGAGGGCGAGAGCACGACGAATTCTCTGGCCGTGCTGGCAGCACACATTGCCGGTGCAGAGCACTTCTGGATCGGGGAGGTCGTCGGCGGCCTGCCACCGAGCCGCGACCGGGCTGCCGAGTTCGTAGTGCAGAACCTGGACGCCGCTGAGCTCGTGGCCCAGCTGGAACAGACCGCTGCCGAGACGCGCAAGGTCCTGTCCGGACTGCAGCCGGCCGATCTGGACGAGACCCGGGAAGTAGAGGGGCATACCTTCCCGGTCCGCTGGTGCATCCTGCACATCATAGACCACACGGCCCTGCATCTGGGCCACATGCAGCTGACGTATCAGCTGTGGATGGGGGGACGGGGTGTACGCTCCCCGTTCTGGCACGAGCGATTGAGGACGGGTTTATAAGCAGCGACGGGTGATCGCACACAGCGGGCGGGGAGCACCAGGTGAGGCCTGGCCGTCGCCTGATCCGCGGCTGTCAGCCGTCATTCTCACAAGACGGAGGTAGAGCATAGATGAAGCCAGCTGCATTTGAATACCTGGCACCGACCACAACAGAGGAAGCCCTGGCCCGGCTGGCTGAGCATGGCTGGGCCGCCAAAGTACTGGCAGGGGGCCAGAGTCTGGTCCCAATGATGAACTTTCGCCTGGCACAGCCCAGCGTCCTGGTCGACATCAACAGGATAGCCGATCTGGCCTATATCGAGCCCGCCCGCGACGGGGGGGTGCGCATCGGGGCGATGACCCGCCAGGCACAGGTCGAGCGCGATCCCACGGTCGCCAGCAGGTTGCCGATGATCCACGAAGCCATGCCCAAAATTGCCTATCCGGCGGTCCGCAGTCGCGGCACCATCGGGGGCACCATCGCCCACGCCGACCCCTCGGCTGAACTCGTCGGCGCAAGCGTGGCACTGAGGGCACGCTTCCGGATCGGCAGCAGGGACCGCGGCGAGCGCTGGGTCCCGGCTGAGGAGTTCTTTGTGGGCCTGTTCACTACGGCCCTCGAACCTGACGAGCTCTTGCTCGAGGTCCACGTGCCGCCGATGCCGGCTCACAGCGGCTGGGCCTTTCTGGAGGTAGCCCGCCGCCATCACGATTTTGCCCTGGTAGGGGTGGCCGCAGTCGCAGCCCTGGACAGCAAGGGCCGGTCCGATGGGACCCGGCTGGTGTTCTTCAGCGTGGGAGAAGGCCCGGTGGAAGCGCACGCAGCAGCAGCGGTGCTGCAAGGGCAGGTTCCCACGCCAGAGGTCATCCGCGAGGCAGCCGAGACGGCGGGAGATGCTGATGTGGACCCGCAGAGTGATATCAACGCTTCGGCCGCATACCGGCGCCACCTGGTCAAAGTCCTCGGGCAGCGGGCGCTGGCTCAGGCCTTTCTTAGAGCACAGGGCGGATGATGGGCCTGGCTGCCATCACCCCGCCGCGAAGGAGTGAACCATGAACATAGAATACCCGATAAGTGTCACCGTAAACGGAACCCGCTATGACCGCGACGTCGAGCCCCGGCTGCTTCTGAGTGACTTTTTGCGGCACGATCTGGGCTTGACCGGGACACACGTTGGCTGCGAGCATGGCGTGTGTGGCGCCTGCACGGTGCTGTTCAACGGCCAACCCGTGCGATCGTGCCTGATGTTCGCCGTCCAGGCCGATGGCCAGGAAGTCACCACGGTTGAAGCCCTGGGCACGCCCGACGATCTGCATCCTATCCAGGAAGCGTTTCTGGAAGCCCATGGAGCACAGTGCGGCTACTGCACTCCAGGTTTCTTCATGACGCTGGTCCCTTTCCTCGAAGAAAACCCGGATCCGACCGAAGAAGAGATCCGCGAGGCCATTGCCGGCAACCTGTGCCGCTGCACGGGATACCAGCACATCGTGGACGCAGTCAAGCTGGCAGCGGCCAAGTTGGGGAGCTAGAAGGCGGGAAGTCAGGGAGTAGGGCCATCCTGCTTGCCAATCTCCTTCTTCCCTGATCCCCTGATTCTCGAAAGAGGAGGGAACCATGACACAAAAACATGTTGGCCGACGCATGACCCGGACCGAGGACCCGCGGCTCCTGACCGGGCAGGCGCTGTTCGTTGACGACGTACAGATGCCGGGGATGCTGCACGCCGCTTTCCTGCGCAGCGACTATGCCCACGCCCGGCTGGTGAGCATCGATGTATCGGCTGCCCGGGAGCGCCCCGGCGTAGTAGCCGTCTTTACGGCGGAGGATATGGGCGATGACTGGAAGCACGGCCCGCCGCTGGTTTCGCCCCCGCCGACAGTAGAGGACATCGTATTCCATTCCCGGACGCACGTGCCCCTGGTCAAGGACAAGGTGCGCCATGCGGGCGAACCGCTGGCCATCGTCATCGCCGAAAGCCGCTACATCGCCGAGGATGCCGTGGAGGATATCTGGGTGGAGCTGGAGCCTCTGGAGGCAGTCGTCGACCTTGAAAAGGCTCTGGATCCCGGCGCCCCCCTGGTGCACGATGATCTGGAATCGAACCTGGCGGCCCACCTAGTCCAGGAGAAAGGTGACTATGAGGCCGCCAAGGCCCAGGCGGACCTGGTGGTGAAGCGCCGCATCTACATCGACCGTGGCGCGGCCGGTGCCATGGAGAACCGGGGCATCGTCGCCCATTGGGATGTTCGGGCCCAGCAATTGACGCTGTGGGACACGACCCAGGCGCCGATCCCCATTCGCAACGGTCTTGCGGCAATGTTCGGGTTGTCTTCGCACCAGGTGCGGGTCATAGCACCCTTTGTCGGCGGAGGTTTCGGACCCAAGATCATGATGTACTACCCGGAGGAGGTCCTGCTCACCTGGGCAACGCTCAAGATGGGGCGACCCATCAAGTGGATCGAGGACCGCCGCGAGAACTTTTTTGCGACGACCCAGGAGCGAACCCAGGTCCACTACGGCGAGATGGCGCTGACCAAGGAAGGCCGGATCTTGGGTGTGCGCCACGACTTTCTGCACGACACCGGTGCGTACGACCCGTACGGCTTGACCGTCCCCCTTAACACCCAGAGCCACGCCATGGGGGCCTACGACGTGCCCAACTACTCTTCGGAGCTCAAGGTCGTCTTTACCAACAAGACCATCGTCACGCCCGTGCGGGGGGCGGGCCGGCCGCAGGGCATCTTTCTCGCCGAGCGGCTGCTGGATATCGCCGCCCGGGAACTGGGCATCGACCGGCTGGAGATCCGCAAGAAAAACCTCATTCCGCCCGATGCTTTCCCCTACGAACACAAGATCATCGACCAGGCCTTTGCACCACTGGTCTTTGACAGCGGCAACTACCTGGCGACCCTGGAGCGGGCCGCGGCGGCGATCGGCTATGAGAAATTCATCGCCGAGGAGCAGCCACGGCTGCGGGCCGAAGGCAAACACGTCGGTCTGGGCATCGTATCGTTCGTAGAGACCACCGGCGTCGGACCGTACGAGGGCGCACGGGTCACGGTTGAGACCGACGGCCGGGTGAGCGTAGCCACAGGCGTCGGTACGCAGGGTCAGGGGCACTTTACGTCCTTTGCCCAGATCGTGGCCGACCAGTTAGGCATCAGCCCGCGCGACGTGCGCATGGTCACTGGCGATACCGCCGAGTTCCATTGGGGGACCGGCACCTTTGCCAGCCGGGGATCGGTGGTGGCGGCGAATGCCATCAACGCGGCGGCCCTGTCGGTGCGGAACAAGGTCTTGAAGTTGGCCAGCAAGATCTTGGAGACGCCGGAGGAAGAACTGGAGCTGGCTGACGGTCAGGTGCGCGTGGCGGACCTGCCCCACCGGGCCATCGAGTTGGGCGAGCTGGCCGCCATGGCCAACCCGCTGCGCGGCGCCGTCGAGCCAGGCACCGAACCCGGGCTAGAGTCCACCGACTACTTTGGACCGAAGTATGGGGCGACGGCCAACGGTGCCCACGCCATGATCCTAGAAGTGGATCCCGAGACGATGATGATCGAGATCAAACGTTACGTGACCGTGGAAGACTGTGGCACGGTGCTCAATCCGCTGATCCTGGAGGGCCAGATCCACGGCGGCGTGGCCCTGGGCATCGCCAACTCCTACTACGAGCAGTTGGTCTTTGATGAGAATGGGCAGCTGCTGAATGCCTCCTTGGCTGACTACCTGATCCCGTCCGCGACCGAGATCCCACCCATCGAGGTCCTTCACGAGGAGACCCGATCGCCCTTGAACCCGCTGGGCAGCAAGGGTGCCGGCGAAGCGGGGACGATCCCGGTGCCTTCGCTCTTTGCCCAGGCATTGGAGGACGCGCTCCAGGACTATGGTCTGGAGATCCTGGAGATGCCCATGAGCCCGAACAGGTTGTTCGAGTTGTTGCATGAGGAGAGCAAAACACCATGAAACTGGAAGGCGAATACATCTTTGACGGTCCCAGGGAGGAAGTCTGGGAGATCCTGCGAGATCCAGAGGTGCTGGCCAAAGCCTTGCCCGGCACCCAGAGCCTGGAGAAGGTCGCGGAGAACGAATACACCGGCCAGATGCACGTGCGTATAGGCCCGGTATCCGGAGTCTTTACCGGCAAGCTCGTCGTTTCTGACGAGCTGCCACCCGAGAGCTATACGCTGACCGTAGAAGGCCGGGGCGCGCCCGGCTTTGGCAAAGGCACGGGCCACGTGCAGCTATCCGAGCCCGAGGAGGGCAAGACCCTGCTGCAATATGAGGGCGACATGCAGGTGGGCGGCCGCATCGCCAACGTTGGCCAGCGGCTCATCGACACGGCCAGCCGGAGCATGATCGGCCAGGGGCTGGACTCGCTGAACAACGCCCTGCAGGCGCGCCTGGTCGGGGAGGTGGAGGGCATCGAGGTGGAGTATGTGCCGCCTTCGGAGGCCAAGTTCGCGGCGGGCGTGGCTCGAGACATGGCCAAGGAGATGCTGCCTCCACCGCAGACACTGGGGATCATGGCCGTTGTAGCCCTGGTCGCTCTGCTGTTGGGCTATTGGTTGGGAAGCAGGTCACAGGTTGACAGCGATTGATCTCGAGATCTTTCCAGGCCGCAGCGAAAGGCGGTCCTGGAGGAAAGGAGGGAGGCCTATCGGCAGGAGACTGGAAGCAGGGTCCGTGGCTCTGAGAAGCGATTTGACAATTCTCAGTTGCTTGCGTACAATGGAGTTTATTGCAGCCGGAAAATGGGCAGGCAGCAGCGGTGGCGCAGAGTGCGCATGGCTGTGAGTGTACGCCACCCCAAGATTCAGTGAGAAGGAGGAGACGCACATGAAGGGCAAGCTTTTCCGGAAAGGGACAGAGGCATGGAGGATGATCGTCATCCCCCTACTATTGGCCGCGGTAGTCATCGCATCGACGTCCTGTGGAGCGACGCCGGCACCCACGGAAGCACCGCCAGCAGCCACCCAAGCACCGGCACCAACAGAACCCGAAGCAGAGGCGCCCCCAGAAACAGAGGAGGGTGCGACGTTAGCGATCGAGCATTTCAGCATCATTGAAGGCACGACCTGGTCTGCTGCCCATGACCGTGCGGGCAAGCGCATCGCCGACAAGTACCCTAACGTCGACTATGTCTTCAGGGAGGAAGTGGGACCGGACCTGACGGTACCCTACGCCGAAGAGATGATCGCCAACGGGGCGGACATTGTCGTGGGCAACGCCGAGTTCATGGGGCTGCCCCTACAGGACATCGCCGACCAGTACCCTGACGTCTACTTTGGCTCCATCATCGCCAGCGACCTGACCACGAAGCGGAATTTCATCCGGCTCTTCCCCCGGCAGTACCAGGCGCTGTACCTGGAAGGGCTCGTCGCCGCAGCACTGACCGAGACGGGCAACATCGGCATCGTCTCGGCCTTCCCCTCGGTCCAGGTCATCCGCCGGCAGAACGGCTTTATCCTGGGCGTGCAGGACGGCGCGGAGATGCTGGGCAAAGAGGTCAGCATTTACATCCAGTACGTGGGTGACTGGTACCTGCCCAACGAGGAGCGGGATATCGCCACCACCCTCGTCAGCCAGTACAACGTCGACGTGTTGACCCAGCAGACCGACTCTGGCTCACCTCTGGACGTCGCTCAGGAGCAGGGCATCTGGTTCGTGGGCAAGGACATGGACATCGTCGGCTTCCATGGCTGGTCCAGCACCGACACGGTCGCCATCTCCTTCGATACGCGCTGGGAGGTGCTGTACGAGCACATGCTGCAGGAATGGCTGGCCGGCGAGGAGAATCCAGAGACGGTGCTGTACCTGGGCATGGAATCGTCCATGACCCTGGCCGATGGCGCCGAGTTGTTGACAGTCGATATCATGAACGACGGCAAGGTGGGCGTCGACGCCATCAGCCCGGCCGCCCTACCCCTGATCCCGGACGAGATCGTTCAGGCCGTCGAGCAGCGGCGCGAGCAGATGATCTCTGGTGAGTGGGATCCCTTCACCGAGCACGAATTCGTGAGCAACGGCACAGGGCTGGACCTGGAAGGGCTGCCCATCCCAGAGGCAGGCACCGTCGTCAAGCCCGCAGGCGAAGAGCCCACTGCAGAATGGCTTCTGGCCGAGTTCAACTTTGACCTGGAAGGCGTCGAAGTACTGGAGTAGCAGGCGGTCCGATAGCCAGCCTATCGTGCTGCTGTGTCACATCCTTTAGCACATGGAGGGCGAGGCTCCTCCCCTTGGGTAATAGGCCAAAGGGGGAGCCTCGCGCCAACTGCAGCTTGAGCCCAACGGGGGGAGACGAGTTCGAAAAGTGCTTCTCGAACAAGTAAGACACGGGGAAACAGTACTGGAGGCCCGAGGCATTACCAAACGCTTTCCAGGAGTCGTCGCCAACGACGGCATCCACTTCGAGATCAGGGCCGGCGAGATCCACGCCATCCTTGGTGAGAACGGCGCCGGCAAGACCACCTTGATGAACATCCTCTTTGGTCTGTACCAGCCAGACGAAGGCGAGATATGGATCGGCGGCCAACAGGTCAAGTTTCGATCGCCGCTGGACGCCATCGACCTCGGCATCGGCATGGTCCACCAGAACCGCAGGTTGGTGTCGGCGCACAGCGCGCTGGAGAACATCATCCTGGGACACCCAAAAGCGGGCAAGATCCTGGATCTCAAACGGGCGGAAGCTGAAATCGGCGAACTCTGCGAGCGATATGGATTCAGCGTCGACCTGAAGGCGAAGGTATGGCAACTGGCAGAGGGTGAAAAGCAGGTGGTAGAGATCTTGAAGGCGCTCTACCGCGGGGCCAAGATCCTGATCCTGGACGAGCCAACGAGCGCCCTGGCACCGCCCGAGACCAAAAAACTGCTGTCCTCTATCCAGGCCATGACCCAGGATGAGCTGGCCATCGTGCCCTTTATCACCCACAAACTGCCCATCGTGCTGGCCGTGAGCGACCGGGTGACAGTCCTGAGGCAGGGCAAAGTGACGGCCCGGCTACAAACAGAGGGGGCGACCGAGCAGAGCTTGGCCAAGGAGATGGTGGGCCGGGAAGTCATCTTCCGGCTGGAACGGGTAAAGGCCGAGAAAGGCCAGCCAATTCTCCAGGTGGAAGACCTGTCTGCTGCAAGTGACAAGGGCTATCTGGCTCTGAAGGGCGTATCCTTCTCGATCTGCGAAGGTGAGATCTTTGGTATCGCCGGCATCTCTGGGAACGGCCAGCACGAGCTGGCCGAGGTCCTGGCCGGGCTGCGCAAGGCAGAGGCGGGCACGGTGTGGCTGGATGGCACGGATATCACCCGTGCGTCCGCCCTGGAGAGATGGCGGAGGGGCATGGGCTACGTCCCGGCCGAACGCGTCGACGTGGGCTCCATCGGCGATTTCTCACTGGTAGAGAACGTCACTATGAACTACTACTTTGACGAGGATTATTGCCGCGGCGGCGTGGTCCGTTACCGGGGCATCCGCAGGCTGACGAAGGAGATCGTCTCCGAATACAGCGTCGCGACGACAGGTCCCGACTCGAAGGCAAAGACCCTATCCGGTGGGAACCTGCAGAAGCTGATCCTGGGGCGCGTGTTGTCGCGCAAACCGCGACTCCTGATCGCGAACCTGCCCACCCAGGGCCTTGACGTCGGTGCGACAGAGTTCGTCCGGAATAAGCTGATCGAGGCCAAAAAGCAGAAGGCCGGCATCCTTCTCCTCTCCGAAGACCTCGACGAGATACTGTCATTGAGTGACTGGGTAGCGCCGATCTACGAAGGCGAACTGATGGGTATCATCCCGGGCGAGGAGGCCAGGCGGGACATCGTAGGCGCTCTGATGGCCGGTTCGGTCACGGGGGGTGCGGCGAGATGAGGCTCGGCAGGTACGAGCTCAAGTTGGAGAAGAGGTTGACGGTATCGGGCTGGGAAGCAGCGAGCATCTCGATCCTGGCCATCCTCTTTGCCCTGGCGCTCTTTAGCATCATCTTTGTCCTGGCCGGGATCAACCCGCTGCTGGCCTACCGGGAGATCCTTTCATATGCCTTTGCCAACCCCTTTGGCCTGCCACCTACGATCAACCGCTTCATCTTTTTGTTGCTGTGCAGCTTTGCCTTCATCATCCCCTTCCGGGCGGGCTTATGGAATATCGGCATGGCCGGCCAGTTCTATGTGGGCGCGTTGGCGGCCTTTGGTGTCCTGTATGCCTTTGGCGGGAAAGTGTCGCGCAGCGCGGATCTCCCGGCCGAGATCGTCATCCCGCTGATGTTGCTCGGTGCCGCCGTGGGTGGCGGCGTACTGGGAGGCATCGCCGGGTTCTTGAGGGGTAAGCTCAACATCAACGAGATCGTCGTGACCATGATGTTGAACTTTATCGCCTACTGGCTGGTGGCCTTGATGATTAAGGAGGGCGGCGCCTTCATGAACCCCGGTGGGCGCGGAGAGAGTTTTGAGTTGCCAGCTTCGGTCCATGCACCATTGGTCAGCAACGTTCCCTTTACGCTGCTGCTGGCTCTGGGCTTTGCCATCTATTTGTACTTCCTATTCGCCAGGACCAAGATCGGCTACCAGATCCGGGCCCACGGGCTAAGTCCGGCGGCTGCCCAGTATGCCGGGGTCAGCACAGTCAAGATCTCCATCCTGGTTTTTGTCGTGGGCGGGGCCCTGGCCGGGATGGCCGGCTACCACTATTTTGCGGCTGTGCCGGGGGTCTACAAGATCGCCCGAAACTATGGCTATTTCGGTGACCTGGCCTTTTATGGCATCATCTGCGGCCTTATCTCGCTGGCTAACCCCCTGGCAGCCATTCCGGTCGCTCTGCTCTTTGCTGGGCTTACGGTAGGCGGTCGGTTCGTCCAGGGACAGCTGAGCATCGGCTTTGGCGTCGACTATGCGCTACTCGGGGTGCTGATGATTACGCTTGTCGCTTTCCAGTTCTTTTACCGGTACAGGCTGGTACTGGCAAAGGGTCCGGAACTAGAGGAGACCGTGGATGTGGGAGTTTTTCGCTAGAAGCCTCGAAGCTTCGACGATCTTTACCCTCGCCGCACTCGGGGAGCTCATCAACCAGCGCTCGGGCATCCTCAACGTGGGCATCGAGGGCGTGATGCTCTTTGGCGCGACCTTGGGCTTTATCGCCGCACAACTGAGCGAGAGCTACCTGCTCGGTTTTGTCGTCGCCATTGCCATCGGCGGCCTGCTAGGCCTGATGCACGGGTTCTTTTCGGTGACACTGGGCGCGGACCAGGTGGTGGTGGGCATGGGCATTTGGATCCTGGGCTTTGGCCTGACGACCTATATCGGCAACCCCTACACCGGGCCTCTGGGCATGGACCGCATCCCGACCATCTCTGGCTTGTCGCCGTTCTTCTACCTGGGGCTCGTCCTGGTCCTGGTCACCTGGTTCGTGCTCTCGAAAACAAGCCTGGGGTTGAGGATACGGTCGGTGGGCGAGAATCCGGCTGTGGCCGAGGTCTCGGGCATCAGCGTCGCCAGGACTCGCTACCTATGTGTCATGGTGGGCGGCATGCTGGGCGGTTTTGGCGGCGCCGTCTACTCGCTCTTCTACAACCCGGTCTGGAACTATAACTTTCTCATGGGCTGGGGATTCATTGCCCTGGCCCTGGTCTTTTTCTCGACCTGGAATCCTTGGATCCTGCTCGGGGGTTCGTTGCTGTTTGGCACACTCTGGCAACTATCTCTCAACCCGCAGCTTGTGCTCCCCGGTGTGATGTCCCGCTACCTGTGGCGGACCGTGCCCTTTGTCACAACCATTATCGTCCTGCTGATCATGGCCAGCAAGTGGTTCAGGATCCGTTGGGGAGCGGCCAAGCCCGAAGCGCTGGGAGTACCCTACCTCAAGGAATAGCCGAGCTCCCGTCTCCCGCGCTCTGAGCTGTTGACGCCTGGGCCAAGCCAAGGCCGGCGATCCCGACCCGGGCCTGTGAGGGTATCCCCCGATCGCTCTGAAAAGCGCGGCGTTCGAGGGCTGGCTACCGGCAAGGTTGAGCGCGTGACCACAGCGGCAGCCGGTGGCGGGGGCAGAGGAGGCGTTCATGAACGGCACGACCATCATTTTCATACACGGTTTCGCATCCTCGTCCCGATCGACCAAGGCCAAGTACTTGCACGACCAGGGCCAGGACCTACCCGGCGTCGATTTCCACGCCATAGATCTGAATCCGACTCCCACCGACTTTCGATACCTGACGACGACGGGTGCCATCAACCGGTTGCGCCAGTACGTAGTGGACCGGGAGATCGAGACGGTTCAGCTGATGGGGAGCTCTTTCGGCGGGCTGGTGGCCATGTACTATGCCCACCGCTACGGCAACGTGGGCAAGATCCTGCTGCTGGCACCGCTCTTGCGCTGGCGGCTCGACTGGCTCTCGGAGGAAGAGATCGAGATCTGGCGGAAGCGGGGCACGGTGCGCGTGCCACACTATGGCTTTGGCGGCAAGATCCCCCTGGAGTTTGGGTTCTACGTCGACGGCCAGCAATACCAGGAAGGTGTGCCACCCGCCAAACCGGTACGCATCATCCACGGCCGGGAGGACAACGTCGTGCCCGTCGGCACGAGCCGCAGGTATGCAGTAAAGCACCCGGAACAGGTCGAGTTGTTCGAAGTCGAGGCAGGCCACGTGCTCAACGATCACCTGGACATGATCTGGGAGCACGTACAGGGTTTCCTGCTAGAGGGCTGAAGGAGGTACCAGGTGTTTGCCAGACCAGGCCTACCCCGTTTTGATTATGTGCAGGCCAGCACCGCCGATGAGGCGGTTACGCTTTTACAGGACTATGGACCGGACGCGCGCCTGCTGATGGGCGGCACCGACCTCTTTCCCGGGCTCCGGGAGGGGCGGTTCGGGGCCCGGGTCCTGATTGACGTCAAGCAGCTGCCCGGCATGCGGCAGCTAGACCATGACGACGAGACGGGCCTGACCATTGGCGCCGCCGTGACGATGAATGAGCTGGCCCGCCATCCTGTCGTGCAGGCACGCTACCCGGTCCTGGCCCAGGCAGCAGGGACCGTGGCCTCCTACCAGATCCGCAACCGGGCGACCATCGGCGGGAACCTGTGCAATGCTTCGCCCTGCGCCGACACGGCGCCGGCGACCCTGGTGCTGGAGGCCGAGTTCCTCCTGTACGGGCTGCAAGGCGAGCGGGCCGTGACAGCGGGCGAATTCTTCCGCGGGCCAGGCCAGACGGCGCTCCGGCCGGCAGAGATGATGGTCGGCATCCGCATCCCAGCATCGCCCAGCAGGGCGGCAGCGCGCTACCTCAAGCTAGGACGCTGCCGCAGCGGGGATCTCTCGCTGGTGGGGGTGGCTGTTTGTGGCTTTGGCAATGGCGACGGCCGGCATGCATTCCGCATTGCTCTGGGCTCAGTCGCGCCCACGCCGGTGCGAGCCTCTGAGGCCGAGGCTCACCTCGCCAGCCAGCCGGCCGGAGAAGCAGCCTTTGCCGGGGCCGCGGAAAAGGCCATGGCCGCCTCCAGCCCGATCAGCGACGTGCGCGGCACTGCCGAATACCAGCGGGCCATGGTGCGCACCCTGACGCTGCGTGCCCTTCGCGACGTCTGGGCCCAGCTATTGGCATGACCGATTGTGGCTGGACACAGAGGTACACGAAGGAGACACGGAGATGCACAGAGAGAAAACGTCGAGGAATCTGACCGAGCTGAATGCATTGACGAGTCAGATTATCGGGGCAGCTATCGAGGTGCATCGTCATCTGGGGCCTGGCTTGTTGGAGTCAGCCTATGAAACGTGCCTGGCCTATGAGCTGGAACGTTTGGGCCTGGCAGTCGAGCGGCAAAAGGCGCTGCCTCTGGTGTACAAGGACATCAGGATGGACCAGGGATACCGGCTGGATCTCCTAGTCGAACAGGAAGTGGTCCTTGAGCTCAAAGTGGTAGAACAGCTTGCCCCTGTTCACGAGGCACAGATTCTCTCCTATCTCAGGTTCTCTGGATGCAGAATCGGGCTGCTTATCAACTTCAACGTCAAGTTGCTGAAGAACGGCATCCGCAGGTTTATCAACTGAAATCGCTGAATAGAGTGAAACGGCACTACACAGACCGGACTGGGAATGCGGCGAGAGGCATAGACGAAATGCCTCTCCGTGTATCTCTGTGTCTCCTCTGCGCATCTCTGTGTAATCGACTGCCGACAAGGAGGACCGAATGACGACACATGCGATCACAGTAACCGTCAACGGCGCCCAGGAGTGCCTGGACGTGGCCTCCAACACCACGCTGCTGCAGATGCTGCGGGAACAGTTGGGCCTGACCGGGACGAAGAACGGTTGCGAGGCCGGGGAATGCGGCGCCTGCACGGTGTTGGTCAACGGCGAGCCGGTCAATTCGTGCATGATGTTGGCCGTCGAGGCGGATGGCCAGGAGGTCCTCACCGTCGAAGGCCTGGCACCTGAGGGACGACTGAGCCCGCTACAGGAGGCGTTCGTGGCGCACAATGCCATCCAATGTGGCTATTGCACGCCGGGCATGCTGATCACCGCCCATGCCCTGCTGCAGGGGAACCCCCAGCCATCCGAGGAGGAGATCAAAGAGGCACTGGTGGGCAACCTGTGCCGCTGCACGGGCTATGTTCGGATCATCGAGGCGATCGAGGACGTCGCACAGGACGGCGCGGCAAAGGGAGGTCAGTGATATGGCACCGGGCAAGAGCGGCCTGACAACTGAGCCCGTGGGCAAGAGCGTACCACGCGTTGACGCCTACGAGAAGGTGACCGGCTCGGCGATCTATGCCGACGACATGCAGTTTGGCCCGGGCCTGTACTACGGGCGCCTGGTGCGCAGCCCGCACGCCCACGCGCTGGTCAAGAGCATCGACGCTGCCAGGGCACTGGCCCTGCCTGGCGTCAAAGCCGTGGTCACCGGCCGGGACCTGACCAATAACATCGGCCTGTACCTGGTTGACCGGCCCATCTTTGCCCGCGACCGGGTGCGCTATGTGGGAGAGCCGGTGGCCGGGGTCGTGGCCAGCAGCGAGGAGGTCGCCGAAGAGGCCGCGCGGCTGGTGGAGGTCGAGTACGAGGTGCTGACCGCCGTCTTTGACCCGGTGGTCGCTGCCCAGCCGGAGGCGCCACTGCTCCACCCGGAGCTCGGCGAGTACCAGGTGGCCAACTTTATCTTCCCCCAGCCAGGCAGCAACATCTCGGAGCACTTTAAGCTGCGGCGGGGTGACGTGGAAGCAGCGTGGCCCCAGTGCGCTGCCATCGTCGAGCAGAGGTTCCGCTTACCCCAGATCCAACACGTGCCCATCGAGCCGCACGTAGCCGTCGGCCTGTGGGACCCAGCGGGGCAGGTGACGTTGTGGACCTGCTCCCAGTCACCCTTTGCCCAGCGTGACCTGATCGCCCAGAGCCTGGACATCCCCCATGGCAACCTGCGGGTGGTGTCGCCCTACGTCGGCGGTGGGTTCGGGGGCAAGGCCGGCATCTCCATGGAGGTCTGCGCCGTGGCCATGGCCCGGGCGGTGAAGGGCCACCCGGTCAAACTGCGCATGACGCGCGAGGAAGAGTTTATCGGCACCACCGTGCGCCAGAGCCTGGTGGCCGATACCAAGATCGGCTGCGACGCCGAGGGGAACCTGCTGGCCATGGAGACCAGCTACTATTTTGGTGGCGGTGCCTACACCGATTACGGGGTCAACATCGCCCGGGCCGCAGGCTATTCGTGCACGGGGCCCTACCGCATCCCCAACGTCAAGGGTGACTCCTACTGCGTCTATACCAACCAACCCATCGGCAGCGCCATGCGCGGCTTTGGCATGCCCGAGATCCACTGGGGCATCGAGCAGATCATGGACCAGCTCGCAGAGCAGATCGGCATGGATCCGGCCGAGTTCCGGCGCCGCAATTGCGTCAAGAGCGGCGACACGATCCTGACCGGCATGGAGATGCCGCCGGTCGACCTGGTGGCCTGCATTGACAAGGTGACTGAGGCGGTCGCCTGGGGAAGAACGGGTGCGCCGTCAGCACCGCACAAGAAGCGGGGCAAGGGCCTGGCCATCATGTGGAAGGCACCGGCCATGCCGCCCAACCCAGGCAGTGCAGCTATCGTGCGCTTTAACGAGGACGCGACGGTCAACGTCTCTATCGGTGCCCAAGACCTGGGTCAAGGGGCCTTTACGGTGTTGGCCCAGATGGCGGCCGAGGCACTGGGGGTGCCCTTTGAGTGGGTCCGCGTCTCGGTGCCGGTGGATACCAAGTACAGCCCCTACGAATGGCAAACGGTCGCCAGTCGCATCACTTGGTCGACGGGCAACGCAGTGCGCGCCGCAGCCCTGGACGCCCGGCAAAAGATCCTGGACGTAGTCGCCGGGCACTGGGGTGAGGACCCGGCGGACCTGGATATCAAGGATGGCACGGTCTTTTCCTATCGGAGTGAGGAGGAGCTGCCGCTGCAGGGCATGGTGATCTATGGCCTGCCGAACGAGGGCTTTGAGGGCTGGAAGGGT